>JAFRKZ010000036.1 GCA_017431485.1 Parasporobacterium sp. | reverse complement strand
CCTGCAATGCAGGCGCCTTTTACATAAATATTATTGCCTTTGAACGCCCTGCGGTTTCCGGAAATGCTGTTGAGCGTTGCCAGGAACCACTGTTCGTCAAATCCTTCCCCGGTAAAATAGACGCTTGCGTTCTCCCCTTTGGAGATCAGATCCAGATACAGGTTGGAGATCTTAAGGTCCATCTGGTTCCGGAGCACTTCGCTTGCCAGGCTGTCCACGGAAAAGTCAGCGGAAAAATCGTAGTCGTTTACATAGATGACCGGCTGGTCTTTGTGGAACTGCACATGGAGCTGCTTCACGAAGAACCCTTCCGAGCTGAAATCAAATACCAGCGCCCCGTCCTGCCAAAGTCCCGGATCTTCATTGAGGATATAATAGCCGAAACTCTCGCTGGCGCTTAACAGCTTAATGCCGGATGCCGGGATCTGCAGGATCCCGAAGGCCTGCTCCAGGATGTCCTTGGTCAGCCGGTCCGTCTGTTTCATGGTAACAGTAATGCTCTCCACCGTCATCACGGAAGTACGGATCCGGATAAACTCCAGTAGCTGTCCGAAAAAAGCCGCCAGGAGCTGTACATAGGTATACTCCCGCTCTCCCGTAAAGACCGCATCATTCTCCCGCGCATGTTTCAGAAGATCCCGGAACGCAAGGACGCCATCCTGCTCTTCGATCCGAAGGGCAGCATTGCCGATGACCCACTCGGAGCTGTTCTGGTCAAGGCACAGCACGGAAGGTATCAGATATCTGAGAACATCCGTACCTCCTGAGACTGACTCGGGCCTTCCATGCCGTTCGCTGTAATAGCAGGCCTGGCAGTACTGGTCTGTATAATCGATGCCGATCGTTAATCCTTTTCCAGCCATTTACAACAATCTCTCGATCAGTTTCTGCTTCATATAATATTCCCGGGCTGCCTTTTGGAACCCGTCCTTATCCCCCTGGCTCTTCATCCGGATCAGGTCATCCAGTTGGGCGTACATGGAGCCGTCCCGCCGGATCGACAGGTCTGCGTACCTTACTTCAGTGTTTTCCTGTCCTCCCATGGAAAATACCACCTTTTCCCCATAGAAAAGCGTAAAGTATTTCACATAGCAGCGGCGGAAGATCTCCTCCATTTCCTCCTCCCCTGAGATGGCGGGTCCGGGACCTGTCACTTTGTAGGCGATATGGGGGACTTCCCTGCCGTCCTCTGAAAACGCAGATATGATTATATTATTTGCCAGGGTGGAAGGCAACTCAAAATATTTCTGGTAGAATTTGAATTCCTCCAGCATTTTCCCTCTTCTGACCAGATCCTTAAGGACCCGTTCCATGGTGCGGATCTGCCTTTCATCAGGATCTTCCAGTTCTGTCCGATACAGAAGATACGCTGCCAGGGAGTCGTCTCCGAAAGAGATCCCTTTCATCAGATCCTTTTCCAGATAATCGAAGAACGCCAGGTCTTTATCTTCCTGCTGCGCCTGATCCTGTGTCATGAGCCGGTACAGATAAAGACCCGCCCGGTATTCCAGATATCTGCTGAGGACCTTTCTGCTGCCGCCTTCTTCATAATATCGTTTAAAGATCTGGGAAACGATCTCCGGATGTTCCCCGGTGGAAACGGCCTTACTGAGGATCCGTTCCTCAATGGCCGCGGCCTCCTTATGATAGGCGTTGCAGGACCGGTAGATCTCGATCAGAAGATCCATGCGGCCGTTATAATGCAGGTAAAGATATTCAAAGATATCTTCGTCAAATCCCCCGGCATTGAACCCGCTCTCACACAGATAAGTCAGGAGCGGTTCTTCTTCCAGGCCGTTGAGAGCGATATAGCCATGGGCCAGCCGCGCCAGATCCTCGGGGGAAAGTCCGCAGGGGCCGTATTCGCGCACCTGCTCGTAAGCCTCTTCGATCAGATCCCGTTCCAGCATGATCCGGATCAGCTGCCCTCTGGTATCCGGGGACAGGTCAAATCGGATGAGTTTCAGAAGTTCGTCATAGACTTTTTCATCCCTGGAATTCTTGACATAATAGGAGATGATCCTTGTCAGCAGTTCCTGTTCATAGCTTTTTCTGAACTGCCCTGCCATCTGGTTGGAGGTAAAATACTGCAGGATCTCCAGCGGAGGCTTATAAGCCCTCAGGATCGGAAATGTTTCCTTCAGCAGCATATAGGGGCTGATCCTGACATCCCGGATGCACTGATCGATGTATTCCCGGGTCTCCAGAAGACGGTCGATCTTATAAGGAACGTTATAATAAAGATTCCCTGTGGCGTCCTTAAAGAGAATGACGGCATCCGAAGAATAGATCCTGATGCATGCCTTTCCCTTCCTGAGAAGGCTCTCCTGGTATACCTGCAGCTCATCATGAAATACCAGGACAGCGCTCATCCGGTCGTTGTCACAGTACACTTCCTTCGTGCAGACTACTTCAAAGAGATGCTCTTTCATGACCTGGGACACCAAGCCTCCATCCAGGATATCCCGGTAGATGACAGCCATCAGCGCGTCGTTATGTCCCTGGATCATACGATACTCTGCAAACCGCAGGATCGCCGGCCTTGCTTCTTCATAGATCCTGGGTTCGTAATACCGGTTCGTTATGATATTGGCATAGATATAAGCCTGGTATTCATACAAAAGTTCCGTATGCTCCAGAAAAGACCTCACTGCCTTGCTGTCCATCTGCTCCATCTGCGTCTGGTCCAGTGTGTAGATATAGTAGTTCAGGACCTCCTCATCCGTGTTTCCTTTCTGTACAGCCTTCTCGAAATACCGGTGGCAGGAGATCTCTCTTTGTTCCGCGCGGATCAGCAGACGGCAAAGCGCCTCAAGGACGTCATCGGAACCGAACCGGTCATAGGCATTTTGGAAGATCCCCACCGCCAGTCTGACATCGGACAGGGACAGGGAATTGCCGTCTTCTTTGCAGACCAGCTGGGCAGCGCGCACAGCCAGTTCCTGATCCAGGCAGTCATGCCTTACGGCAAAATGAAGCAGCTGGATCTCGAATGGTCCTGTCTCCTTCATGGCTTTCGCACAGTTTGACAGGATCTTCAGGGATTCCAGATACATAAGAGGGCTTATGCATCCCAGGTCGTAGAACATATCCCGCATCTCTTCCAGCCGCCTGATGGGATCATTGCCGTATCCGGGATCCATATAGAACAGAAGGAACAGGATCCACCAGCTGGGGTTATGGGAATAGACCCATCTCACTTTCTGCAGGGCGGACATGTCCATGATATTGGAAGGAGAAGACGTCCTTCCCTGCTGCCGGTTCCCACGGGATATACTGTCCGGGACCGGAAGGTCGGAGCAGGCAAAGTTCATCACACCTTCCACTTCTTCGTAAAGACTGGCGAGATAGATAAAATAGCAGTAAATATCGTAATTCTTTTCTTCCAGCTTGGGGATCTGGGTACCGACATGCTCAATATAGTTTCTGGCATGGATATCGTCCCCGGCAGTGATATACACCTGTGCCTTCAGGAGCATCAGGAATAAGGACGCCTCATCTTCTCCCGGGATCTCATTCAAAAGTTCCTGGGAGGATTCGATCCACTGCCTGATCTCTGTCTTTCCCATTTTCAGGGAGAGCAGTTCCTTCGCGATATGAAGATAGCGTTCCCTGGGGCTGTCTCCTGCAAGTCCGATCCGGATCTTGTTGTCGACGACCACGGGAAGCACCACATTCTGACAAGAGGTACGAAACTGTATGGAGGTATAATTCCTTCCGTTATGCAGCCGGTCAGAGATCACCATGAACTTGAACGCAAAGATCCCGTCTGTGAATTCGTCTGTCGTTAGAACCTTCCGGTCGAAGACCAGGAATGGATCATCGCAGAAAACTTCGATCTCCATGTATCCTGCCACATCCTGTCTGAGGTGTACAGAAAATTCGCCATCCGAGATGACGTTGGAGATGGTAACGTATTCTTCTTCCACATGGAACGATGCCTGCTCTTTTCTGCCGGATGCAACCTGGTATTCTTCATTGGCTACCTTTTTGTTGCGTCCCAGCATGAGCGCATCATACAAAAGACTACTCATTCCTGTTTTTCAGGCGGTCCAGCCGCTCCTTCATGTTCTTTTCATACCCCAGTGTTCCGGGCTCATAGATCTTCGTTCCTTCCAGTTCATCCGGAAGATACTGCTGCTTCACATAGTGTTCCGGGAAATCATGGGCGTATTTGTAATCCAGGCCCCGCCCCAGTTTGGAAGCGCCCGGATAATGCCCGTCCCGCAGATGGGAAGGCACTTCCCGGATGTCTGTCTGCTCTACCAGCGCCATTGCTTTGTCGATGGCCATGACAGCGGAATTACTCTTCGGAGCTCCTGCCACGTAGATCACGGCTTCCGCCAGGGGAATCCTGGCTTCCGGCATTCCCAGAAGATGCACGGCCTGCTGGGCTGCCACCGCGATCTGCAGAGCCCTGGGATCGGCACATCCCACATCTTCCGCAGCACAGATCATGATCCGGCGGGCGATAAAGTTGACATCCTCGCCGGCGTAAAGCATTTTGGCCAGATAGTACACCGCTGCATCCGGATCGGATCCCCTCATGCTCTTGATAAAGGCTGAAATCGTATCGTAATGATTGTCTCCGTCTTTGTCATACCTGAGGTTCTTGCGCTGGATACATTCCGCGATCACCTGGGTCGTAATATGGATCTGTTCCTGCTCAGGTTCCGGGGGCGTCGTAAGGACTGCCAGTTCAACGGCGTTCAAAGCCGTCCTGGCATCGCCGCCGGAAAAATCAGCCAGGAAATCCGCTGCCTCGTCGTCGATCACCGCATGATACATGCCCATGCCCTTTTCCCTGTCGTAGACAGCTTTCAGGATGATGGCGCGGATATCTTCCTTGTCCAGCGGTTTCAGTTCATAGATCGTAGACCGGGAGATCAAAGCCCCGTTTACTTCAAAGTAGGGGTTTTCCGTGGTGGCGCCGATCAGCGTCACGGTCCCGTCTTCCACAAAGGGAAGCAGATAGTCCTGCTGCGCCTTATTGAAGCGATGGATCTCATCAATGAACAGGATCGTCTTGCGGCCGAACCCGGCCCTGGTGACCTTCGCCTGTTCCACGATCTCGACCATGTCCTTTTTCCCGGCGACCGTTGCATTGATCTGCCGGAAGTCTGCGGAGGTCTGGTTGGCGATCACTCTGGCAAGCGTTGTCTTTCCGGTCCCGCTGGGGCCGTAAAAAATAACAGACGACAGTCTGTCCGCTTTGATGGAACGATACAGATGGCTGCCTTCCGACAGGATATGCTTCTGCCCCATGAACTCATCCAGGGTTGCAGGCCTCATCCTGGAAGCCAGCGGAGCTTCCTGCTTTATTCTGTTCTGATGGGCATATTCAAAAATATCCATGCAGTGAACCACATCTTTACATAGTATATCTCATTTACTATAATAGATTTAACATTTTTTTTAAAGAGGTTTTTATGGGAACTGCCAGAAGTGTCATTTTCACTGTTTTCAGCATCCTGATGATACTGGCGGGAGCCGGAGGCATCGCCGAACAGGTCCTTATTGTACTGGAACGATACGGATCTCCCGGTACCTCTCCCGGACTCACGTTTATCTGTGCTGCCTGCGCCTGTGTCGGATTTATCCTGGACATCATATCCGGGATCGGCGGCGTCAGAAGTTCCAGCAGGCGCATCAATTCCACCCTTGTCATCCGTTTTCCTGAAATCGCCATTATCTTATGCCTTCTGTCTGTTATCCTTTCCTTTTTCAACGGCATCATCTTCGGATATCTCCTGGTGCAGTTCGGGATCGGTATCCTGATCCCCGCCTTTTTTATCTATACCGCTGTTAAAAAGAGTCACATCAGCTAAGAGCTTTACCCGCAAAAGAACCGGGGGACGCCGCATGTTTGTTTCATGCAGCGTCCCCCTTTTGATAATGATAAGGTAGATCAGCCTTTTTTTTATTTTACACGGGCTGCCAGTTCTTTTCTTTCATCCACATAGATCTCGATCACATCATCCGGCTTTATGTTGCCTTCCAGGATGATGCGGGCTGCCAGCGTCGTAACATACTTCTGCAGGAACCTCTTGAGAGGTCTCGCGCCGTATGCCGGATCGTAGCTTCTGTCTGCCACCAGGTCCTGCGCTTCCTTTGTCAGCTCGATCTTTAATTCCTTCTCTGTCAGCAGTTTATTGATCTCACTGATCTGCAGGCCGATGATCCTGGAGATATCATCTCTGGTGAGCGGCTTGAACATGATGATCTCATCCAGCCGGTTCAGGAACTCCGGACGGAAGCTTCTTCGCAGCTGCTCCATGACCAGTTCGGAAGCTTCCGGTTTGATCTCGCCCGCTTCATCGATCCCCTCCAGCAGGAACTGAGACCCGATGTTGGATGTCAGGATAATGATCGTGTTCTTGAAATCCACGGTCCTGCCCTGAGAATCCGTGATACGCCCGTCATCCAGTACCTGCAGCATGACATTGAAAACATCCGGATGGGCCTTTTCCACTTCATCAAACAGGACCACGGAATACGGTCTTCTCCGCACAGCTTCTGTCAGCTGTCCTCCTTCGTCATACCCCACATATCCCGGAGGCGCTCCGATCAGACGGGAGACGGAATGCTTCTCCATATATTCGGACATATCGATACGGACGATATTGCTCTCATCATCAAACAGTGCTTCCGCCAGCGCTTTCGCCAGCTCTGTTTTTCCCACGCCGGTAGGTCCCATGAACAGGAAAGATCCGATGGGTCTTCCCGGCTCCTTGATCCCCGCCTTGCTTCTCCAGATGGCATCCACCACTTTGGTAACGGCGTCGTTCTGTCCGATCACCCTCCTGTGGAGGATCTCCGACAGGCCCAGGATCTTGTTCCGTTCCGTCTCATTCAGTTTGGCCACCGGGATGCCGGTCCACCGGGATACGATCCTGGCGATCTCTTCGTCCGTGACTGCCTGGTGCACCAGGGAAAGGTCCTCGCCCGACAGTTTTGCCTCCGCATCTTCCAGGTCTCTTACAGCCTGGGGGAGTTCTCCGTACTTCAGCTGGCTCAGTTTATCCAGGTCGTAATTTCTTTCGGCCATTTCGATCTCGTTGTTGATCTCCTCGATCCTGGCTCGAAGGGCCGATACTTTCTCGACCTCTGTCTTTTCATTTTCCCACTGGGCTACTTTGGATTTATATTCGTCCCTTAACTCCGCAAGCTCTTTCTGGAGTTCTGCCAGACGTTCCATACTTAATTTGTCAGTCTCTTTCTTCAGTGCCGTCTCTTCGATCTCCAGCTGCATCACACGGCGTCTCAGTTCGTCTACTTCTGTCGGCATGGAATCCATCTCGGTCTTGATCATGGCGCAGGCTTCATCCACCAGGTCGATGGCCTTGTCCGGCAGATACCGGTCGGAGATATAGCGGTCCGAAAGCACAGCGGCGTTCACGAGGGCCGAGTCCGTGATCTTGACGCCATGGTAGTTCTCATACCGTTCCTTGATCCCACGCAGGATGGAAATGGTATCCTCTACGGAAGGCTCCTCCACAAGAACAGGCTGGAACCTTCTTTCCAGGGCTTTGTCTTTTTCGATATATTTGCGGTATTCATCCAGGGTCGTGGCACCGATGCAGTGCAGTTCTCCCCTTGCCAGCATAGGCTTTAACATATTGCCGGCATCCATGGAGCCCTCCGCAGCGCCGGCACCGACGATGGTATGGATCTCATCGATAAAGAGGATGATCCTGCCTTCGCTCTCCTTCACTTCCTGCAGGACTGCTTTCAGACGCTCCTCAAACTCGCCTCTGTACTTGGCGCCTGCTACCAAAGAACCCATGTCCAGGCTGAAGATCGTTTTATCCTTTAACCCTTCGGGAACATCGCCCTTTACGATCCTCTGTGCCAGGCCTTCCACCACAGCAGTCTTGCCGACGCCCGGTTCACCGATCAGCACCGGATTGTTCTTGGATTTCCTGGACAGGATACGGATCGCATTGCGGATCTCGCTGTCCCTGCCGATGACCGGGTCAAGCTTTTGCTCACGGGCTTTCTGCACCAGATCCTGCCCATACTTCTCAAGGGCTTCATAGGTCGCTTCCGGATTGTCCGTCGTGATCTTCTGGTTGCCCCGGATCGGCGCCAGGGCCTGAAGGAACTTCTCCCTTGTGATATCGAACTGGGAGAACAGGTTCTTCACTTCCCTGCTGCCTTTCTTCATCATGCAAAGTACCAGATGCTCCACGGCAATGTATTCATCTCCCATCGCCTTGGCTTCATCCTCTGCATTGATCAGGACATCATTTAATGCAACACTGATATTTTGCTGTCCGCCCTGCACTTTCGGTTTCTTCTGGATCAGCGCCATCACAGAGCCTTTGAATTCCTCCGGATCGATATCCATCTTCCGGATCAGTTTCAGCAGCAGGCTGTCATCCAGTTCCGTCAGCGCGTACAGCAGATGCTCGCAGTCGATCTGCGGATTGCCGTATTCATTTGCCAGTTTCTGGCAGTTATTGATCGCTTCGATAGCATTCTTCGTAAATTTATTGATATTCATACGATCACCACCTTGTATCATTATCGTTCCGAACAGATAAGCGCAGTTTTTGCTATATCTGTTCTATGTGTACTATAACACACAGTTAACTGTAATGCAACAAGTTTTTTTATAAATATAAAAACAACTTTGGCAAAAGACTGCCAAAGTTGAATCGTTCATATAATACATATTTCATGACGCCTGCAGCCATCTATGAAGCCGGCGTCTCGTTGCCCTGCTCTGTATTCTCTGTTTCTTCCGGGCTTTGCGTTTCTTCTGTCTCAGGGAACAGATAGAAGGAAACGCCTTTTTGCAGCAGCTCCGATACCTGGAACCGGTCGCTGTTGAATTCCGCGCCGAGGACAACGGCAATGATCACGTGATCCTCCCCGTTTACATTTACCGTGCGGGAAGAGATCAGACATTTTCCAGCCGCATCTGTGGTACCGGTCTTAAGGCCATATACATCGGGCATATTGATCATCAGGGAATTGGTGGCATAAAGCTCTGCCCACAGGCTGTCCAGCCAGACCACATCAGGCGTGGTGAACTCCGTGATCTCGGGGTATTTGCGCATCATGGCCGTGGCCAGCTTGAACATATCCTCTGCGCTGGCATGGTTTTCCACCATGACCACTGCATCTCCCTTCAGATATTCCGGAAGTCCGTGAGGGTTATAGAATACGGCGGAATCCATCCCCAGTCTGAACGCCATGGCGTTCATCATCTTTACGAACTCTTCCTGGGATCCGGCAATATATTCCGCCAGCGCCAGGGCGGATTCATTGCTGGAGGCTACCATCATGGCATACATCAGATCCCGGACGTTTGTGACTTCCCCCTCATACATGCCCACGACGGAATCATCTGCCAGGGAAACTCTTGCCGCATTGGCCGAAATGACCACCGGGTCATCGAGGGTGATCTTTCCCAGCTCGATCATCCGCTCCGCGATAAACGCGGTCATCAGCTTGGTCGTGCTGGCGATGGGCACTGACTCATCGCCCTTGCATTCCATGAAGATCTCGCCGGTGGTGGCATCGCCCAGCAAAACGCCATGCAGATAATCAAAATACCCCTGCTCGTTCAGCCGGTCCAGGTTCATATGAAAATGCTTATCCGTGATGATGTTGTATACGCCGTTTTCATAGACAATGTTCAGATCCAGCATCATCTGCACATCCAGAAGGCTCATGTACAGATCTTCAATGCTGTAATCCGCATAGGTGTAATACATGGCGCCTTCCCCGTTTTTCTGGAGCCAGTAGGTGCTGTTTTCGATATAAGTGGACTGCGTCGGCGTCAGATCCCGCTTTACCATCATTTCCTTCGGGATCTCCGCATCTTCATCCACGCCGTCCGGCCGGTCCATGGGCTCCAGGGACGGGTCATACGGAAGTCCGATGTCAACGTGGTAACAGCCCTCTTCATCGTTGTAAAACCGGAACTGGCTGGCAGACCCTGTCAGAAGGATCGCCAGGTTCCGCAGGGAAACATAGTAGTTATTGGCATAATTGGATTCATAGGCTGTCAGCTGTACCACCGGCCCGCCGTCCAGGCTTACCGGAAGAGTCACCAGATCCACCTTATGGGCATAAACGCAGACAGGTGCCGCCGCGCCGGTCAGGAGACAGATCAGGATCAGAAGACAGATTACTTTTTTCATCATATAACTCACTTTTCTTTCTGGAATTTTATCAGTTCCTACTATACTGTCAGAACCCGTCAAAGTCAAATTTTCTTGCATTTTATCCCATGTTGTATTATGGTGAAAACAAGCAGAATGCATTTTTAAGCAGGATCTCTCATATATTATTATGATCTCCGCTCATGATCATTCACTTAAGGAAACGAAAAACCAGGAAACTCTTTTCCGGTAAATGCCGTGTATTTATGTTTTTCGGAACTGCACAAGGAACGCATCCCGAGAACATCGAAGGCCCGGATCATCGTGACCTGCACGCTTTGCACAGGATCGATCAGAACCCTGTATGGATCAAATTCTTTCGCCTTTCTGCTGCAGAAGATGTCTTACATAAAGCATCAGCCTTTTCGTATTTCATCTTACGCATGACAGTCTGAAGCAAAGGCCATACCAGGTTTTCCTTACGTTCTATTGTAAAACATGCGCTGTTTACGTGTCCGGCTGCACCATGTTCCGTCCTGTGCGGTCTGAAGACGCACCGGGAAGCAAAAGAGCCGCATTTAACAGCATCAGAGCCCGTCCTCGCCCGTTTTCCTTCTATGGAATATCATTTTCCGGATCTCATCGTATATGAGTGTCTTTTTGCTATATGCAAGGTCTGTTATTTTGCATACAAAAGGAGGCCCTACTATGGCTATTTACTTACTGGACTTCGAGAATGTTCACGATTCCGGGATCTCCGGCGTGACATCTCTCACGGAAAATGACGAGCTCTGTATCTTCTACAGTGTCAAGTCAGAGCATATGTCTTTTGAGACGCACGTCAATATCATGAAGACCGCCGCAAGGGTCAAATACATCAAGCTGCGGCGTGCAGCCAAAAACTATCTGGACTTTCAGCTTTGCACCCATCTGGGATATATCATCGGCGCCGGATTTGAAGGCCCGTTCTATATCATCAGCAAAGACACCGGGTACGACAGCGCGATTGATTACTGGAAGGATCACGGCGTAACGATCATCCGCCAGCCTTCGATCGGATTCAACCGCAGTCTCGGAAAATCCACCGGCCAGAATCCGACTCACAATACGCCCCCTGCCCTGGTGACGTTCAAGCAGGGAAATGTGATCACCAACCCGGATGTACAGTCCTTATACAAGCTGGATACCGCTTCTGCGCCGAAGGATGCACCGGAAGCTCTTCCGGAGGCTGAAGCAGTTGTTTCAGAAACGGCAGAGACTCCGGCTGAAGAGATCTATTCCGAAGAAGTGTTCCTTACGACAGAAGCTGATAATTCCGAAGGAGTCAGCATTCCCGCGGAGATCGATGTGATCCCGGAAACCGCAGCTGCTGCAGAGCCCGAAGCGCCTGCCCCGGAAAAGAGTTCTTCCGGAAGTTCCGGAAAGAAGAAAAAGAGCCGTTCTTCGAAAACTGCTGAAAAGCCGGCAGAAGAAGCGCCTGCTCTGAAAGAAGTTGAAGCTGTTTCGGACGCCCCGGCTGCTGCAGACAGTTCTGAGCAGAAAGGATCTGACGGTGAAAACGGATCTTCCGCAGAGGAAGCGCCGGCCAATGCAGCAAGCACTCGCTCCGGCCGTTCGAGCAGATCCAGACGAAGCAGTTCGAAAAAGACCGATGAAAGCAAAGAAGCTGCTGTTTCGCAGGATATCGCAGCATCGGAACCGGAGACAGCACCGCAGCCTGAAACAGCTGCGGCAGAACCTGCAGCTGCTCCGGAAGAAACGGCTGAACCGGTCCCGGAAAAAGTGGAAACCCTTCCGGAATCCTACCGCAAGAGAGTCCGCACTGCACTGAAAGGCAGAAACATTCCTTCCGCCTACTATGCTTCCATTTACAAAGCGATCCTGAACAGCTACGACAAGCTGGCCCTGAACAATCTTCTGGTGAAGACCTTCGGCAGCAGCAAGGGCGGTGAAGTATATAAACAGATCAAAGAGATCTTTATGGATTTCCAGTCATGAACCTTTGTGAAACCTGTGCGTACTATGTGTACGACGAAGAGTTTGAAGAATATTTCTGCGATGTCGATATGGATGAAGACGACATGGCGCGGCTGGTCTCCGGCCGCTACCGGGAATGCCCTTTCTGGAAGAACGGAGATGAATACGACACGGTAAAACATCAGATGTAGGAACCAAGATCAGAAGATCCCGCAGGCGCGCTCCTGCGGGATCTTTATTTTCCCTTTTTCGCATTAGTTTTTTATTATGTTTTTCATGCAGATTTTAGTTTTTCTTTATTTCGCATGGTTTTTTTCCCTGATTTTTCATGCGTAATTTGAATTTCTTTAAAAACGCATGAAAAAATGTCTGGATTTTTCATGCAAAATATGAATTTCTTCAAAAACGCATGAAAACAGCCGCCAAATTATTATGCAAAATTGAAACTTCCTTAAAAACGCATGAAAATGGCCGCCAAAT
>JAFRKZ010000035.1 GCA_017431485.1 Parasporobacterium sp. | reverse complement strand
GTGCGAGCGGAATGCGGCTGACCCTTCATGAAGACGGGGCGATGACCGGTGAAATCCCGGATTTTACGGAAACACTGGAAATGCTGGCAGCCATGTCTCAGGCACAGGAAAACACCGATGCGGAAGCAGCTGATGCTCCGGATGCACCCGCGGACGGAGAAGATGCTTCTGATGGATCCTCCTCCGGCGGAGAAGCAATGTCTGCCTATATCATTTTTGAAAATGCCGAATAAATGATCCTATATGCATAAAAGGCTGAAATTAAAAACGGGAGTCCGTGTAATTCCGGGCTCCCGCTTTTTTATGCAAATGATCCATATGCCAAAGCCATCTTGGCATAGAGATCTTCCAGGGACATCCTGTAGTCCAGGTCTGTGAAAACCCGGATCTCCTTGCCTTCCGGATCTTCGCTGTATGTCATGTCATCATTGATCTTCGGTGCTTTACGCATATACCAGTGTCCTGTCGCCTGGTTCTCCATCAGCATGGCGATCGTCGTATTATCTCCAAGCGACCAGTTTTCACCTCTTCTGAACTCCGGCAGGGGAATATTGTATTCGATCTCATTTTCCTCCAGCAACTGTTCAAACAGGTAGGCACCGATCTTTCCACAGGGACGGATCCTGCTCGCCAGTTCTGCCATAGAGATCTCATAGCGGGAATAGACATCGATGTTGGATTGCCATACACCGGCTTTGCTCTCAAGCAGCACACGGCAGGCGTCGATATCCTGCATCAGGTTAAATTCCCAGCCTCCATCCGGATAGACTCCTCCGCCGTTCCAGAGCACTGTCATCCGCTCCCCTATTTCCGGCGCTTTATTAAGCGCAGCTGCCACATTGGTCGCGGCTCCCTGCGCAGCAATATATAAAGGACGGTCATCCGTTTTCATTGCCTCTTCTATGATGAAATCCGCACCTTCACTTTCAGGAGCATCCTGAACAGACGTCAGCGGGTGAACGCATCCTCGGTATACCGGGACATCATCGATCTGTGCAAGCCGAAGTACTTTCCTGATCTCTTCATAGCTTTTTTCCATGGTCCCCCCGGCATTGCCCGGTTTCCGTTCAAAATGAGCGGCAATGATCCCCCTGATGTCAAATGTCGGGGTCAGCAGATGATGCATGATGGCAAACTGGTCATCCGCTTCATTGGCTGCATCTGTATCTACGATCATGCGGATCCTGTTTTCCGATGGCACCGTGAATCCAAACCGTTTCAGAAGATCTGCTCTTTTCATACTATTCCCTTTCCTTTTGTCAACACCCGGTTAACTGCTTCTTTCCATCCCTGATACCGCTGTGTCCGAAGACCTGCATCCATCTTCGGATCATAGTAATGATAGGACAGACCTGCTACAACACGCTCATAGTCATACAGCCCCACCGCGCATCCTGCCGCGATCGCTGCTCCCATACCGGAAAGTTCCTGAATCTGCGGGATACATACGCGGGAATCTGCCATATCCGCCTGAAACTGCATCAGGTATGCATTGGCTGTCGGCCCGCCGTCCACCCGGATATCCGAAACTTCGATCCCCGACTCCTGCTCCATTAGCAGGACCAGATCGGTGATCTGATAAGCAATACTCTCCAGGCAGGCTTTCACGATCTCCTTCTTCCCGGTCGTGCGGGTAACTCCGGTCAGCATGCCGGTGGCATCACTGTCCCAGTATGGTGCCCCGAGCCCGGAAAATGCCGGTACAAAATACGCCTTGTCGTTGGGATCCGCCTGCTCGGCCAGTTCCTGGGTCTGCGCATCATGATCGATCATCTGTACTTCATTTTTCAGCCAGGAGATCACCGCGCCTGTATAATTCAGGTTTCCCTCCAGAACATAGGAGACCTGACCGTCAAGACCCCATGCCAGACTGGTCACCAGACCGTTTTTGCTGAATACAGGCTTTTCTCCGATATTCATCATTACACTGGAGCCGGTGCCATAGGTGGCTTTCATTCTGCCGATCCCTTTGCCTCCATGCCCGAGCAGTGCTCCATGGCTGTCCCCTAACACTCCGTGAAGCGGAACGGAATGCTCCAGAAAACCGCCCAGATCCGTATAACCAAAACAGCTGTCCGACATGCAGACCTCCGGCAGACAGTCTGCCGGAACTCCGAACAGTGCGCACAGATCCGGATCCCAACAAAGGTCTCGGATATTGAACAGCATGGTGCGGCTGGCATTGGAATAGTCGCATTTATGGGGATGGCCTTCACACAGGGAATAGATAAGCCAGCTGTCGATGGTCCCGAAAGCCAGATGCTCCTTACATTCCGCTCCTCTGGTTTCTGATCCCTTCGCTTCCTCTGTCAGCACATTCCGAAGGATCCACGCCATCTTCGCTGCCGGAAAATACGGCGACAGCATGAGTCCTGTCCTGGAAAATACCAGTTCCTTATCCTGCTGTGTCATGGATGTGCAGATCTCCCTGGCTCTGGAACACTGCCAGACGATGGCATCGCACAACGGTTTTCCGGTCTCCTTGTCCCATGCTGCCGTTGTCTCCCGCTGATTGGAGATGGCCATTGCCAGGATCTCATTTTTATCGATCCCGGCCATCTGAACGACATCACGGCAGACAGCCAGAGTATTATCCAGGATCTCTGAAAGATCATGGCTCACCCATCCCTGAGCATTTACGATCTGGCGATGCGCTTTATCCGCTCTGGCGACCAGTATACCGTTTTCATCAAACAGCATTCCTTTGGTTCCCTGGGTACTCTGATCAACGCTTAAGATATATTTTCTCATCATCTGTTTCTTCTGTCGGTCAGGAACGTAATGATTTCCGTACCGTTTCTGCGATCCCTTCCGCATTCATTCCGTAGTATTCGAATACTTCTTTTGATGTTCCTGTGATTACCGGCGCGTCAGGAAGCGCGATACCCACAACCTTCTTCGGGCAGTTGGCGGATACCACCTGTGCCACCATGGATCCCAGTCCGCCGAAAGGAGAATGCTCTTCTACGGTCACCACAACCTTCGCACCCTGCGCAGCGCGGATGATCGCTTCCTGATCCAGCGGTTTCACACAATACATGTCGAGAACGCAGGCGATGATCCCTTCTGCTTCCAGCAGGGAGGCTGCATCTTTTGCAGGTTTCACCATCTCGCCGCAGGCGATGATCACCGCATCTTTTCCTTCCCTGACGACTGTGGCACGATCCATTTCAAACGGGCAGTCCTCTTCGGAGTATACATCTTCCACCGCATTCCTGCCAGTCCGGATATATGCACATTTCTCATCCTGCAGAAGGCTTTCCATCAGTTTCCGGGTCTGATGCCGGTCGCTGGGAAGATACACCCGCATTCCCGGAATGGAACTCATGGCCGAGATATCCTGGGCACTGTGATGGCTCATGCCGAGTGCGCCGTAGGAAACGCCGCCGCTGATGCCGATCAGCTTTACATTGGTGTCGGAGTAAGCGCAGTCCACCTTACACTGCTCATAGCTTCTGGTAGTGATAAAGCTGGCCGGAGATGCAGCAAATGCTTTCTTTCCTGCTTTCGCCAGGCCCGCGGCAATTCCCACCAGATCCTGCTCCGCGATACCGACTTCCACAGACTGTTCCGGAAACTCCTTGAAAAACGGCGCCAGGGATGCGGATCCTCTGGAATCGCTGCATAATACCACGATCTCTTTATCTTCTTTTGCATGCTCGGTCAATACTTCACAGATGACCTGTCTGTTCGCGATCTTATTTCCCATTATGAAAGCGCCTCCTTTGCTGTGTTCAGATCTTTCATGATCTGTTCATACTCTTCCTGTGTCGGTACATGATGATGCCATCCTGCCTGGTTTTCCATCACCGGCGATCCTTTTCCCTTGATCGTGTTGGCGATGATGCAGGTGGGCATTCCCTTGCACGCCTTTGCCTGTTCCAGTGCGGCGTCGATCTGATCCAGATCATTGCCGTCTTCCACACAGATCACGTTCCAGTTAAATGCTTTCACTTTCGCTGCCAGGTCGTCCAACGCCATCACATCCTCCGTGCTGCCGGAGATCTGCAGGCGGTTCCGGTCAATGATGCAGCAGAGATTGTCCAGCCTGTACATCGCACCGGACATGAAGCCTTCCCAGTTGGATCCTTCCGCCAGTTCTCCGTCACCGGTCACCACATAAACCCGGTTCGCCTTTTTGCTCATCTTCGCCGCCAGCGCCAGGCCCACGGAAACCGGAAGGCCATGTCCGAGGGACCCTGAATTCATTTCGATCCCTTTCAGCTCATTATGAGGATGGCCGATATAGGGGGATCCGAACTTGGAATACCGCTCTGTCACATCCTGAAGATCCAGGAATCCGGCTGCACACAGCACAGCATAGTAGGCTTCCATGGAATGTCCCTTGCTCATGATAAAATAGTCCCTGTCCGGATCATCTGCTTTGTCCGGTGAAACATTCATCTGCTTAAAATACAGATCTGCCAGTATTTCCATCACACTCATATCACCGCCGATATGGCCGGTTGCTCCCGACATGATGATATCCACCGTGTCTTTTCTGAGCTGATAACATAATGCTTTCAGATTCTCCATTTCTTTCACTCCCCTCTCAGATAAGCTTTCACATCTTCTTCGACCGGATCATACAGATCCGGCTGGATCCCGATGTACTTACATGCTTCGTATAATACCGGGACCACATCCTTGTGGATCCCCACACAGTGATGGATATAAGGGCCTTCCACGATCTTAGCCTCCAGGCGTTTGATGTTATCCACTTCTACCCAGAGATAGGTCCCCATGCCTTTGGGCCCTTCGATCCCTTTTGCATTGCCCAGGAGCAGGCTGTACTCCCCGTTGTCTCCGTCAAATCTTGCCAGCGTCAAATCACCGTGCTTTGCTTCCGCCGTAATGGCGCCGGGATGATCAAAGGCCAGCGGATAGGTGATGCAGGGCCTGCAGCCGGCAACGGACAGCGGCCACGGACCGCAATGCTGCAGGAGTTCTCCGTTTTCCACATCCGGATGGCGGATGGTCCAGTCGGCAAAGAAACCTCTGGTACCGTCATTTGCCGCTGCTTCCACCATTAATGCTGTGATCGCGCCGTGAATGTCCGTTTCGCAGACGATGGGGATTCCTTTGTCATTCAAAATGGCGTTGGCTGCGCACGGCATAATGCCAAGTTCCGACTGCAAGGCGTTCCAGCACTGAATCGCACCGGCATTGCAATGATACTTTTCGATCAGCCGTTCC
Organism: Parasporobacterium sp.; assembly: GCA_017431485.1. Classification (GTDB taxonomy): domain Bacteria; phylum Bacillota; class Clostridia; order Lachnospirales; family Lachnospiraceae; genus RGIG5612. Next base: position 1,890 of record JAFRKZ010000035.1, on the reverse strand, counting down.
ATGGCGACTGCAAGGCCGGCCACATTGGTCAGCTGCTCGTCGGAGATATTGATATCCATATGCTCCCGGCAATAGCGGATGGTTTCCTGCACTTCCGCACCGTCGGCAATGGCTTTCTTTACTTCGGCAGTAAGCTCAGGCAGCGGAATGGGAGAGAGCTCCACGCCAAATCTCTCCAGCAGTTCTCCTTCGTTGCACATGGTGGACCAGAAGTCAAAGGGCCGGGGACCGATCTGCAGGATCCGGGTGGCACGGAAGGTCTTCACCACATTGCATACCGCCAGGAAATCCCTCAGGCCTCTTTCAAACACCGGATCATTCAGCCGGCAGTTGGTCATATAGGTAAAGGGAACTTTGAAACGCCGCAGCACCTTGCCGGTTGCGAACAGCCCGCACTGGGTATCGCGCAGTCGGCTTCCGTCTTCTGCCGGACGCTCATCCAGCGGTCCCCATAAAAGGACCGGTACATTCAGATCCTTCGCCAGTCTGGCGCACAGATACTCTGTTCCGAAGTTGCAGTGGGGAAGGAATAAGCCGTCCACTTTCGCGGCCCTGAATTTTTCCAGGATCTTCAGCCTGTCATTTTCATCATACAGAAGGCCTTCTTCATTGATATCGTCGATATCCACAAAATCGATATTCAGTTCTTTCAGTCTGTCAGCTGTCAGAGCGCGGTATTTGATCGCGTCCGGCGCGCTGAAGATACTTCTTCTGGTCGGGGCATAGCCCAGTCTGATCGTTTTTTTATCCATCACAAATCTCTCCTTGCATCATATACTGATGTGATCCATTTCTTTTCTCAGTTTGATTTTAGAGCATGTTTATCTTAATTACACCATTATATTAAGTTATTTATACTTAATTATCAGCTTAATTATTTGTTTTTTCAGAAAAACCCGCTATAATATAGTGGTATAAAACGTAAGATAAGTAAGAAGGAGACTCCATCATGCCGATCACCGCAAAGCAGCTGGCAAAAGAACTGGGATTATCGGAAGCAGCCGTTTCCATGGCCCTGAACAACAAATCGGGTGTCAGCACAAAGACCCGGCGCAGGGTGATCAAGGCAGCGCAGGAAATGGGATATGATTTTTCCCGCATTAAAGAGAAGCAGGAACGACTGGGATCTGTCCATGTGGTTTTCTACAGGACTCACAATGCGATCTTATCTTATGCGCCTATATTCGACGAACTGTACGACGGTATCCGGTCTGTCTGTCAGAAATCGCATGTGATCAGCCATGTCATTCATTTTTATGAAAAGACGGATGATCTGGAGATGTATTTCGGAGACATCCGTACATCAGACTGCTGCGGGATCATACTGGTCGGGACGGAACTGCGGAAAGAGATCTGTCTCCGGTTTCTTTCCCTGGGGCTTCCGGTTGTCCTTCTGGATACCTACTTTGATTCTGTTTCCTGCAATTGTATTCTGATCAATAATCAGCAAGGTGCTTATATGGCAACAGATTTTCTGATCAGCCGCTATCATGCTCAGCCCGGATATCTAAAAAGCAGCTACTCCATTCCTAATTTTGAAGAACGCAGAAACGGTTATTTCCGGGCGATCAAAGAGAACGGGATGTCTTCCTCCCGTTCCATCATACATGAACTTGCGCCATCCATTGAAGATGCTACTGCAGATATGCTGGCTGTCATTGACAATCATGATCCGCTGGCAAGATGTTATTTTGCCGACAATGATATGATCGCTATCGGCGCCATCAAAGCATTAAAAGCCCGGGGATATAAAATACCCGACGATGTTGCCATCATCGGGTTTGATAACATTGCGGAATCCCGGATCATCGAACCTGCCTTGACGACCATGGATGTTCCCCGTTTCTCCATCGGAGAAACGGCCGCGGAGGTTCTGCTGTCACAGATCCG
>JAFRKZ010000034.1 GCA_017431485.1 Parasporobacterium sp. | reverse complement strand
TGTATTTCAGACTTTTTCATCTTGGTTTCTGTCAGAAGATCCCGGAAGTCATGATCCCGCTGTCACAGATATATTCGAAGGATGCACAAGAATCGCGGTTGTGTACGGCGACTGCACAAACGGAGTTTTTGTGCAGTTGGCGTACACAAACGGAATTTTTATGCAGCTGCCTTATTCAATAAAAAACGGAATCCGTTTCAAACAGGATTCCGTTTTTGCTGTTGTCAGTCATCTTCGATGTCCGGATCTTCGAACTAGTCATTCTCGGACTGGTCATTCCCGGACTCGTCATTCTCAAACTCACCATCCTCGGGATCGTCGTCCTCAGAGCCATCACCAACGTCATCGTCGGAGTCGGAAGCACCTCCTGCCTGGCCGGTCTCCGCAGCGTCTTCTGCGCTATCAAGAACCGGTGCGTCCTGGAAGGACTTATCTTCCGGATCAGCCGGTTTGCTGACACAGCCCGTTGTGTCTGAACAGGCCGGCGTATCAATGCAGACTGTCTGTTCCACCCAGACCTCTGCTTCCGAATTATCACATTTGCAGTCCAGTTCAAAGTCATCGGAAATATACAGATCATCTATATAATCGACGCACGCGCTTTCACTGTCGATTGACATAGAGCCACCGATCAGGTTGATATTTCCGTCGGAATCGACAGCGCTTCCGCCTGCTTCTATCACAAGCTCACCGCCGGTGATATTTACAGAAGCCTCCGGAGTTTCTGTACCCGGCTCATCCGATGCATCCAGGTTCTCTGCGTCGATACCATCTTCTTCTGCGGTGATCTCGATATAGCCATCCGTAATATTTACAACATTCGCATCCAGTCCTTCTCTGCATTCCGTGATCCTGACCGTCAGGTCTTTTCCTTCGTCGTCCCCCACTGTCAGGATATGATCTGCATGGACCCCGGCATTTCCGGCGCTGATCGTAAGGTCAGCGCTGAGGATCGCCACATCATGTTCAGACCAGATGCCAGTCTTCTCAGCCGTGATGTCGATCTTAAAATCCCCGTCGATGACCAGGCTGGAATCTTCTCCCATCTGTATGCCATCGGAAGAATCGCTGATCACTTCCAACACACCATCGCCGGTGATGCAGACAGCTGTGCCTGCCTCCGCCTGAATTGCCGCCCCGGTTCCGGCAGCATCACCCGTACCGGGGCATGCGTCTTTCAGGACCACTTTTCCTTCTACCTCGATCCGGACCTCTGCATCATTGCCGATCATAAGGGCTGCCCCTTCTGTACTGGTCAGGTCCAGGTTATTCAGGATCAGGACCACGCCTTTCGTCCCCTGCATAACGGTAATGCTTCCGTTGCTGTTTTTCCCTGTGATATCATACGTTCCTGCCTGGGAGATCAGGATATTACCGGATTCATCGTTCAGTACGATATCAACGGCATTGGGCAGGTCCGGTTCCAGAGTTGCCGCACTGTTGGTCGTGATCCCTGCTGCGATCTCGCCCGGCTCATCTGTTGTCGGAGTGCAGCAGGAGCAGGGGTCGCCGCAAAGATCCATCACCACCGGAACAGTCCTGGTAAAGCAGGTCTTTCCGCCGCAGCATCCGCAGAGATCACAGACACGGGTCTTATCGGAGGATGCAGCCTTCCCTCCGTTTTTCCGGATATCGGCGGCGTCGATCATATCATCATGCTTTGCATTGATATATGTATTTCCTCCGTTGAAGCAGACCGCGCCTTGATCTGCCCCATCCGCTTTTATGCCGCTGGATTCTGATACGATCAGTATCGTACTGCACTGAAATGTCAGGGATGCATTGTCCGATACAATGCCGCAGCGGCTCCTGGCATTGACCTGCAGGCAGCCGCACCCCTCCAGCGTTGTATCAACTTCCGTATAGATCACCGTTCCCATTGTATTGTCAGGGGAGTCTGAAATGGTATTGCAGGTATGATCCTTGATCTCGATCGTCAGATGATCCCCGCTCATCGCCATGATAGCCGGTTCATTTGCCGACTGGATATCCGCATTGTCCAGGATCAGTGTGACATCACCGACACCCGGGTTCACATAAACAGTCCCCTTCATGCTTCCGGCCAGCGTATAGACTCCTGCCTCCTCAATGGTCAGCCTCTGCGAGGCCTGCGCCGGCTCAGAGGGCTGTATCTCATCTGCCGATACGGCGAAGCGTCCGCCGATCACAATGGAACATAAGAAACAAGCAGCAATCATAAACACAGTCAGTCTTCTCATTGAACGTTTCTCCTTGGAAAAAAATGATCCGTAATTTCTGCATAACACAATAATGCAACTTCGGAATATTAACAAGCGAAATCATTAAAGTTCCTGCCGCGAACTTACAGCGGAAAATAATCATTGACTCTTTATCTGTTTGTGATAAAGTCTGTATGCTGAACGGAAATGACCTGCAACGACACCGATCTGAGGCTGCTCAGACAAAAGACCGCATGATGAAAGACCAAACGAGAAAGAACAGATCTGCCGGAAGTGATCTGACGGAAGGCAGCATCTGGAAAAAACTGATCCTGTATTTTCTGCCGATCGCTGCCGGAACTTTGTTCCAGCAGCTTTATAACGCTGTCGACGCGGTGATCGTAAGCCGCTTTGTGGGTACGGAAGCCCTTGCGGCGGTAGGCGGCAGTCCTGCCACGCTGACACAGCTCATCATCGGCTTTTTTGTGGCGCTCTCCTCTGGTGCGGCGGTGGTGATCGCCCAGTATTTCGGTTCCCGGGAACAGGAAAAGATCACTATTGCGGTCAGGACTTCTGTCCTTCTTTGTGTGGTGATCGGCGCGGTCCTGACGATCGCCATGTTATTCTGCGCGGATCCGGTA
>JAFRKZ010000033.1 GCA_017431485.1 Parasporobacterium sp. | reverse complement strand
GGAGAATGTGTAGATGTCCTGGGGCATGAATTCACCCACGCCATCACCAATTATATCCGGCAGGGGGACCTGTACGAAAATGAATCCGGCGCCTTAAATGAAGCAACCAGTGATATCATGGGAAATATCTGCGAAATGTATCTGGGAGAGACGCAGGATACGCAGTGGCTGATCGCGGAAAACACCGGAAAAACGCTTCGGAGTATGAGTTTTCCGTGGCTTTACAAACAGCCGGTAAAGATCGGCGGAGAGTTCTATATCGAAACCACTTCGATCCCTTTGATGTACAATGATTTCGGCGGCATCCACACCAACTCTTCCCTGGTGAACTATGTTGCCTGGCAGCTGTGGGCCCACGGCCTTTCCCTGGAAGATTCCTATTATCTGTGGCGGGAAGCCATGAATTTCCTGACTCCCCTTTCCGGATTCCGGGAGATCCACCATGCGCTTATCTTTGCGGCTGAAGTTCTTGAAATGGATGTGACCTGGATCGGACTGATCCATATGCTGTGTGAGGAAGCGGGGTACTGATCCTGCTGCCGAAAAGAAAGGAGTTTTATGATGTTCAAAAAAACTGCTGCTGTACTCCTTGCTGTAATGTTTGCAGCCTGCATCTTTCAAAACGTTTTTGCCTTCGAGATCTATGAAAACCCGGAGGATCCCGGTTCGATGTCCGGCATACTTTCCGCCATGACAGAAGCGGATCCCACATCGGTCCTGTTTCCCAATGCCGTAGAAGCTGCTGCTTCGCTCCGTCCCCTCCTTCGTGCAGGCGGCGGCGTATCGAGCCTTCTTCCTGATCTCTCCGGCGGGAAAGCCCCGGACAGCCTGATCCCGGCGCGGACAAAAAACGACCACAAGGAATATACCATCACCCGGGTCTGGGATTACGACACCGGACGTACCCTGGGCAGGTGCTATGCCCCGTCGGACGATCAGATCAATACCCGGTTTATGACTGACCTCACCGGGGAAGGAGAATGTTCCATCGCCTGTCCCTTCCAACTCATCATGCAGGCGGTCAATCCCTCCGGTACCCGGTCCATGGTCTACCGGTCGGCCATGCGATATCTGTACCCGCCTGATCCGGATCACTACTTTGTGGAAGGACAGCGCTACGGGCTTAACATGAATACCTTTGTCGGATACCCCATGGAAATGATGATGTATCCCCGCACGGCAAATGAATACGCGGATCTGCTGGCTGTTTCCTATGCGTGCGGCGAGGACATTTACCGGATGGACATGAACTATGTGACGGACAGCGAGGATCCCTTCCTGGCGCAGAAGTCCCGGGAACAGAAGGACTATATGAACCTTCTGAATCCCATGGGGTTCCTGTTCCAGGTGACCTGCGATGGTGTCCTGACCACTTATGCGGAAGGGTCCTACTATCTGGACTCCAGGGACGGTCCTCTGGTGATGAAGATCGTGGTCTGTACCAGCATCATCCATCTGGTTGAAACGGATCTTTATACCAATGCGGTCATAGATTTCGCGGAAACCGTCGTCCCCTATGTGTACAGCTGCATTGCTTCTGAAGCAGAGTCCGAAGAAGCATTTGCCGATTTTGATCTGTTCGTGGCCAATTCCCGGGCAACGGATGAATTTGCTCTGGTAACGATGAAAGAATCCCAGCTCCTGAACGAGATCATTTCCGGCGTACCGGTTACCTATGATGAAGACGAGATCATGGAAAGCCTGGGATACGAGGACGGAAGTTTCTACGAGGATCAGTTCAGCGACTATATCCTGGACCAGAACGATTTCACTACCTCGGACGGACGCTCCTTCAAGGTTCCCACCTCCTTTGATTATGTTTACGAGAAAGATGACGGAACGATCTACGTGACCAACGGCACGGTGCAGCCGCCCGGAAGCACACGTCTGTACGCCAATTAAGCAGTACTCTGGATTTCTGAAAAAGGGCGGCTGCATCTGGATGCAGCCGCCCTTTTTATATATCTCCTCTTTTAACTCTTGGATCATTTCGTTTTCCGGATGGAAACTCCCATGACCTCTGCAAGACCGCCGAAATCGCCCTCGTCGATCGGAGAGAACGTAAACTCCAGGAGCCCTTTTCCTTCTACTACCGTCGACAGGCACATGGCGTCATTGGCCGGTATAAAATACAGGATAAACGGATTGTCGTTGATCGTGAAGTGATCGATATCCTCCACTTCTTCCAACGTTCCCAGCAGTTCCTCGTACTGTTCCAGTGTAATGTCTGCCGACACAAACTGTACGGATGCATACGCATCCCCCGTTTCGGTGGTATAGAATCCGATGAAAGTATCCGCACCCGGCTGCCCCGGAGGAAGCTGACCCGGGGAAAGGATGTCCGGGATCCACATTTCATATCCGGTCTCTCCGAATGTTACAAACTCGCCCTTCAAGCCTTCCGCCTCAATTTCTTCCGCTACATCTTCCCAGTACAGTACATAGGGATCCCATTCTTCAATATCGCCGCCGCTGAGATCGATCTCATTGCCGTCCGCATCCAGGAAAACACAGGCTGCCGCAACTTCTTCCAGCAGGTCACCCACCGTTCTTCCCAGCTCTTCCACCTCCTTGGAGGCAAACATATAGGTCTTGCCATCTACATTTGTGACCAGCCTGCGGTCCCGGGCTGTATACTCCTGGATCGAATATTCATAATCGATCTCATAAAACGAAAGCCCGGAATCTCCAACGGATACGATCTGCGCTTCTTTTGTGATCCTGAGATCCGGGTACTGTTTTTTCATAAAATCTGTAAAATACCCATCGATAAAATCCAGTTCATCCTCATAGCCTTCATAGCCCCTGAGCATGACATACGGGAT
>JAFRKZ010000032.1 GCA_017431485.1 Parasporobacterium sp. | reverse complement strand
CCCAGAAAGATCAGCCGCGCAGCCCGTTCTTCTCTGACCGCTCTCGTGAGCTGCCCAGGCATTTGATCCGCCCGGGTCCCTTCTCTTCTGGAATAGGGAAATACATGGAGTCTGGAAAACCCTGTTTTCCGGACAAACGCCATGGTTTCATCAAATTCCTCTTCAGTCTCTCCCGGAAAGCCCGTGATGATATCTGTGGTGATCCCGGCTTCCGGAAAATACTCCCGGATCATCTCCACAGCCTCATAAAACTCCTGTGTGCTGTAATGCCGGTTCATCCTCTTCAGAACAGTATCGCTGCCGCTTTGCAAAGACAAATGGAACTGGGGACAAAACGACGTGACACAGGCAAGTCTTTTGATAAAAGGCTCTGTAACGATCCCTTCTTCCAGAGAGCCCAGCCGGATCCTTTTGATGCCGGAGATCCGGTCCAGCTCTTCCAGCAGATCCACAAGATCCTCTCCCTTTTCTCCATCGCTCCGGAAGCTGCTGATATCGATGCCGGTCAGGACGATTTCCTGATATCCCGAGGCAGCAAGATCTCTCACTTCCTGAAGAATGTCCCTGCGGTCCCTGCTTCTTGATCTTCCCCGTAAAAAGGGGATCAGGCAGTAGGAGCAGAACCGGTCGCAGCCGTCCTGGATCTTCACATACGCCCTGACATGACCTTCCTGCCCGGAGGTGATATTCTGCTTCTCATACTCCCGGCACCCTGACAGATCCTTCACGACCGTCCGGCCTTTCGCCAGTTCCTGTACAAGGGGCAGGATCCGGTTTTTTTCACTGTTTCCCACCACCAGGTCCGCCATGGTCTCCTGAAGAAGCTCTTCTCCGGCTTCCTGGGCATAGCATCCGGTCACCACCACCAGTGCCTGAGGATTTTTCCGCTTGCATCTTCCGGTCATCTGGCGGGATTTCCTTGCAGCTTCCGCGGTCACGGCACAGGTGTTGATCACATACACATCGCAGGATTCCGAAAAATCCCCGATCTCATAACCGGCGGCCAGGAACTGTTCCCTGATCGCCTGGGTCTCATATGCATTTGTTTTGCAGCCTAATGTATGAAAAGATACTCTCATGTCAGATCTCTATGACCTCAACAGTATCAAGCGCTTCCCTGTACAGTTCTTCGATCACGCCTTCCAGTTTGCGCTCGGACCTCACGATCCGGTCGAGTTTCGGCTTTGTAACGGGATGTTTTGCCACAAAGATCGTACAGCAGTCTTCGTATGGCAGGATCGAAGTCTCATAGGCTCCGATCTTCTCGGAAATAGCCACGATGTCCAGTTTGTCAAAGGCGCATAAAGGCCTGTAAACAGGCATATGACAGACCTCATTGGTCACCAGCATGCTCTGCATGGTCTGGCTGGCAACCTGGCCGATGCTCTCTCCTGTCACGAGCCCTAAGGAGCCTTCTCGTTCCGCCAGCTCCTGGGCGATCTTCATCATATACCGCCGCATGATAATGGTCAGTTCATCATGCGGACACAGTTCGTAGATCTTCATCTGGATATCGGTAAAATTCACCACATGCAGTTTGATCGGTCCGGAATACCGGGAAATGATCTTCGCCAGATCCACCACTTTCTGTTTCGCACGCTCCGAAGTGTACGGAGGCGCATGAAAATACACGGCATCCAGGCTGACGCCCCGTTTGGATACCAGATACCCGGCCACCGGGCTGTCGATCCCGCCGGACAGAAGCAGCATTGCTTTTCCGGAAGAGCCCACCGGCATGCCGCTTAGTCCTTCGATCGCAACGGAATAAATATTGATATCCTTCGGACGGATCTCAATATTCAGCATGACCTCCGGGTCGTGCACGTCCACGTGCAGTGACGGAAACGCATCCAGCAACGCCTCCCCGATCAGGATATTGACTTCCATGGAATTCAGGGGATAGCTTTTCTCCGCCCTGCGGCAGTTGACTTTGAAGGAAAATGCCTTTTCCTCCCCCTCCGCAAAATAAGTCCGGCGCACAAATTCGACCACCTGCGCCTTCAGCTCTTCAAACGGGACCGGCTTCAGCTGCGTCACCGGACAGATCCAGGCGATCCCGAATACCTTGGTCAGGGCATCTATAGCCTCTTCATAATCCTCTTCTTCATAGGAAATATAGATCCTGCCGTCGGCTTTGCGCACCTCGCAGGGATGTGTCATTTCTTTTAAAGCGCTTTTGATATTGCGTACCAGCATATCTTCAAAGATATACCGGTTATTTCCTTTTACTCCGATCTCCGAATACTTGATCAGCAACTTTTCTGTCATCGGCTGTTTCCTCCGTGGTTCCTGTTTTCTGCACTATATATTAAATCTTAGCCGCTTTTTTCTCAATCCCATAAATGAGTTTGCATCTCAACTGCCGGTTGTTTCGATCCGAATATGCTTCGCTTTGCACGCAGCCGGTTTTCTGCTAAACTCCGTTCAGACAGCTGTTAAAGAAAAAATATTTCAGAGAAAAGAGGTGCAGATAAGATGGAAATCGGAAAGAAGATCAAAGATTTCCGGATGCAGAAAGGGATCACGCAGGAAACTCTGGCCGGTATTCTGGGCGTCAGTTCCCAGGCGGTGAGTAAATGGGAGACCGGACAGGCACTGCCGGATATTCAGATCCTTCCGGAGATCGCAGTGTACTTTGGCGTAACGATAGACGAACTGTTTTCGATGGATGATGACAAAGAATTTGACAGGATACAGAATATGCTCTGGGACGAAAGAGACATAGGCGCGGAGGAGCAGAACAAAGCTGAAAGATGGCTTCTGGAAAAAGCAGGAAACGGCTATCGCCCTTCCGACTGTTATGCCCTGCTGGCAGATATGTACAACCATTTAGCCCGGGAAGCGCACAGAAAAGCTGCTGAATATGCCTGGGAATCCCTGCAGCTGGAAGCCGGGGAAAAGGATGCTTTCTGTGAACTGAACGAAGCCATGGAAGGATATACGCCTGACTGGTGCGCCAGAAACCACAACAGACTGATCAGCAGGCTGAAAGAGTATCTAAAGGCACACCCGGACAGCTGGAAAGGTCATCTGTGGCTGCTGGACAATCTGATCGACGATCACCGCATGAAGGAAGCAGAAGAATATGCTGAAAGACTGGCTGCTATAAATGGCACTTATCGCGTGCTCCTGTACAAAGGCCTGATAAAATGGCATTCCGGCGAAAAAGACAAAGCCCACGAGATATGGAAAGAAATGGAACAGACATTCGGCGATGAATGGCAGGTACATCTGTGTATGGGAGATGTCATGGCAATGGAAGGCCTTTATCCTGATGCGATAGCGCACTACAGAAAAGCCGTCAGTATCCAGCAGGCTCCGAGATATGTGGATGGGTATGATTCCATGGCCCATATCTATGAGATCACAGGGGATAAGGACCTGGCAGTCAGGGTCCTGGAAGAGGAACTTGCCGTATTAAAAGAAGAATGGGATACTGTTTCCGGCGAAACAGCAGACAGCGTACGGAACTGGATCAGAAGACTTAATGCGAAGTGAACCTCCGGAGCACTTCATAGGTTTCCCTGACCTTTTCCAGGGTATAATCCACTTCTTCTGCCGTATTATATTTTGAAAAACTGAAGCGGACAGTACAGTCCGCTTCTTTTGCGGAAAGACCGATGGACTGCAGAGTTCCGGAAAGCCCCGGTTTGTTGGAAGAGCAGGCAGAGCCGGAAGATACGCAGATCCCCTTCTCCTCCAGCGCATGGAGCATCACTTCGCTCTTTACGGGATAGAAGGTTGCGCTTACGATATGCGGCGCGCTTAATGCTCCTTTATGGCTGTTCACCCTGATATGGCAGCCTTCGCTGCGGTTCTTTGGATTCGCGGCGCTGTCAGAAGCAGTTTCTACTTCTTTCGCATAAACGGACAGCCCGTCGATCAGGCGGTCTTTCAATCCTGTCAGATACTCTGCATTCGCAGACAGATCCTGATAAGCATTTTTAGCCGCTTCGCCCATCCCTGCAACGCCGGGAACATTGTCCGTTCCGCTGCGCATGCCCTTTTGCTGACCGCCTCCCAGGATCAGGGGATTCAGTCTGACTTTTTCATTTTTGTACAGAAAGCCAACACCCTTCGGGCCATGAAACTTATGGCCTGAAACGCTCAGAAGATCGATGTTCATTTTTTTCGGAAAGATCGGATATTTTGCAAAAGCCTGGATCGCATCCACATGGTACAGACAGGAAGGGTTGACTGATTTGATCAGTTTTCCGATAGCCGCCACATCCTGCACAGCACCGATCTCATTGTTGACAAACATGGTCGTAACCAGGATCGTATCCGGCCGTATGGACTTTTTCAGTTCTTCGAGCGAGATATGGCCGTCGTGATCCACCGGCAGATACTGGATCTCAAAATGTTCCCCGTCGGGACAGACAAACTGCTCCAGGTATTTCAGCGGTTCCAGTACGGACGGATGCTCAAAACAGGTGGAAATGATATGCTTTCCTTTCCGCCTGTTTGCCATGGCCGCTCCGATCAGGGCCATATTATTGGATTCGGTACCTCCGGAAGTGAAAATGATCTCCTTATCCTGCACTTTCAGGATCTTTCCAAGGATCCCGGCGGCATCCTTCAGATACTGTTCGGAGGCCACGCCTTTTACGTGTTTGGAAGACGGATTTCCAAAATCGGTCCGCATGACTTGTTCCATAAGCTCTATGACTTTGTCGTCGACCCGTGTTGTCGCCGAATTATCAAAATATATGTCCAAATCTGATACTCCTGTTTTTCTGTCAGATCTTCTGTGCCGCAGTGCCTCTCCAGTCCCCGTCTGCCGCAATGTCTAAAAGACGCAGATCAGGATTGGAAACCAGGGCGTTTCTGACTTCTTCTTCCTTATAATCGATGATCCCGGACGCGAGAAAGATCCCGCCCGGTTTTAAAAACCGATGGACGATCCCGGACAAAGGAACGATCACTTCCGCCAGGATATTTGCCAGGACAATATCATACGCTCCCTTGGAAAGCTCTTCCTGCAGCGCCTTGTCTTCCAGGATATTGGCGGTTTTCAGGCAGTACTCTGCCCCGTCCAGGCAAAGCTCAGCACAGTTCAGATCGAAATTTTCCTGTGCCACGTTAACCGCCTGCTCATCGATGTCGATGGCCGTAACGCTTGCCGCCCCCAGTTTCAGGGCAGCTATGCCAAGGATCCCGGAACCGGTGCCCAGATCCAGCACTTTATCTCCGGGTTTTATATAGGTCTGGAGCGCCTGAAGGCACAGCCTGGTCGTTTCATGGATCCCGGTGCCGAACGCCATTCCCGGATCGATCCTGATGACCGTATCGTCCTTCATATCATCCGGGATCTCTTCCCAGGTCGGTATGATAGCGATCCTGCCGACACGGAAAGGTTTAAAATACTCTTTCCATTTGTTGTTCCAGTCCTGGGTATCCACCCGGCTGACTTCCATCGTTACCGGTTCGATGCCGAACAGCTGCGCTGCTTCTTCCAGCCCTTCCATGACTTTCGCGGGATCGACCTGCGTTCCCAGGAATCCATCCGATTCATTGGCAGAAGAAGGGGAATCCCCGGTTCCTACGCCTTCCGGGATGAATCCGTTCTCATCCAGATAAAAACTGACACATGCACTTCCGTCATCCTCCGGAAGTTCCTTTACAAAATCCGCGTACATCCGGTTCAGTTCCTCATCTGTAAGCTGGATATTGTTCTGGATCTCCACGTCGGTGAT
>JAFRKZ010000031.1 GCA_017431485.1 Parasporobacterium sp. | reverse complement strand
ATCATCCGGGCAAACCGGTCATAATAAATAAGGGAAAGGCTGCATCATCATGATCCGTTTAGAGTGTCAATTCCAGTCCATCCTGCTCAGAACGCAGGTAAATGTCAAAGTGTTCCTTCCCAACCCGGAGGATTTTATGCAGCCGGTAACGGATTTCAGAAAACGTTATACGTTTTCTCCCTTTAAAACACTGTTTCTTCTGCACGGTATGATGGACAGCGGCGAGCAGTGGGTGGAAAACACCAGCATTACCAGGATCGCCCAGGAAGCCGGGATCGCACTGGTCATTCCCAGCTGCGGCAATAATTTTTATGTCAACACGATCTACGGTGCCCCTTATTCCGATTTTATCAGCAAAGAACTGGTGGGATTTGTACGGGCGCTTTTTCCGTTGTCTGACAGGCGGGAAGACAATTATATCTGGGGGATCAGCATGGGAGGATACGGTGCTTTGCGGCAGGGGTTTATCCACCCGGAAATGTTTTCCAAAGTCATTGCCATGTCCCCAACCTCTGATATTGAATTTACCGCCCGGTTTGCCTATGCTATGGGAGTCGATCCGGAATATGTCATCGGTTCTTGGAAAGTGCTTGCGGGATCGGAGCTGGATCTTCATACGATGGCGGAAAATGCGGCAAAAGAAGGAAAGGATATTCCGGATATGCTGATGATCATCGCGGACCAGGATCATATGGTAAGAGACAACACCAGGTTCCGGGACTGCCTGGACCAATGCGGTTTTCACAGTGAATTCCGGACCTATCCGGGGGATCATACCTGGGATTTCTGGAACCGTCATGTGGAAGAATGCATTCGCTGGCTGACCGAAGAAAAGTAAGGAGTATTTTGACATGAACCGACAAGACAGTGCGATTTATAAAGTGTTTATGATCCTGTATCCGCTGGCTCTGTATTTTCTGATGGATGTACTGATCGTCTGGGCTGCCGAGTATCTTCTTTCTGCTTTTGCGGTATCACAGCCGGGATCCTTTCTGGCAGTCAATGCACAGGCCATCGCGGCAGTCGTTTTTCTGGTGATCACGATCCCTGTATTCTACAGGCTTTATAAAAAGGATTATGTGGATGTTTCGGAATGGATCTATTCGAAACCAGGGTACTTTGCGCTGCTGGCCCTGATCGGAGTTCTGGCTTCCCACGGACTCAGTGCGTTAGTCACGCTGATGGGAGTAGACAGTCTTGCCGGCAATTATTCCGAGATCGAAGAGGCAGTTTTTGCCGCCAGCCCTGTCCTGGTCATTCTGCAGACCGTGGTACTGGCGCCGTTGTCGGAGGAGTTGTTATTCCGAGGGCTCCTGTATAACCGCCTGCGGCGTTACCTGAATGGTTTCTGGCTGCCGGCGCTCATCAGTTCCGCGATCTTCGGGATCTATCATTTTAATCTGGCACAGGGGATCTTTGCATTCCTGTTCGGACTGCTTTTGTGTGCGGTATATGATAAGATCCGGAATCTTTGGGCTTGCATTGCGCTCCATGTGGGAGGGAACCTGGTCTCAGTGATCTTTAGCTACATCGGCTTTACCTATCCGGAAGTATGGATCTTTATCATCGCTATGGCAGTCTCACTTGCCGCGGCATGGGCGCTGTATCATTTCCTGATCCGGCCCTTGCGGAAAATCATATAGGATCATTTGACAAAAGGAGAACAGTTATGAAAAGGTTTATTACAGTTTGTATTTCGGCAGTCCTTCTCAGTATGCTGGTCTTTCTGCCGCCGTTCGCAAAGACCGTTTATGCAGATGCCGTGACAGGGTATTATCATGCTCCGATGTTTTATGTTCAGGTGAGTGGACAGGAAGGGAGTATCCATTTCCGTACCGGAGCAGGAACAGACAGCATAGTCATGACAGATCTTTATAACGGAACGATCCTGTTCATTACAGATCTTGCCTACAATCCCTATGACGGTTTTTTCTGGGGGTATACCTCCTATGGCGCCTATACCGGATGGGTTTCCCTTCGGCAGACCCAGATCCTGATCGGGAACGGATACCAGGCTCCGGATTTTTATGTCATAGTCAGCGCGCAGGGTGGTTCCCTGAATTTCCGGACAGGCCCGGGACTGAACTATGGTGCGTGGTATGAGATCCCGAACGGGCAGATCCTGCATATTACCAATCTGTCCTACAATCCATACGACGGGTTTTTCTGGGGATGCACTTCCTATGGCGCATACACAGGCTGGGTATCTCTGAGACAGACACTTATCCTGAGAGAATACGACAGCTTTTATAATAACACGACTTTCTATGAAACACCGGGCCAGCCGATCACGTTCGGAGTCTCCGGAGACTATGTTACAGGAAGTTATTACCAGAGCAGCGGGATCACATTGTATGCGGTCGGGGATGAACTGAATGTACGGTCTGCGCCGACCTACAACTCTTCCCTTGTCGTCACCGTATCCCATGATCTGCCAATGACCTATTATGGAGAGAATGGATATGGCTTCGGTTCTGACGGGGTTCTTCATGTATGGTACCGGGTCTATCTGCCCAACGGGGCATCCGGATATGTAAGGAGCGATCTGACCCATCGGTATTATTGACGGGATCCTGGATCCTTCGGCAATGTTTAAAATGTATTCACAGTAATACTTTTAATTGCATATTTCGCACATCTATGCTACACTCGAAAGCGGATTAAACTCTGTTTGATAACAATTGATGTATAGGAGGTTTTAGTTATGGCACTTTACAAAGTAACCAAAGCAGAAGATGCTTTCCAGTATTTCCCGGCAGGACATTATGATGTTAGATGCACACGTCTTCATACAGCTGATGATCTTGAAGGCGGCAAGCTGACCCTTGGTCTTTCCCATTTCCTGCCCCAGGGCGGCGCTGAGATGGCAGAAGCTACACTCGAGATGTGCTACTACATCCAGGCTGGTGAGATGACTGTTTCTGTAGGCAATGACAATACTGAGTATGTTCTTCATGCAGGCGATTCCATTCGTTTCATGCCCGGCACACTGAGAGCACCTAAGAATACAGGTATCCATGTAGCTGAGATGCTTGTTATGATGTTAATGAAATAAACAGCTTGTTTTACGAAAGGAAAAAAGTATGGAATTCAGAGAGCAGGTTATTCAGATTCTTGTAGAAAAGGCAGCAAAGATGTTTGGTCTTGATCCCTCTACACTGGGACCGGAGACAAGATTCAAAGAGGATCTTGGCTGCAAATCAGCTAATATCGTACAGTTCACCACCTCATTAGAGGATGAGTTTGACGTAGAAGTTCCTTACATGGAGTTCAACAGAAAAGCTACTTTTGCAGATGCAGCAGAATACATTGCTGAGCTTTGCGACGAATAATTCAGCGAAATACCGATGATGCAGTAACTGCAGATAACAGCCTGGCGGACAATATCTGCCAGGCTGTTTGTAAGATTAAAGGAGAGTATGATTATGGATTTAATGGCAAAAATTTATGAACAGGCAAAGGCTAATCCGCAGACTGTTGCATTTCCGGAAGCAGATGATCCGAAGATGATGCAGGCAGTCGGAGAAGCGGTGAACGGCGGATACTGCAAGGCACTTCTTGTAGGTGATCCGGAAGCGATCCGTGCGGCAGCTCAGGAAGCAGGCGTTGATATCTCCGGCATGGAGATCTTTGACAATGCGGATGCAGATAAGAAAAACGAATTCTTCGAGAAATATATCGCTGAATATTCAGACGTTCTTTCTATCAAGGCACTCAACAGAAAGAGCAAAGACCCGATGTATACCGCAATGGTGATGCAGTGCATCGGACTTGCGGACGTAACATTTGCAGGTCTTACCCATACCACCGGTGATGTGATCCTCGCTGCGACGACCATCATCGGACTGAAAGAGGGCATCGATACACCTTCTTCCACAGGTCTCTTTATCATTCCGGGATTCGACGGATCCGAAGGCCAGTACCTGCTGTTCGGTGACAGTGCCGTCTGCACGAAGCCTGATCCGGCAGAAAGAGCATCCATCGCTATCGCTTCCTGCGATACCGTCCGGGAACTGTTCGGCTGGGAGCCGAGATGCGCAATGCTTTCCTTCTCTACAGACGGAAGTATGGAGCATGAGATGGTGGATGATGTCAGAGAATCTGTCAGGATCGCTAATGAACGTCGTCCGGACCTTGCGATCGACGGAGAATTCCAGCTGGATGCTGCCATTGACCCGAAGGTAGCAGCCAAGAAAGTCAAGAGAGAATCCAGAGTAGCCGGCAAAGCCAACATTATCATCTGGCCGGATATCAATGTCGGCAACATCGGCGTGAAGCTGGTCCAGTTCTTTGCTCATGCAGATGCTCCGGGACCGTTCATTCAGGGCTTCCGCAAGATCGCATCTGACTGCTCACGTTCTGCACCGGTCTCCGAACTGGTCGGCAATATCGTTATGTGCTGCGTCAGAGCTGCAAACAGCAAATAATACCGGATCAGATCTGGTACAGATAATTAAGGCCGGGGGATCACCTGATCAGAAAGTTCAGATTTCATATTCACTTTCTGATCAGGTGATCCCCCGGTATTTTTTCCTTTGCAGATCTGCCCGGCTGCCGGCCGTAATCTTGACAAAGACATACTGCATTGTTACAGTATGAACATATCAAACCGAATACCAAAAGCGTAATGGTATGCGGGAGCGCTTATTCCATGATCACTTAGCACGAATCATATCTATAGGAGGAATCAAGTATGGTCATTACTATCGGAGGAAAATACGGCTGCGGAGGAAGGCCTATCTCAAAAAAACTGGCAGAATTATTGGGGTATCGCTTATGTGACGATGAGATCATTACGGAAGCTGTGAAAAACAGCGAATTTGACATGAAGGAGGAGACCTTTCGCTATTATGACGAAGGGCAGGGCAAAGCATCTCTGGCAGAGATAGAAAAACTCAGCAAAATCCAGGAAGAACTCTCTTTTGACGTGATCCCGTTGGACCGTGCTATGGATGAAATTCAAGGCACGATCCTGAATCGTCTGGCTGACGAAGGAAACTGCATTCTGCTAGGCCGCTGTGCCGACTACTATCTGGCCGGACGGAAGGATGTCCTCAGTGTCCTGGTGACAGATGATGAGGAACAATGTGTCCGTAACATCATGGAGGCTTATCCGGACCTGAATGAAAAAGAAGCTGGCAAACTCGTCAAAAAGACAAACCGCAGGCGGGAGGATTATTACTCTTTCTTCACCTGTAAACGCTGGTGTGATCCGGAAAACTATGCGATTACCATTAACTGCTCTTTGCTTGGAGGAGTAGACAAAACAGCGGAATTCCTGGCAGGAGCTATCCGTGCACTGGAAAAGAACTAAAAAAGAGGCGTGCCTGATTCCCGGGGATCACAGGTGCGAAATCCTGCTTTTGGCGGCCTTGTTCTAAGTAAAAAGATAATCCTCTAAAATCATTGATTTTAGAGGATTTTTGCAGTAGCGAGAGGGGGATTTGAACCCTCGACACCGCGGGTATGAACCGCGTGCTCTAGCCAACTGAGCTATCTCGCCATATTTCGTCTGCATACATTTGCCGCATGCCAACAAAGTATATAAAATTTTATTTCTGATGTCAACCGGAAAATAAAGTATTTTGACAGGTCTGTGCCTTTCTGCCTTTAAAAAACTGAAAAGGTGTGTATAATGAGTAAAGTGCAGCTGACAAAAGGTACAAAGATGTTTCCGGAGCAGACTGTGGAAACGGAAGGGATAAACCATGAGGATTGGGCAGGGATATGATGTTCACAGACTGGCGGAGGGCAGAGATCTGATCCTGGGAGGAGTCAGGATCCCTTACGAAAAGGGCCTGGATGGGCATTCCGATGCGGATGTGCTGGTGCACGCCATCATGGACGCTATGCTGGGGGCAGCTGCCCTGGGGGATATCGGGCTTTTGTTCCCGGATACGGATGAGACATATAAAGGGGCGGACAGCCTCGTGCTTCTGCAGGCGGTAAATAAGCGTGTGCGGGAAGCCGGTTATGAGGTCGTAAATATCGATGCGACTGTGATCGCTCAGGCTCCGAAGCTGCGGCCTTATATAGATGAAATGCGTGGGAACATCAGCCATGCGCTCGGCATCGCCATGGATAACGTCAGCATCAAAGCAACAACGGAAGAAAAGCTCGGTTTTACCGGACGAAAAGAAGGTATTGCGGCACAGGCAGTCTTGCTGATACAATAATATTTTAATTTATAAAAAATGATACAGTAAAGAGGTTAAGAAGATGAGGATCTACAACACACTGAATGCGCGGAAAGAAGAACTGGTTCCTATTCAGGAAGGAAAGATCGGCATGTATGTATGCGGTCCTACCGTATACAACCTGATCCATATCGGCAACGCCAGACCGATGATCGTGTTCGATACATTCCGCCGGTATCTGGAATATAAAGGTTATGATGTGACCTATGTCTCCAATTTTACGGATGTGGATGACAAGATCATAAAAAGATCCGTGGAAGAAGGGATCAGTGCCCAGGAAGTGGCGGAAAAATACATCGAAGAATGCAGGAAAGACATGGCTTCACTCAATATCCGCCCTGCTACGGTCGCACCGCAGGCAACCCGTGAAATCCCGGGCATGCTGGAGATGATAGGAACCCTGATCGAAAAAGGTTACGCCTATGAAAAAAACGGCACCGTCTATTACCGGACCAGAAAGTTCCGGGATTACGGAAAACTGTCGAATAAGAATCTGGACGACATGCAGAGCGGACACCGGGATATCAAGGTCACCGGAGAGGATGAAAAAGAGGATCCGGCGGATTTCGTGCTGTGGAAACCGAAGAAAGAAGGAGAGCCGTCCTGGCCGAGTCCCTGGTCTGACGGACGTCCCGGCTGGCATATCGAGTGCTCCGTTATGGCCAAGAGATATCTGGGTGATACCATTGACATCCATGCAGGCGGTGAAGACCTGATCTTCCCGCATCATGAAAATGAGATCGCCCAGTCAGAGGCGGCAAACGGTGTGCCGTTCTCCCATTACTGGATGCACAATGCGTTCCTGAATATCGATGGCAGCAAGATGAGCAAATCCGCAGGCAATTTCTTTACGGTCCGGGATATCATCGCTAAGTATGATCCTCAGGTTCTGCGGTTCTTCATGCTTTCCGCCCACTACAGAAGTCCGCTGAATTTCTCGGATACTCTGATGGACGCAGCAAAGTCCGGACTTGAGAGGATCAAAAATGCTGCTGCTAACCTGGACTATATCCTGGCCAATCCGGGGCAGCGTCCGCAGGAATATCTGCCGGATGAAGACAGTCAGTTTGCGGTTCCTTATATCGAAAAATTCGAAACCGCTATGGACGATGACTGCAATACGGCAGATGCCATTGCTGCCGTCTTTGAACTGGTCAGGACGATCAACAGCCTGGTGAAGGACACCAGTTCCGTTGCGTTTGTGAAAACAGCAAGAGAAAAACTGGGCCTTCTTTGCGACGTACTTGGGATCATTCTGGAAGAGCCGAAGGATGAGCTGGAAACAGAGATCGAAGAACTGATCGCGGAGCGCCAGGCAGCCAGAAAAGCAAAGAACTTCCAGCGGGCTGACGAGATCCGCAGTCAGCTGGATGGAATGGGGATCGTACTGGAGGATACAAGAGAGGGCGTTAAGTGGCACAGGAAATAAAAAGAGGCAGAGACGCATCTTCGCAGGCACTGGCATTTCTGGGGGATTCCGTGTTTGAGATCAGTATCAGACAGAGGATCGTCCGGGAATGTGAAGGCAATGCAGAGGAACTGAATAAAAGATCCAAAGCCGTAACGAATGCAAGAACGCAGGCCAGGATTGCGGACCTTCTGCAGGATGTCCTGACGGAAGAGGAATTGGCGGTCTATAAAAGAGGCCGCAACCTCAAATCCCTTACGGCTCCGAAAAGCTGCAGCATCAGTGAATACCGACGTGCAACAGGGCTGGAAGCCCTGATGGGTTATCTGTATCTGGAAGGACGACAGGAAAGGATCGACGAGCTGATCGATACAGCAGCCGGGCAGATCACACAGAATGAAACCAATGAATCGTAATCAGGAAGAATCAAGAAACTATAAAAAGACAGAGCAAAGAGGCAGGGACAGAAAGCCGGCGGAGGAACGACGGCACAATGAACTGATGGCGGAAGGCCGCAATGCTGTCCTGGAAGCGTTAAAAACCAATGAGAACGCCGACAAACTCTATGTACAGGAAGGTCTGGGGGAAGGTCCGGTGAGCCAGATCGTTTCCGAGGCCAGGAAAAGAAATGTCCTTACGGTCTATGTTCCCAAGGATAAACTGGATCAGATGTCCGAGACCGGAAAACATCAGGGCGTGATCCTGAATCTCGCTGCTATCCCCTATGCGGAAGTGGATGATATCCTGGACAGGGCAGCACAAAAAGGGGAGAAACCTTTTGTCTTTGTTCTGGATGGTATTGAGGATCCCCATAATCTGGGGGCGATCATCCGAAGTGCCAATCTGGCCGGTGCCCATGGAGTCATTATTCCAAGGCACAGGGCGGCTTCTGTCAATGCAACTGTGGCGAAAGCATCTGCCGGAGCCGTATACCATACCCTGATCGCAAAAGTGACCAATCTGGCACAGACCATTGATTACCTGAAGGAAAAAGGGATCTGGTTTGTATGTGCCGATATGGATGGGGAAGAGATGTACCGCCTGAACCTGACCGGCGCGATCGGTCTGGTGATCGGCAATGAGGGAAGCGGTGTGAGCCGCCTGGTCAAGGAAAAGTGCGATTTTATCGCATCCATTCCCATGAAAGGGGATATAGATTCTCTGAATGCATCCGTAGCTGCCGGTATCCTGGCCTGGGAGATCCTGCGGCAGAACAGGACCGGACGATGAAACATTCTGCCTGGGAAACGATCAAAGAGCTCCTGTATATGTACTGGACGATGTTCCAGATCGGCATCTGCACCTTTGGCGGCGGATATGCCATGATCTCGATCATCGAGCGGGAACTGGTGGAAAAAAGAAAGTGGATCAGTTCTGACGAACTGCTGGATTATGTCGCCATCGGACAGATCACTCCCGGCGTGATCGCCGTGAATATGGCGACCTTTGTGGGACGGAAGAAAAAAGGGGTCCCGGGGAGCATTGCCTGTACCCTCGGGGTGATCACTCCGTCTATCATCATCATTACGATCATCGCGGCATTTCTGACCAATTTCCAGAATAATGAATATGTACAGCATGCTCTGGCGGGGATCCGTGTCTGCGTCGGAGCACTGATCCTGAACGCAGTGATCGGGTTTATCAAAAAGACAGTGATCGATCTGTTGTCGCTGGTAATCTTCCTCTGTGTATTTATCCTGGCGGTCTTTACCAGGATCGAGACGGTCTGGTTCGTTGTGGGTATCATTCTGATCAGCGCGATCGTGACCCTGATCCTGGGAGAAAAGTTCTATCAGCCTGCAGCGAAAAAGGATCCGGACAGTAAAAAGGAGGCGGGAAAATGAGCCTCCTGATCATGTGCCTGGAATTTATGAAAACTGGTCTGTTCGCAGTAGGCGGCGGCCTGGCAACCATTCCATTCCTGTATGAGATGGCAGCTCATTATGCCTGGTTCACAAGTAAGGATGTCCTGACCTACATTGCGATCGCGGAATCTACCCCGGGTCCCATCGGTATCAATATGGCGACCTACGCCGGGTATACTTCCTTCGGATTGTGCGGCGGGATCCTTGCTACGCTGTCGCTGGCACTTCCCAGTTTTGTGGTGATCCTGATCGTTGCCGGGATGCTGGACAAGTTCCGTACCAACCGCTTTGTCCTGGGCGGCTTTAAGATGCTCCGGCCGGCCAGTACGGGCCTGATCGCGGCAGCCGGATTTAATGTGATCCTGACGGTCTTTTTTGGCGTCGAAAAGATTACCTTCTCCATGCTGGGAAAGATCGGGGAGATCTTTACCCAGGTGAACTGGGTGGCAATCATCATGTTTGCGGTACTTTTCGCAGCGATGCGGTATTTCAGGAAGATCCATCCGATCTTTTTTATCCTGGTCTCCGCCGGGCTCGGGATCTTGTTGAAACTGTAGAAGTACTGTCGGCAGAAGAGGGAAAGAGGAGGGCAGTATGTACGGGTTTGACGATCGTCAGCTGGAAGAGGAAGCGCTGCGGGAAATAGAGATGGAAGAAGCTGAACGCATGGTGCGGAACGGTGCCAGCATGCGGCAGATCAGGCGAAAGCAGTTTTT
>JAFRKZ010000030.1 GCA_017431485.1 Parasporobacterium sp. | reverse complement strand
TTCGCTGTAACGATTCTTATCTCCCAGATAATGCATGAAATTAAACTCTCCGAGGACCGTTCCCGCGATCACCGGGATATCTGCCGTTTCTTCCCGGAATCCGGCCAGTTCAAAAGAGCCGATGTAATAATCATCCACCGGAGAAGGATTCAGGAGCATCATACCGCCTTCCCTTCCCAGTTCCCGCCCGGCCTGACTGGCTGCAGCGGATAGTTCTTCATACGGGATCTTCCGGATCCGGTCGATCGAGGTTTCATCAAGTCCCAGGATCTGCGCTGTTTTACTGCCCAATTCCTGCCAGTAGATCTTCTCTTCTTCCACAGACTTTGTGCGGCTTCTTTTCAACGCTCCGCTCTGGCTGATCACTTTATGATAGAGTCCGTCTGCTGCCGGCATCTGCAGCAGCATCGCCGCTTTTCCGCCGCCGCCGGACTGTCCGGCCACCGTTACATTGTCCGGATCGCCGCCGAAGGCTTCAATGTTTTCATGTACCCATTGAAGAGCCAGGACGATATCTGCCATACCGGCGATCCCGCTGTATCGGAAGGACTCTCCGAAGCTGCTCAGATCCAGGAACCCGATGCAGTTCAGCCGGTGGTTCAGACTGACAAACACCACATCACCGTAGTCTGTAAAATTGGTTCCGTCATAGGAGGGAAGCTCGATGGCCGACCCGGAACCGAACCCGCCCCCATGAAGCCAGACCATGACCGGCTTTTTCGCCCCTTGATCCAGATGCTTTGTCCACACATTGAGGTACAGGCACTGTTCATCCATGGGCCAGTAGACATGGGGCATCTCAAAAGAGCAGAAAGGATGGGCAAACGGATTGTTCCTGTCTGAAGGATCATGCACAAGTGCCGTCTGCGCCTGCCGGTCCTCCGGCAGCAGCGGACAGATGTATCCGTAAGACTTGGCGTCCCGGACACCTTCCCAGGGCTTCTCCATTACCGGCAGTTCAAACCGCTCCGCCGTTCCGTAACGGATCCCATGAAAATGATATACGTCATCCTGCAAAAAGCCATGAAGTTTTCCCAGTTTCGTCTCGACAATAGGAAAATCAGGGGTTCTGACTACTTTCTTCATCACCGGTCTCCTTTTTGAAAAACAGCCTCCGGAATCCGTATCCGGAGGCCACTTAGTACAACGATTCTTTACTTCTTATCCGAGGATCTTCTTTTCCAGGGCGATCAGTCTCTTTGTAAATTCCGTACCGCCGCTGTACATCTCATCTTCGTATTCACAGATCAGGTAACCGTCGAATTCCGATCCGGCCACTACCGGCAGGATATCTTCATACGGAATGCTGGCTTCTTTGCCATCGTCTCCCAGATAATGGAATTTGCAGTGCATCTCAAAGCTGTAAGGAATGATATCCTTCAGCTGCTGCAGAAGATCCGGCAGATCCTTTCTGTCATGGAACTGCACGAAGCCGTACATACCAGCCAGGTTGTCCATGATGGCGGGAGATGCTCCGGCTGCGAAGAGCTGCTTTTGTGCTTCTTCCATAGGAATGCCGTCCCGGCGGAACTGCGCTGCCATCTGCAGGTGTTCTTCCTTCACGCCGATCTGAAGAGCTTTCAGCCACTTCGGCCTGTTGGGAGCCACTGAGAGGAAACCGAAATCCGGGACGAATCCCAGGTATTTGGACCCGGTCTTTTTGATCACATCGAGATAGGCCTGGATCGTCTCCGATGCCGGAGTTTCCGGATTATGGATCTCGATCCCGCATTTTACATCATAAAGTTCTGCATAGGGAGCCAGTCTTCCGAAGGCTTCCGGAGACATCATGTACTGCACCCGCATCACCTTGCAGCCCAGTTTATTGGCGGCTTTCAGATCGAGAATGGCATCCGCCAGCATCTCATCATCCGTCAGATTCCGGTCGCTTAACAGGCCCTTGTCATTGTTGGCGCCGTATCCCACCGGACCGATGCCGTATTTCACTTTCAGCGCCTGCACAAGACCCAGGAATTCCTCGCTGACATTCGGATAGGAAGGAAGCATCTGTGTGCCTACGATCTCATATCCCTGTGCTCCGGCCATGGCCGCCTGGCGGACACATTCTTCAAAATCATACTGATAGCGGGCATACTCTGTTCCATAGCAGAATAAGGTTGCTCCTAATTTGATGTTTCCCATGTTCTTATTGCCCCCTTTCAGTCTTCTACCTTGATCGTTACTTTATCCCCGGCATCCAGCGGCATGAAGCTGTGGCCCGGCCCGATCTGCATATACGGGATCCGAAGCATCAGCTTCAGTTCCAGTTCATGCTCTCCGGTGCTGACGCCTCCCGGAAAGATCACATGGATCTTTGCCGGCACCACCTGGCTCCAGAACTCCGTCACGGCCATTTTGACTTTGTAGACCGGCATCTCTTTTCCGTTCAGTTCAAACGTTACGGCTTCCTGCGGCACCAACTCTCCATCCATCCTTACTTCCAGTTCATCAATGTCAGACAGATAATGCCCTCTGTAATATGCCAGCTGAACATCGAAGGAAAAACCGTTCTTTTTGCCATTGATATACTCATGGCGGAAGGAATCCTTCTTGACGATCTCTTCATTCAGCGGCATGCGCATTGCAAATCCCATTTTTGCTACCTCCTGCTATGTTAATCTTCAATTTTACGACTGCCGATATAGATTGAAATGACAATGCCGAATATCAGCATGCCTCCCATGGCAGCAATAAACTGGTTCCCTGGAGTGTTCCCGCCGAAGACAGCGGCTAATCCGCTCAGGACCACCGGGGCGATCAGGCCCCCTATGCTGCCCACAATGGAAAAGACTCCGCTGGCTTTTGCCACAGCATCTTTATCTACCGAAACACTGATCAGATATCCTGTCATGGCGTTAAAGCAGCTCGGTGCGATCCCGCAGAGCGCGCTGGCGATCAGGATCCCTGCCATTCCGGGCACGAACATGACAACAAAATACCCGGTGCCTGCCGCAAACACCGCAAAAGGCAGCGTCGCTTTTTTCAGCTTAGTAAGGATCCTGCTGAACACAAGCCCGGTGGCGGTTGCCACCAGCGCATTCACTGCCGTTGCCAGTCCCGAAGCACTGGTATTGTTCGTCAGGTTCTGGGTGATATACATACTGATGTTGACCCCGTATGCGCTGATAAACAGCGTAAAGATAAAGGAAATGGCGCACAGTTCATATACCATCCGGGTCAGTTTCATATCAGAAACTTTCTTCGTGCTTGCAGGCGGCGTCATCGGAAGCATGAACCACACGACAACCGCGCAGAGGAAGGACAGCAGATACACCAGATAAAAATATCTGAGGCCCGATCCGGCCAGGATCCCGCCGATCATATTCCCTACGATGGTCCCGATTCCCATACCGACCACATGCAATCCCATATATCCGGCGCGTTTTTCCGGCTCAAAAAATTCCGAGATGATCGCTGTATTCAAAGGACCGGTGATGCCGAACCCAAATCCGATCAGCAGCCTGGAAACAAATAAGACATAGAAATCAGCAATGAAAAACGGCGCCACTCCGCAGATCCCTATGATCAAAAGACCTGCGATCGCAATATATTTCTTGCTGAACCTGGTAGTCAGAAATCCTATGACCAGCGCCCCGACAATGATCAGCGCATAGGGAAGCGTCTGCATCAGCTGGATGATACTGGTGCTGATCTGCGTATAGGAAACAGAGATCAGGCCCAGCACAGGCATCAGGCCTGTGATGCTGAAGCCATAGGCCGCGGCGATGGCAAAGATACTGACAGCGACTTTTCTTTTTTCGTTCATAAAAAATCCTTTACTTTGTAAACAGACTCTTTCTTTTACAGTTTATACAACTTATCCGGAATCCAATATGCCTTATTTTTCTTGTTTTTTATCTGATATTTACATTGTGGTTTTGTTAATTCTATTTTCAGGTCAAAATAGTAAATGAAATTTCACCTTCCATAAGGGGGCCGCTCGGAGCCGCTGCATCGAAATCGAGGCTATGCACGATTTTCAGAAATCCGCTGCATCGAAATCGAGGCTATGCACGATTTTGGTCCCTGTTTCGAAGCAAAAATCATGCATAGCGTTACTTTTGATGCAGAGCTGATACAAAAATCGTGCATAGCGCCTCATTCGTTACATGGCTGTTCCTAAAATCGTGCACAGCGCCTCATTCGTTGCATCCTGTGCCAGTCAATCATCCTCACCCTGCAAAAACTTCCGGAAATAACCGGGTGACAATGTCTTCCTGCTGAAAAGGCCGTCGCACTCATGCGACGGCCCTTGTTCTATGAATCAACTTGATCCGTTTTATTTCGCTTCTCTGATCTGTTCGCAGATCTCGAAATATTTGTCATCTGAAAGATAGCGAAGAGATATGTTATCCGACTTCCCCGCCATTGGACGGAAATAGCTGCAGTTAACAACCATTAAGCCAAAAGAATGAGGGGACAACATATTTTTGATAAAGCCTGTTGCTTTTTTTAACATCTCATTTTACCTCCTAATAGATTTTATTGACTTAACGGTCCGTATTCTACATTATCTCTGAGGCAAATATAAGATGTTTTATTAGCCAATATTTAGGCGATATTGACATTTCGATTTTCTTACCGGATGATCTTATAGTAGTCTTTTTTGTGCTCGATGGGTTCCGGAAATCCTCCTTCCGGGTATCCGAGGATCACATTGCCCACACCCACATACTCGCCTTCATATCCGGCTTCCTTAAGAAGGGCTTTCCCCAGATCATCCTCCAGCATTCCTTCCGCCCGGTTGATCCATCTGCCGCCCAGGCCCAGTGCATAGGCTGCATTCAGCATGTTTCCGATGGCCAGGGAACCGTCCTTCACCGCATTCTCCGTAGGCACAGCCGCAACCACGATCAGGGTCGGGGCTCCATAAAAGACGTCCCAGCCCTCCGGGGCTCCCGCGATCTTTGCATTCAGGACGCTGAGTTTGTCAATCCACTCACGGTTCTGGACAACAATGAAGATCGCTGTCTGTTTATTCCCACCGGACGGTGCATTCATCCCTGCTTCCAG
This sequence comes from Parasporobacterium sp., assembly GCA_017431485.1. GTDB lineage: Bacteria > Bacillota > Clostridia > Lachnospirales > Lachnospiraceae > RGIG5612. Next base: position 534 of record JAFRKZ010000030.1, on the reverse strand, counting down.
GACTTGCATCAGTTCTTCATCGGAGATCTGTTCCTCCTTATAATTCTTAACGCTTCTTCGATTGATGATATCTTTAACTGTTTCTTTCATGATGCCTCCTTCTATAAGAAATGTTGTCCGGATTTCCCGGATCTGTGCTACAATGTCTGTACTATATAAGTATACCTTGCCGTTTTCGTATTCGCAAGCCGCCATCCCCGGTCAGGCCGGGACAGGGATCACAATATGGATGAAGGAACCCTTTACAAAAAAACCGATGATATAGAGAATCTGTCTCTCTATGGTTATGATGTATCCTATACATACCTGAACAATAACTGGGCCCCGCATTATCACAGGGCTCTGGAACTGATCTATATCCTGGAAGGGACTGCCACCGTTTTCATGAATAAGCAGAAATATGTCCTGAAGCCCAAAGACATTCTCGTCATTGACAGCATGCGTCTTCATGAGCTCGTGTACCGGAAGCGCAAAGCCACCGGTGTGCTGGTTGAGATATCCAAGAGTTACATGAAGAAGTTCCTTCCGGAAATC
>JAFRKZ010000029.1 GCA_017431485.1 Parasporobacterium sp. | reverse complement strand
TCCATATCGCTGAGATCATCGAGGCAGTGATCCATTTCATTGACTACTACAACAACAAAAGGCCAAAGGAATCCAATGGCGGGCTGTCCCCGGTACAGTTCAGGCTGCAGAACCCGCATGGAACATACCTTATGCCAATCGCTCAAACAAGTACTTGACCGCTGACTCAAGTAGTTGCAGAATAACAACATCTAATAACAAGGAGTGTTACCCTCTTGGAGGCAGTGGAAACTCTTTGTTACCATCTAAAGGATTCAGTCATAAAAAAGTGTTACCCTATAGGGGTGCATATCACTCAGATCAAGGATTTTCATATATGAGAACGCAAAGCGTTCTTGCATAGCCATTTTTCATATTTGAGAACTACCCATGCGTTCTCAATTCCTGGTTTTACTCTATATAAGAACACAAAGCGTTCTCAAAATGGCATTTTCCGAAAATCAAGAACGCTTCGACTGTTCTCAAATACGAGATTTTCTTGTGCAAGAACGCTTTGCGTTCTCATATATAAAAAAGGCAATAACAAGAACACTTGCTATACTCAGATCCGGTATTCCGGTCTTTTAAGAACGCGTTTTTATCCTTACTGGCTCAAAAAAAACCGCCGCACAAAAGTGCGGCGGCCTTAAGATAAACATTATGGTCTGTTAAGATCACTCAATGATGGTAGCAACTTTGCCTGAACCTACTGTACGTCCGCCTTCACGGATAGCAAAGCCAAGGCCCTGCTCCATAGCGATCGGATGGATCAGTTCTACTGTGATCTCTACGTTGTCACCAGGCATGCACATCTCAACACCTGCAGGCAGGTTGCAGACACCGGTAACGTCAGTTGTTCTGAAATAGAACTGCGGTCTGTAGTTGTTGAAGAACGGAGTATGACGTCCACCTTCTTCTTTGGTCAGAACGTATACCTGGCCTGTAAACTTGGTATGGCATGTAACTGTACCCGGTTTGCAGATAACCTGTCCACGCTCGATCTCTTTTCTGTCGATACCACGAAGCAGGCAGCCTACGTTATCACCGGCCTGGCCTTCGTCAAGGAGCTTTCTGAACATTTCAATACCTGTGCAGACGGTGCTCATCTTTTCTTCTTTGATACCAACGATCTCAACCGGATCCTGAACATGGATCACACCACGCTCGATACGGCCGGTAGCAACAGTACCACGTCCTGTGATGGTGAATACGTCCTCAACAGGCATAAGGAACGGCTTATCTGTATCACGGACCGGATCAGGAATATAAGCATCAACAGCTTCCATCAGCTCGATAACTTTATCCTGCCATGCCGGATCGCCTTCCAGAGCCTTAAGAGCGCTGCCGCGGATGATCGGAGTGTCATCTCCCGGGAATCCGTACTCGTCAAGAAGTTCTCTTACGTCCATCTCAACCAGCTCTAACAGTTCTTCGTCATCAACCATATCACACTTGTTCAGGAAAACTACGATGTAAGGTACACCTACCTGACGGGACAGAAGAACGTGTTCCTTTGTCTGAGCCATAACACCGTCAGTAGCTGCAACAACGAGGATTGTTCCGTCCATCTGTGCAGCACCGGTGATCATGTTCTTAACATAGTCAGCATGTCCCGGGCAGTCAACGTGTGCATAGTGACGGTTCGGGGTCTCATACTCAACGTGTGCAGTGGAGATCGTTATACCACGTGCTCTCTCTTCCGGAGCCTTGTCGATCTGATCGAATGCAACGAAATCGCCCAGTCCGTAACGCTCATGAAGAGTCTTGGTGATAGCTGCTGTTAATGTTGTTTTACCATGGTCAACGTGTCCGATGGTACCAATGTTACAATGCGGCTTTCCTCTTTCAAATTTAGCTTTTGCCATTTTGTCATTTCCTCCTTGAAAACTTACCCTAAGCGGGTCTTTTTTTGGACCCGTTACGGGTCAGGTTCTTATAAGGCCGATTGCTATTATATTAAATATTCCTATTCTTTTCAAGCATTTCGGCACGTGTTTATTTAGGTTTTTTATTAGTTTCAGGTTTACTTCTTAACGTTAATGATCTTGTCCTGAACCGACTTCGGAACTCTCTCATATCTCTCAAAGAACATGGAGTAGTTACCGCGGCCCTGGGTCTTGGAACGAAGATCCGTCGCATAGCCGAACATCTCTGACAGCGGGACAAATCCCTTGATCATACGGCCGCCGCCGATATCTTCCATTCCTTCGATACGTCCTCTTCTGGCATTGATATCACCGATGACATCGCCCATGTACTCTTCCGGCGTATTGACTTCCACTTTCATGATCGGCTCAAGGAGCACGGAATCGCCCTTGTTCATAGCATCCTTGAACGCAAGGGAACCTGCGATATGGAATGCCATTTCTGAGGAGTCCACTTCATGATAGGATCCGTCAAAGACAGTTGCTTTGACACCGAGTACCGGGAAGCCTGCAAGAACACCTGCCTTGGCTGCCTCTTCGATACCTTCGCCGACTGCCGGGATGTATTCCTTCGGAATTGCACCGCCCACGATCTCGGAAACGAACTCGAAGGTCTGCTCTCCGTTGGGATCCATCGGCTCAAACCGTACTTTACAGTGTCCATACTGTCCGCGGCCACCGGACTGCTTCGCATACTTGCTGTCCACTTCCACCGTCTTGGTAAAGGTTTCCTTATAGGCAACCTGCGGTGCGCCGACATTGGCTTCCACTTTGAATTCACGCAGAAGTCTGTCTACGATGATCTCCAGATGGAGCTCTCCCATACCGGCGATGATCGTCTGCCCGGTATCTGTATTTGTGTAAACCTTGAAGGTCGGGTCTTCTTCTCCCAGTTTCTGAAGGGCTTCGCCCATCTTCTGCTGGCCGGCCTTTGTCTTGGGCTCGATCGCGACTTCGATAACCGGCTCCGGAAACTCCATGGATTCCAGGATGACCGGATGCTTCTCGTCGCAGATCGTATCGCCTGTTGTGGTGTTCTTGAATCCTACGATTGCCGCGATATCTCCGGAATAGACCTTTTCCAGTTCCGCACGCTTGTTGGCATGCATCTGCAGGATACGTCCCGCACGTTCCTTCTTGCCCTTGGTGGCATTCAGGGTGTAGGAGCCTGAATCCAGTGTTCCGGAATAGACTCTGACATAAGCCAGCTTTCCGACGAAGGGGTCGGTCATGATCTTAAATGCCAGCGCCGCAAACGGTTCTTCATCTGAAGAATGACGAACCACCTCATTGCCGTTCATATCCACGCCCTGGATCGCAGGAACGTCTACCGGTGACGGCATATATTCGATGATCGCATCCAGCAGTTTCTGAACACCTTTGTTTCTGTAAGCTGTTCCGCAGCAGACAGGAATTGCTTTGCCTTCGCAGGTCCCTTTTCTCAATGCAGCCTTAAGCTGTTCCGTGGTGATCTCTTCACCTTCCAGATAAGCCATGGTCAGATCGTCGTCCAGTTCGCAGATCTTCTCGATCATGTCGTCATGATAGATCTCGGACTGATCCTTCATCTCATCCGGAATCGGAACGATGGAGATATTATCTCCCTTCTCATCATTATAGATGTACGCCTGCATTTCAAACAGGTCTACGATACCGACAAATGAGTCTTCCGCGCCGATCGGCAGCTGGATCGGGATCGCATTTTTCCCGAGCCTGGACTTGATCATGCTGACTGCATTGTAAAAGTTGGCTCCCATGATATCCATCTTGTTGATGAATGCCATTCTCGGAACATTGTACTTGTCAGCCTGTCTCCAAACGTTTTCAGACTGCGGCTCCACACCGCCCTTAGCGCAGAATACACCTACGGCACCATCCAGTACACGAAGGGATCTTTCCACCTCAACGGTAAAATCCACGTGTCCCGGGGTATCGATGATATTGATGCGGTGCTCAAGCGCACCCGGTGCCGGCTTGGTTTCTTTTTCCAGAGTCCAATGGCATGTCGTCGCTGCGGAAGTAATGGTAATACCACGTTCCTGTTCCTGTTCCATCCAGTCCATGGTAGCAGTGCCTTCATGCGTATCACCGATCTTGTAGTTTACACCGGTATAATACAGGATACGCTCGGTAAGCGTTGTCTTGCCGGCGTCGATATGGGCCATGATACCAATATTCCTGGTTCGTTCCAGCGGATATTCTCTTCCTGCCATTTTCCCTCCTAATTAAAATCTGTAATGAGCAAACGCCTTGTTGGCCTCTGCCATTCTGTGCATATCTTCTTTTCTCTTCACAGATGCGCCGGTTGAATTGGAAGCATCCATGATCTCGTTAGCCAGTCTTTCTTCCATGGTCTTCTCAGATCTTGCCCTGGAGAAAGTGGTCAGCCAGCGAAGGCCTAATGCCTGACGTCTTTCAGGTCTTACTTCCATGGGAACCTGATAGGTAGCGCCGCCGATTCTTCTGGCTTTTACCTCAAGCTGAGGCATAATGTTATTCAGTGCCTGTTCGAATACTTCAAGAGCAGGTTTGCCGCTCTTTTCTTCTACACGACCAAACGCACCGTAAACGATTTTCTGTGCTACGCCCTTCTTACCATCCAGCATGATCTGGTTGATAAGCTTAGTTACAACTTTGCTCCCGTACAGCGGATCCGCCAATACGTCTCTTTTTGGGGTATGTCCTTTACGTGGCACGTTTCTTCCCTCCTTAACTAAAAAATTAAATCACAGGTACTCACTCTTGGTGTCGGTGCCGGACATAATAGAATTATTTCAGAAGGGGCGCAGAGTTTCTTCTTCCGGAAACTCTGTGCCAAAGAATAATATGATTACTATCCAGCAACCAATGTTCAATTGTAAGTTGGGACTGCACGCCTCAGACCGGGCACACAGTTCCGAATGTTATCATTATTTCTTCTTCGGTCTCTTGGTACCGTATTTGCTGCGGGCCTGCATACGTCCCTGAACACCTGCGGTATCCAATGTGCCTCTGATAACATGGTATCTGGTACCGGGAAGGTCTTTTACTCTTCCGCCACGAACCAGTACAACGCTATGCTCCTGAAGGTTGTGTCCTTCGCCCGGGATATAGCTTGTAACTTCGATACCGTTAGACAGACGGACTCTGGCGATCTTTCTAAGAGCGGAATTCGGCTTCTTAGGTGTCGCTGTCTTTACTGCTGTGCAGACGCCGCGCTTCTGCGGTGACGGGGAATCCATGGTTTTCCTGCGCAGGGAGTTGAAGCTCTTCTGCAGTGCCGGAGCTGTGGATTTCTTGACAGCAGTCTGTCTGCCCTTTCTCACTAACTGGTTAAATGTAGGCATATTATTCTCCTTTCCTGATTATTGTAGATAACGGCGCATGACGCATGAAAAATACAGTGCGCCTTCGCGCGCGCCTAATTACTATACTTCATCTTCCAAATGATTGTCAATAAATAATTGTTCTTTTTTTCGGTATTGCTACACAAACAGCCGGATGAGGATCCGGAAACGTCCTTTCCCCGTGACGTTCTCTTCTCCCGCATAGATAAACTTTCCAAACCCCCGGACCGAGATCCTGTCCTCCGGTTTCAGGTCCTGACTGCCGTTCTGGCGCTGCCTTCCGTTTACAAACACTTTTCCTTCACGGCACAGATCCTGGCTCTGTGTCCGCGACAGATTCCAGACCCTGGCGATCACGGCATCCAGCCGGACAGAAGTTACGACTACATGCTGTTCCCGGATCCTGGGGCCGGCATTTTCCGGGATCCCTTCGGCAGGAGCCACAGAAACGCTGGTGTGCCGGACCCTCAGAAGGCTGTTCTTAATATAATCCGCGATATGATCAAGGCAGAACAGATACGCATCTTTCCCGTACAGGATGATATCTCCCAGCAGCTCTCTTTTGATCCCCAGGTTCATCAGCGCTCCGAGATAATCTCTGTGGGTCAGTTCCTCCCCGAACTGTTCCGAAAGCGGACTGATCTTCAGGCATACGATGGGAAATTCCATATCATATCCCAGTTCCGATTCCCTGCCGAACCGTGCGACTACCCGGTCAGAGCAATCCATCCCTCCATACAGTTCGATCCCGGCATAGGAAAGTTCCCTTTCCATACGAAGAAGAAGGTCCAGCTGGGCCTCCCCGAGGAACTCCGTAAACGTAAAGATGCAGCTGTTATATGACCGGTCGGCCAGCTCCCTCAGCCGCCCGGCCAGGATCTTTGTATCATCCATTGTATCATCCTATACTGAACGTCAGGAAAAAGACTTTCCCGGCGCCTGTCTCTTTCAGGACCTTTGCACATTCGGAAATGGTCGTGCCCGTGGTATAGATATCGTCCACCAGCAAAATCGTGCGGTTTTTATATTTTCCGGGATCTTCCCTGTAGCTGATCTCAAAAGCCCCTTTGATGTTTTCTATGCGCTGTGCGCTCTGCAACTGTTTCTGGGCAGATGTTTTTCTGACCCGCACCAGAAAGCGGCTGTCTACGGGAATAAAGATCTTTTCGGAAGCAAGGATCTCCGAAAGCCTGCCTGCCAGAAGCTGTGCCTGGTTGTAGCCTCTTTCCAGCTGTCTTTTTCTGTGGAGAGGGACCGGGATGATCACATCCGGCTTTATCTGTCCGATCCATTCCTGCAGCCGTTTGGCTGCTTCAAAGGCAAGCATCCGGGCATTGTCCCGGCGGTTATGGTATTTCAGGTCATAAAGGATCTTTTTGGCTGCTTCATCATGCATCAGAAGCGCTTTCCCCTGATCAAAATAATGAACGGTCATGGCACAGTTCCGGCAATACGCCTCCGTCTCATCCCGGATCGGTCTGGAACACAAAAAACACAGCGGTTCTTCCGGGAAATGCAGTTCCCTATAGCAGTCCCTGCAGATATATGGATTGTCCCCGGATGTCAAAAGAGTGTTTTGAACCGGCGGCAGGATCCTGCCGCATAAAGGACAGACCCTGGGGAACAAAAGGCTGACCGCCCTGTCTCCGGCCTGTTTCCAAAAAACCGTACCTGTTTTTCCGATCTGTTTTCTTTGTTTCAAAGGATCCTGTGTCTGACTTCTTTCAGCCGGTCTTTCAGGCCGCTGTATCTTCGCTGTTCCCGGATATTGTCCACCATTCGATGCACCGTGGCTGCGCTTCCTACGATCACGACACAGTTTCTGGCCCTGGTAACACCGGTATACAGGATATTCCGGTTCATCAGGATCTCCGGACCTGAAAGGAGCGGCATAACGACCGCTGAATACTCACTGCCCTGCGCCTTATGGATCGTCGTCGCATACGCCAGCGTCACTTCTTCCAATTGTTCCGGTTGATAGATCACATGCTTTCCATCGTCGAAGACGACTTCCATCATCTGACTGCGTTCATTGATCGTCTTTATCACCCCGATGTCGCCGTTAAAGATCCCCATGCCGGAATCATAAGGAATCCCGGAAGAAGTATACATGGTCCATTCCAGATCATAGTTGTTCCTGATATGCATGACCTTGTCTCCTTCCCGCAGCTTCATGGATGCGCCCAGACTGATCTCTTTTTTCCCGGGCTCCGGAGGGTTCAGGCTTTCCTGCAGGAACAGGTTCAGCCGCTGGGTACCAAGGTCTCCCTTTTTCATGGGACACAGCACCTGGATGTCCCTGATATCTGCTCCGACATAAGCCGGCAGCCTGTCCTTTACCAGGGCCAGCACGGCACTCGCAACTGCCTGCGGATGCATTCTTTCAATAAAGATAAAATCCCTGCTGTCTGTTCGGAGCGTGATCGGCTCTCCCCGGTTGATCTTATGGGCGTTCACCACGATCTCGCTTTCCTGTGCCTGCCGGAAGATCTTCTCCAACCTGACCGTTGCAAACAGACCGCTTTCGATCAGATCCTTCAGCACATTTCCCGGTCCTACGCTGGGAAGCTGATCCGCATCTCCCACCAGGATCAGCCTGGTTCCCGGCCGGATCGCCCGCAGAAGAGCGTTCATCAGGAAAATATCCACCATGGACATTTCATCCACAATGATCACATCAGCCTCCAGAGGATTCTCTTCATTCCGGTTGAATCTGGCGCCTGCAGAAGAATCCGTCAGTTCATTGGAAAGTTCCAGCATCCGATGGATCGTCTTGGCTTCGCGGCCTGTCGCTTCCGTCATGCGCTTGGCAGCCCTTCCGGTCGGCGCGGCCAGCAGGATCTCCTTTCCTTCGTCTTCGAAAAAACGGATCAGGGAGTTGATCGTCGTCGTCTTTCCTGTTCCCGGTCCGCCGGTGATGATCAGAATGCCGGAGTCCGCAGCGCACCGGACGGCTTTTCTCTGCAGGTCATCCAGGGTGATCTGCTCTTTCGCTTCGATCCCTGCGATCCGCTGTTCGATCCTTTCTTCCTCTATATCGGCATGCAGGTTCAGATCAGTCATATACCTGGCAATATACAGCTCGGTGTAATAGTTCTGGGAATAGTAGATCTGCCGTATCTGCGGTTCCTCTTCCGAGCTGCGGATCAGGATCCTGGAATCCACCGTCAGGTCCATCAGGCAGCGTTCCAGATCCTGGTCCTCCACTTCACAGATCCCATCTACTGTCTCCGGTGCCAGTTCTGTCATGACATGATGTTTCAGCATCTCCTCCGGCAGATAGACGTGACCCTCCTCCAGTGCTTTCTGCAGAACATAAATGATGCAGGCCTTGATCCTGTAGTCGCTGTCCCTTCTGATCCCGGCATTGAAAGCGATCCGGTCGGCTGTCCGAAAGCCGATCCCGGTGACTTCGTCCGCCAGCTGATATGGATTATCCCGGATGATCGTATAGATTTCCCGGTCATACAGACCGTACAGCTTAACTGCCAGTGAATTGGCGATCCCGTATCGTCCGAGGAAAATACAGACATTCTGCAGATCCTTCTTTTCCTCCATGTCAGCAGCGATCTCCTGCGCTTTTCTCCTGGAGATGCCTTTCACCTGGGCAAGGCGCTCCGGTTCTTCTTCCATGACCCGCATGGTGTCCTCGCCGAACATTTCAATGATCCTTCTCGCCGTGACCGTGCCGATCCCTTTGATTGCCCCGCTTCCCAGATACCGTTCCACTGACAGAAGATCTTCCGGGATGATGATCCTGGCGGTCTCGGCCCGGAACTGCCGCCCGAACCTGGGATGCATCACATAATCCCCGGACAGTTCCATGAACTCTCCGGCATGGATATCCGCAAACTCGCCTACACATACCGTTTCCACGCCGTCTGTTTCCAGGCTGAACACCGTAAAACCGGTCTGTCTGCTCCGAAATATGATCTTTTCGATATATCCTTTTATCGCTTCCAAGATGATCCTGTTGTAAAAAAAGAGCTGCCTTTCCGAAAAAGCAGCTCCGTACGTTTCGCTCCGTGTGTTGCAGATCGTTACGACAGCGTCTTGTCGCCGCTCAGGTATTCCACAAACATACCTGTTCCGATAGCGACGCAGAGCATGGGATCCTCTGCCGTAATGGCGTTGATGCCGATCTTGTCTTCAATGATCTGCTCCAGCCCTCTTAATAGGCACCCTCCGCCGGTCATCACGATCCCTCTGTCCGCGATATCCGCGGCAAGTTCCGGGGGTGTTTTCTCAAGCACTTCATGGATGGCTTCAATGATCTGGCTGACAGACTCCCTGAGCGCTTCTTCCGTCTCAGCGGAGGTGACCGTCACACGCCTGGGAAGACCGGATACCAGGTTTCGTCCTCTGACGTCCATGCTCATTTCTTCTCCATCCGGGTAGCACGTACCGATCTGGATCTTGATCTCTTCCGCCGTACGCTCACCGATCAGGAGATTGTGCTTCTTTCTCATATAACGGACTATGGCCTCATCAAAATCATCGCCTGCGATCTTAACGGATGTGCTGGCGACAATGCCTCCGAGGGAAATCACCGCGATATCCGTTGTCCCGCCGCCGATATCCACGATCATGTTTCCGCAGGGTTTTGTGATATCCACCCCGGCACCGATGGCGGCTGCGATCGGTTCCTCGATAACAGCCACTTCCCTGGCACCTGCCTGGTAAGCGGCATCTTCCACAGCCTTTTTCTCCACTTCCGTAACACGGCTGGGAACACAGACGCTGATTCTGGGTTTCTTAAAGGTCCTCTTTCCGATCGCCTTCTGGATAAAATGCTTCAGCATTTTTTCCGTAACGGTATAATCGGAGATCACGCCTTGTCTCAGCGGTCTGATCGCAACGATATTGCCCGGCGTCCTGCCGATCATGAGACGTGCCTCTTCGCCGATCGCCCTGATCTTTTTGGTGTCTCTGTCAAAAGCCACAACAGAGGGCTCCTTGAGAACAACGCCTTTTCCTGTAATATATACTAAAACACTGGCAGTACCCAGGTCTACTCCGATATCAGTGCTTGCCATGTGTAACTCCTTTCCATGTCCTGATGCTGCATCATTCTGTCTCAATATTTTTTGCAGAGATTAATTATATATGAGGCGCTTTTATTTTTCAACAATCAGCCGGATATTATTTTTATAAAATAAACGCTGCAGGAGCAGGCCTTCCGGCCTGCTCCCGATAAACAGTTCTTTATGACTCGCTTTATGACTAGAACAGCATGTTCAGAAGTCCTGCGCCTTCCTGTACCGCAAGGAATGCCGGTACAAATACCAGGGAAACGATGGTCATAAGCTTGATCAGGATGTTGATGGACGGTCCTGATGTATCCTTGAACGGATCGCCTACGGTATCGCCGACAACAGCTGCTGCATGAGCCGGTGAGCCCTTGCCGCCGTACTTGCCGCCTTCGATGTACTTCTTCGCGTTATCCCATGCACCGCCGGAGTTGCTCATGAAGATTGCCATCAGAACGCCGGAAACCAGAGAACCTGCCAGCAGTCCGCCCAGAGCCTGCACGCCCAGGATAAATCCGACTGCAAGAGGAGCCAGGATCGCGATGACAGCCGGAACGATCATCTGCTTCAGGGCTGCATTGGTGGAAATGGATACGCACTTTGTATAGTCTGCTTTAGCCTTGCCTTCCAGCAGTCCCGGGATCTCACGGAACTGACGGCGTACTTCCTCGATCATATGGTTTGCTGCCTTGGAAACGCTGCTCATGGTAAGAGCGGAGAAAATGAAGGTCAGCATACCGCCGATCAGAAGACCGATCACGACATTTGCATTCAGGATATCGATCGTCAGGGCAGTTGTGGTGCCGGAATCAACTTTATCTGCAAAGGAAGTGAACAGAGCCAGAGCTGTCAGAGCAGCAGAGCCGATGGCAAAGCCTTTGCCGATGGCTGCTGTCGTATTTCCTACGGAGTCAAGCTTGTCTGTGATCTCACGGACATCTTCCGGAAGTCCGCTCATCTCTGCAATACCGCCGGCATTATCAGCGATGGGGCCGTAAGCATCGACCGCAACGGTGATACCGGTTGTGGAAAGCATACCGACTGCTGCAAGAGCAATGCCGAATACGCCGAGAAGCATATAGGAAACGAAGATACCGATACAGATCATGATGATCGGCAGTACGGTGGATTTCATACCAACGGACAGACCGCTGATGATCGTGGTTGCAGCACCGGTCTGGGACTGGTTGGCGATCTCCTTGACGCTGCCGTATTTGTCAGAGGTATAGATCTCTGTCAGGGTACCGATCAGAAGGCCGACGATAATACCTGCCACAACGGCGATCGCCGGTCTGACATTGCCAAGCCATGCAATGCTCAGGACAAATGCTACAATGATAACGACTGCAGCAGATACATAAGTTCCGATGTTCAGAGCGACCTGCGGGTTGGAACCGTCTTTGCCGCGGACGAACAGTGTTCCGATGATGGAAGCGATCAAGCCGATTGCGGAAATAAGGACCGGGAACAGAACATACGGGCTAAAAGCCGCATCGGTAATTCCCAGGGTCTTGGAAGCATATACAACACCCAGGGTCAGAGCAGAGATCAGAGAGCCTACATAGGACTCAAAGAGGTCAGCGCCCATACCTGCCACGTCGCCTACATTATCACCGACGTTATCGGCAATAACTGCAGGGTTACGGGGATCATCTTCCGGGATACCGGCTTCTACCTTACCCACCAGGTCGGCACCGACGTCAGCTGCTTTGGTATAGATACCGCCGCCGACACGGGCGAACAGAGCGATAGAGGAAGCACCCAGGGAGAAACCGAACATAACATCCACATCTCCGGTGATGAAGTAAATAGCACTTACACCGAGGCATCCAAGGCCGGCCACACACATACCCATGACCGCACCGCCTTTAAATGCGATACCCAAGGCTCCGTTCATGCCGGATGTTCTGGCAGCATTTGCTGTACGGACATTAGCCTTGGTAGCTACAGACATTCCGAAATATCCTGCCAGAACGGAAAAGACCGCGCCGATCAGGAAACAGATCGCTGTTGTCCAGCTGATCGCGAGGCCCAGGACTACTCCCAGAACGATTACGAAAACGATCAGAATCTTATATTCTGAAAACAGGAATGCCTTGGCACCGGAAGCGATCGCATGGGCGATCTCTTTCATTCTGTCTGTACCGGCATCCTTCTTGGAAACGGTTACCGCCAGGATCACCGCATAGATCAAAGCGATAATTCCTGCACCGATTCCACACCACATCAATGCGTTCATTTTTTCTCTCCTTCCAAGTAAAACGTGCCCCTTGTCAGATTAGGCCATCTTGTTGACTGCCTTTGCCAGTCTGGAAACCTTGCGGGCTGTCATATTCTTGTGGTATACGCCTTTGGTTTCTGCCTTGTCCAGTTCCACAGTGGCCAGTCTGAGCGCTTCGAGAGCCTGAGCCTTATCGCCGGCTTCGATCGCTGCATAAACTTTCTTGACAGCTGTCTTGGTCTTTGACCGGATGGCTTTGTTTCTTTCTGCTCTCTTCTGATTTGTGATTACTCTTTTCTTTGCTGATTTAATGTTTGCCAATTTTTTGTCCTCCACATTCGTGTAAGCCGAGAGCGACAAAAGAAACCAGTATGCTTTTCTCGCACACTGCGTTTCATCTCGTTTACGGCTTATTTAAAAATAATAGTGCTCTGATTCATCCGAGAGAGTGTTGGAATCCTCAGATCCATCTGCCGGACAAGGCTGCGGACGTGCCC
>JAFRKZ010000028.1 GCA_017431485.1 Parasporobacterium sp. | reverse complement strand
TCCTGCCGTCACTTTATTTATCTCAATCATATTTTCTCTTCTTTCGCCGAAATACCAGGAATATAAAGAAGGGTCCTCCGATCATGGACATGATGATCCCCACCGGGATCTCAAACGGGGTAAACAGCGTCCTCGCCAGAAGATCACAGACGGAAAGGAGTATCGCTCCGCCAATGGCGCTGGCAAGAAGAAGCGGCCGGCTCCCTTCTCCCACGATCCTGCGCATCAGATGAGGAACCAGCAAGCCCACGAAACCCAGAACTCCGGCAAAGCTGACTGCCAGTCCGGAAAGAAGAGCTGCTGTTCCCAGAAACACCACTCTGGCCTTTTTGACAGAGATTCCCAGAGACTGTGCAGTATCCGTTCCCAGCATCATGACATCCAGATAATGAGCTGCCAGAAGCAAGCCTATGATGATCACCGGTACGACAATTCCAGGGACTGCCAGTTTGGACATGGGAACGCCCGAGAATCCGCCGATCCGAAAGTCCGTATATCCCGCCAACGCGTACGGTTTAAACAGCAGCACCGCTTCTGTAGCCGCTGCAAAGATACATTCAATGGCAACTCCTGCCAGAATGAGGGACGTTTTAGACGCTTTTGCTTTTTCGGAAATGAACAGAACCACCAGGACTGCTGTGAGTGCGCCGGCAAATGCTGCTGCAGGAGCAAAGCGAATGCTGAAAGGAAATACGGCAAGAACCAGTGCGACCGCAAATCCGGCACCGGCATTGACCCCCAAAACATGCGGAGACGCCAGCGAATTCGACAGGACCGACTGGATCACCACGCCGGCAGAGGAAAGCGCTGCGCCTGCGATCATTCCGGCGCATACTCTGGGGATTCTTGTATACAGGATAATATTGTTGATATACGTCTCTTCACAGGTTCCATTCAGGGCAGCAAGCACTTTCCCCGGAGGAACCGGGACTGCACCGATACAAAGGGACAGGATCAGGATCAGGATTCCCGCGGCTGCCAGCCCGAGACAGAACAGGTAGGGCCTTTCAGTCTTTTTCATAAAGAATCTCCGCCAGGTTCAGATACGCTTCTCCCCAACGTTCACAGGGTTTCAGATTGTAGAGGTCTGCATCCATCAGATAAATGCGTCCTTCTTTCACCGCACTGAGGCTTCCCCAGGCCGGATCCTGTGTCAGCATTTCCTGATAAATGCTCTCAATCCTGTCCTGATCCCCGATCTGTTTGACAACAAAGAGATACTCAGGATCTTCTTTCAATATGATCTCCATATTGAGATCTTCCAGGACAGACTCCTCCCGGTCAGCGATATTATCCGCGCCAAGGTCAAGAAGCATCTCCCCGAGGATATTGCCCTGGGAGGATTTGGCCGTGATCCCTTTCCCGGATATCCGGACGTACAGAACTGTCGGATGAGATCCGTCATCCAGAGCCTTCGCTTGCTGCACCTGTACGGAAACTTCGGTGCCATATTGCGCATACGCCGCTTCATTGCCGGTGATATCCGTGCAGATCTTCAGCATGCGCAGATAATCATTTACATTATTTACGGTGAAATAAGCTGCTGTTAGCCCCATGTTTTCATAGGTCTCCAGGCGCTCCAGCCCCGCCTGCGTATTGGCACTGGCCAGGATCAGATCCGGTTCCTGCGCAGCGAGCAGTTCCAGATTCAGTTCTTTGGTCTTTCCCAGATTGACTGTGGATTCCGGAAGCTCCAGATGAAATTCCTCCCAGGAATCATTGGATGCTGCCACAATACTGTCTGTACCGCCTGCCAGCATCCAGATCTTTGTATAGCTTCCGATGGTCGGGATCACCTTCGTCGGGGCATCTACCGTGATCTCCCGTCCCAGGTCATCTGTAAAAGTATATGGTTCCGCCTTCGCTGTACCGGCCAGTAAAGCAGCCAATATGCCTGCAAGCAGTATTCGTACGGTGATCTTTTTTCTCATAACTTTTCTGTTCGTTCTTTATTCTTCTCCTGCACGCCGTAAATGCTCCGCATAGAGCTTTTGGATTGCCGGATACTCCCCCAGTCCCGCCAGAACAGCCTTGACCTCATATCCTGCTCCTTCCAGCGCCGACTCCCAGGAATGGTCCTGTCCTGCAATATCATTTACAGCATGATCTCCTGCCACAACCATCAAAGGCACCAATGCAACGCGGCGTATTTCCGGTTCTTTCTGCAGTATTTTTCTGATCTCCTCCACGCCGGGGGATGATTCCAGGGTTCCTACATAAACGTTTCGGCCGCCTTTTTCTATCAGCTTTTCCTGCAGTTTCCCGTACACCTGATCCGCCTGCGTTTCCGATCCGTGTCCCACCAGAACAACCGCATCCGACGCTTCCCGCAGTCCGCCGATCATCTGCTGCAGCACGTTGGCCAGAGCATCCAGATCTTTTTCCGTACTCAAAAGCGGATCCCCCACTTTCACGCTGCGGAACTGTTCTTTGTATTTCTCCAGCGCGTTCATGAATTTCTGAAATTCCGCGCCTTTCATGATATGCGTCGGTTGGATCAACAGTTCGCTGACACCTTCCTGCACTGCTCTTTCCAGTGCTTTCTGCGGGTCATCGATCTCAAGCCCCTCGCTTGTCCTGATATGACGTATCACCATGCCGCTGGTAAAACACCGATACACCTTATCTTCTCCAAATGCCGCCGAAAGGGCTTTTTCGATCCCGCCGATCGAAGCTTCCCTTGCATCCGGAAAACTGGTTCCGAAACTGACGGCAAGAATTCTTCTTTTTTGTTCCATCTCTTATTCCCTTCTTTACCGGATCGTATTCTACGACCGGTCATGTTCTCTGATCAGGGTTCCTGAAGTTCCCTGACGGAAAAAACGGCCGATAAAAGCTGCTTCGTATAGTCCTTCCGGGCATCCCGGACCAGCGTTTTTGCAGGAAGCTTTTCCACGATCTCTCCGTTTTTCATGACCAAGATCTCTTCCGTGATACTTCTTACCACCGCCAGATCATGCCCTATAAACAGATAGGTCAGAGCATATTCCTTCTGAAGCCGCACCAGCAGCTCAAGGATCTGTTCCTGAACCGATACATCCAGCGCGCTGGTGGCTTCATCCAGGATCACCAGCTTCGGATGAATGGAGATGGCTCTTGCGATCACCACCCGCTGCAGCTGGCCTCCCGAAAGCTGATGCGGAAGCCTTTGGGAAAGCTGCGGCTCCAGATCCACCATCTGCAGCAGTCTTTCTGCTTCTTTTCCTGCTTCCTTCCGAGAGATCATTCCGAAATGTACCAGCCCCTCGGTCAGAAACGTTCCCACAGGCATCCTGGGGCTGATGGCAGAATACGGGTCCTGAAACACCATTTGTATCTGACGGTAGACCTGACGCTGTGCTTTTCCGGAAAGCCCGCAGATGCGATTCCCCTCCAGAAGGATCTCTCCTGCGTCCACCGGCGTCAGTCCCGTGATCAGTCGGGCCAGGGTGCTTTTCCCGCAGCCGCTTTCCCCGACAATTCCGATGCTGTGTCCCTGCATGACTTGAAAAGAGACCTCTTTTACGGCCTGGATCGCATGCCCCTTATCGTTTCGAAATGTTTTGGATACCTGATCCAGTTTCAGCAATTCCTGATTCATGAAGGATCCTCTTTCTTCCTGTGACACAATATGAACCTGACCGTCCGCTATCATGGATCATCGACAAAGGAACTGTTCGTCATCCAGTTCCACGATGGCGGAAAGAAGGCTTTTCGTATACGCCTCCTGAGGATGCCGGATCACATCCCGGGCACTTCCCCACTCCACCAGTTTTCCGTTTTGCATGACGCCGATCTTATCGGATATATGGGCGGCGACTCCCATATTGTGCGTGACCAGGATGATCGTTGCGCCTTCTTCCCGGCACAGCTGTACCAATTCCTTCACCACCTGTGCCTGGACGGTGACATCAAGAGCGCTGGTAGGCTCATCCGCCAGCAGGAGCCTGGGATGCAGCGAAAGGGCTATTGCAATCCCCACTCTTTGCCGCATGCCGCCGGACAGTTCAAAAGGATAGCTGTGCAGTACCCGGTCCACATCGTACAGATGCACCTTTTCCAGCATCTGCCTTTCCAGTTCCAGCAATTCTTCCCTGCTTTTGTCCAGATGCAGTTTCAGATAGCCGGTAAACTGTTTTCCCACCCTGGCGATGGGGTTCATATAACGCCCGGTGTCCTGAAAGATCATGGCGACCTGTTCCCCGCGCATCCTGCGTCTTCGATCTTCCGACAACTCCAGCATGTTTTCCCCGAACAAGGTGATCTTTCCCCGGGCAGCCGCGCTTTTCGGAAGAAGCCCCTGCATACAGTGCAGCAGGGTGGATTTACCACTGCCGCTTTCCCCAACCAGGGAGATGATCTCCCCCTCCTCTACGGAGAAGGAGACATCATCCACTGCATGTCTTTGTCCGTCATAACTGACGGATACGTGTTCCAGTTCCAGAATTGCCATAAAAGCCTCTTTTATTCGATGGAAAGTCCGTTGTCGATGAAGTAGTAGTCAATGGGATACGGCACCACATTCTGTACCTTTGCATTCGCTACGACGAAGTTGTTTTCGCCTACCAGGTAAATACTTGCCGCATCAGCCAGAAGGATCTTCTCGGCTTCGATGGTGAGAGCCTCCCTGCCTTCGATGTCAAATGTCTGTGCCAGTTTTTCGATCACGGCATCCAGTTCTTCGTTGCTGTACTGGGCAAAGTTGCTGGAAGAACCGGTCTTGTACATGCTGTCCAGGAACCACTGGGGATCGCCCGTGGAAAGTACCTGCCAGTTGGTTGCGACAATATCATAATTGCCGTTGTCCTTAAAATCGGAAATGCTGTCTACCTGCTGCAATTCGAAATGGATCCCGCACTGCTTGGCCATATCCTGCACTGCCTCCAGCATGGTGGTATAACCGGTGTTTTCATAGGTGATGGTAAACGCCAGCTCCTGACCGTCCTTTTCCACATATCCGTTGCCGTCGGCATCTTCATAACCGGCTTCCGCCAGCAAAGCTGCCGCTGCTTCCGGATCGTACTCCTGCTTCTCCAGTTCATCATAACCGTAAGGCGCAGATGCCGGATACGGAGCTCCTGCCTTGCTCACGCCGCTGCCCAGAACGCCTGCCAGCGCGTCGTAATCAATGCTGGCGATAATGGCTTTTCTTACGTTGAGATCCTGCAGCATTTCATTTCTGTAGTTAAATACCAGGATCCTGGTACGGGCTCCCTGTGTGTTGTAAACCACAAACTGATCATCTGCTTCGAAGACCGGAATGTCTGTCCAGGCCACACGCTGCACGATGTCCATTTCTCCGGACTGCAGTGCCATACCTCTGGTACTGTCGTCATCGATGTTCTTTACCGTGATGGTATCCACATCCGATGCGCCGTTCCAGTAGCCGTCATATTTTGCCAGTTCAATAAAGGTATTCACTTCAAATCCGGTCACCATATAAGGTCCGGTCGCAATAGGCGCACTGGCAAAATCCGTATCCGCATCGGCATCCACGATGGAATACATCGGCTCGGAAATATTCGCCAGGAAAGCGCCGAAAGGCTCTGTGGTCTTAAAGATCACATTCTGTCCGTCCGCTTCGATACTCTCGATCTTTGCTGCGGTGACTGCGCGTTCCTGCGTTGCAAACGCACGCTCGAAGGACTTCTTGACAGCTTCTCCATCCACCGGTTTTCCGTTATGGAAGGTAACTCCCTCTCGGATATGCATGTTCCAGGTGGTATCATCGGTCTGCTCCCAGCTGTCCGCAAGAAGAGGAACGATCTCATAGTTTTCATTTACCGTTACCAGAGTCTCCGTAATGCCGGCACGGCAGGTGGTCCAGCCATCCCATTCCACAGCCGGATCCAGGCTGGTCCCGAACCAGTACAGCGCCGCATTTATATGCTTACCGCCCTCCGCGGATACGCTGATCACGCTTGCAGACACCAGCACCAGTGTCAGCAGAAGAGTCAGCATTAACTTGAAACCTTTTCTTGTTGCCATTTTAATAACCCCTTTCTGTTTGTTTTCTTCCTCACATAACGAGGATCCAATATATCTCGAAGGCTGTCGCCTAAAAGATTAAATACAACCACGTGCAGCACGATGGTGAGGCCGGGATAGATGATCAGCCAGGGAGCGGACTGGATAAATTTCCTTCCTTCACTGAGCATAAACCCCCATTCCGGAGTCGGAGGCTGAGAGGAAAGTCCCAGCAGGGACAACCCGCTCAATGTCAGCAGCTGCGCGCCGATATCCTGCGTGATATTCACCAGCAGATAGGGAACTATGTTGGGAAGAACCGTACGGAACACCACCTGATGACTTTTCAGTCCTCCCATACGGGCTTCCTGCACAAACTGATTTTCCTTTACGGACAGCACCAGGGCCCTGGACAGCCGGGCATATTCCGTCCATCCCACGAGAGACATGGCTAAGATCGTATTGTGAAGGCCCGGTCCCAGCACGCTGACCAGGGCGATGACAAACACGGTGGAAGGGATGGCCATTACGATGTCCGTGAACCGGGTGATCACCATATCCACCCATCCCCCCGCGAAACCG
>JAFRKZ010000027.1 GCA_017431485.1 Parasporobacterium sp. | reverse complement strand
CAAATGAAAAACACCCGCCGGACCTTATGATCCTGCGGGTGTTGTTTTTTCATTTCGCGTAGTTTGTTACTCTGGATTCCCGAATGATATTGACTTTGATCTGTCCCGGATATTCCAATTCATCTTCAATACGTTTGCATATATCCCGACCCATGATGACCATATCGGCATCACTGATCTTATCCGGTACAACCATTACTCTGACCTCACGGCCGGCCTGAATTGCGAAGGATTTATCCACGCCTTTGTATTCGTTGCAGATATCTTCTAATTGTTTAAGTCTGTTAGTGTAAGTGTCTAATGTTTCTCTTCTTGCTCCGGGTCTTGCTGCACTGATGGCATCGGCTGCCTGTACGATGCAGGCGATCAGAGACTCCGGTTCCACATCACCATGATGTGCCGCAACCGCATTGATCACAGTCGCGTTTTCTTTGTATTTCTTACAAAGATCCACACCGATCTGAATATGGGATCCTTCTATCTCGTGGTCGATCGCTTTTCCGATATCATGGAGCAGTCCTGCCCTCTTGGCAAGTCTTACGTCGCATCCCAGTTCTCCGGCAAGCAGTCCGGACAGTATTGCTACTTCAATGGAATGCTTCAGGGCGTTCTGCCCGTAACTTGTACGGTAACGCATCTTGCCCAACAGTTTGATCAGTTCCGGATGCAGGCTGTGCACACCAACTTCCAGTATGGCTGCTTCGCCTTCTTCCTTGATGATCTTGTCCACTTCTTTTTGAGCCTTCTCGACAGTCTCTTCGATCCTTGCCGGATGGATCCTTCCGTCGACGATCAGTTTTTCCAGGGCAATCCTTGCCACTTCTCGTCTTACGGGGTCAAATCCTGACAGGATCACTGCTTCCGGTGTATCATCTATGATCAGGTCAACACCGGTAATAGTCTCCAGGGCACGAATATTTCTGCCCTCTCTGCCAATGATGCGGCCTTTCATCTCATCATTCGGCAGCTGCACGACCGACACAGTCGATTCTGATACATGGTCCGCGGCAGAACGCTGAATAGCATTGACAATATACTCTTTCGCTTTATTGTCCGCTTCTTCCTTTGCTCTTGCCTCGAGTTCCTTGATCATCTTAGCAGTATCGATCTTAACATCTTCTTCTACACTCTTAAACAATAACTCTTTGGCCTGCTCGGAGGTGAGACCAGATATCCTTTCCAGTTCCTTTATACGCTGTTCGTTAACATTTCTGAGTTCTTCCCGCTCTTTATCCAGAGCCGCTTCTTTCTGAGTCAGAGTAGTCTGCAGTTTGTCCAGCTTATCGCTCTTTTTATCTACAGATTCCTCTTTCTGAAGAACTCTTTTCTCGTACTTCTGTAATTCATTGCGTCTGTCTCTTGTTTCTTTTTCCAGTTCATTTTTCGCTTTGATCGATTCTTCCTTGATTTCCAGGGAAGCTTCTTTTTTCTTGCTCTCCGCGGTCTTTAAGGCATCGTCTATGATCGTTCTTGCTCTATCTTCAGCACTGCCTACTTTTTCGTTGTAGTCTTTGATCGTCCTGTTTTTGGAAATAGACCAGAAAATGACAGCTCCTATGCAGAATGTAATTACAGCTATGACAATAGCTAACCAAATCGGCATACGAGGAGTACCTCCTTATTAAGTTTTCATTGTACAAATTACAACTAAGTATTGTATATGTCTTTGTGCAAAATGTCAAACAAAAAAACAACAACAAAAACAATAACGTAAAAATAGCATAAAGAACGATAATAAACGATTCCCCTCCAAAACGCATTCGCTGATTGTTTTGAAGGGGAATGTTTATCATCGTTCTATTTTACTTTTGTTTATTGTTTATTGTTGTTGTCTTTCTGGATGACGTCGTGGGCGCCGCCCTCGACAATACTTGTAGCGGAAACGAGAGTCAGTTTGGCTTTCTTCTGAAGTTCCGGGATCGACAAAGCGCCGCAGTTGCACATGGTGGAACGCACCTTGTTCAGAGAAAGGGCTACATTATCCTTCAATGATCCTGCATACGGCACGTAGGAGTCGACTCCCTCCACAAAGGACAGACGCGCGTCACCGCCCAGATCATATCTCTGCCAGTTTCTGGCACGGGCAGAACCTTCGCCCCAGTATTCCTTATAATATGTTCCATTCAGGCTGATCTTGTTGGAAGGACTTTCATCAAACCGGGCGAAATATCTTCCCAGCATCATGAAATCCGCACCCATGGCCAGAGCAAGCGTCATATGATGATCATAGACAATACCGCCGTCCGAACAGATGGGAACATATATGCCTGTTTCTTCAAAGTAGCGGTTTCTTTCCGCGCTGACTTCGATCAGGGCGCTGGCCTGGCCTCTTCCGATCCCCTTTGTTTCTCTTGTGATGCAGATGGAACCGCCGCCGATACCGACTTTGACAAAATCAGCGCCGCAGTCTGCCAGGAAACGGAAACCTTCCGCATCCACCACATTACCGGCACCTACCTTGACAGAATCGCCGTAGTTTTCCCGGATCCATTCCAGGGTCAGTTTCTGCCATTCCGAAAAGCCTTCGGAGGAATCGATGCAAAGGACATCTGCTCCGGCTTCAATCAATGCCGGGACACGTTCTTTATAATCCCTTGTATTGATACCGGCACCGACAACGTAACGTTTCTGGCTGTCCAGCAGTTCATTGGGGTTTTGTTTGTGGGTATCGTAGTCTTTGCGGAATACCATATAGCACAGTCTGCCATCATTATCAACGATGGGCAGAGAGTTCAGTTTATGATCCCAGATGATATCGTTTGCTTCTTTCAGAGTCGTGCTTTCCGGCGCGGTGACCAGCTTTTCCAGCGGCGTCATGAACTCCTTCACCTTCAGATCCGTACTCATACGGCTGATCCGGTAATCCCTTCCGGTTACAATGCCGAGCAGTTTCCCATCTGAGGTACCGTCCTGTGTGATCGCGATCGTGGAATGACCGGTCCTTCTGGTCAGAGCGATCACATCTGCAAGGGTATTTTCCGGTGTCAGATTGGAATCGCTTTCCACAAATCCGGCTCTATGATCTTTTGCCCTCTTGACCATAGCAGCTTCATCTTCCACAGACTGTGATCCGTAAATAAAGGAAACGCCGCCTTCTGTGGCGAGAGCGACTGCAAGCCGGTCTCCCGATACTGCCTGCATAATGGCAGAAACCAGGGGAATGTTCATTTTGATCGCCGGTTCTTCTCCTTTGCGGAATTTAACCAGCGGTGTCTGAAGCGAAACATTGGATGGGATACATTCACTGGAAGAATATCCTGGAATAAGCAAATATTCGTTAAATGTGCGTGACGGTTCATCAATATAGGTCGCCATAAGTTCCTCCCTAAAACTATAAATTTATGACTGTTTCTTCAGTGCTCCTGTCAGAACAGGAAGCAGCATGCCGCCGATCGCATTCCCGATGATGATCAGCCAGATATAACCGAATGCATGAAGAGAAACGATCCCGGAAGCCGCGAAATAGAACATATCCGCAATGGAGTGTTCAAATCCGCAGAGAATAAAAACGGGAATACAGAACACGATCCCTACGACCGTATGTTTATCCCTGTATATGCTCACTGCAAGATACATTAAGATCCCGCAGAAGATGCCTCGTATTAGCGCAGATGGGAAGGACTGTGCCAGTTTGGCTGTGCAGATCACCTCCGCTGCTTCCCTGACAGACGGCAGCGCCAAAGTGATCACATAACCGCAGACGCAGGTAGCCACTGCATTTCCTAAAAGTCCCAGCAGCAATACGGAAAAAGCATTTTTATCATGTTTTTCCGGAATGAACCCGATCTTCCCCGTAAACAGGGAATACCCCTTGTAACAGATACATAAGAGCGCCACAGAAAACAATACGGCGCCGATATACCTGATATCGCAGGACAGAAAGATCGTTCCGCCAATAGAGATCAGGATTCCGGCAGCAATTCCGGATAAAAACTGACTGATCATAAAACACCTCGGATCTTACGGATCAGTTTCCGTAAATAATATTATGAAGCCTGGAAGCCGCCTTGTTCAGATCATAAACATAGACCCAGGCCCCCGTATCGTCGATCCCGCCCCACAGATCTGTTTCATACTGGATATCCGGGATCGTATTGTTGACCATCTGAATAGTATTCAGATCCAGGTTCGACACATAATCCCAGATTTCCGAATAGGTCAGGGATGTTTCCACACAGCTCATGATCTCCCGGATCAGGGTTGGATACTGAGAGATGGAAACAGATTTAATCTTATCCAGGATCGCGGAGATCACAGTCTGCTGTCTGGATGCCCGGTAATAATCCGAGTCGATCCTTCTGATCCTGGCATATAACATAGTCTGCTCGCCGTTTAACGTCTGAAGTCCGGCGCCTACTGTATTGCCGTTCGATACATATTCGTTGATAAAACCGGCTTCTTCCTGTGTCACATCAATGGTGATGCCGCCCAGCAGATCCACGATATGCTCGATCCCGGCAAAATCCACGGTCGCATAATCCGAAATATTGAGCATGAAATTCTGATTCAGTGTCTTGATCGCCAGTTCAGCTCCTCCATACACATAGGCGCCGTTGATCTTCTGCGGATCATGCCCTTCGATGGGGACTTTGGAGTCACGCAGGATATTGGTCAGCTTGATCGTATTGTTCGCCTGATCAATAGAAACAACGATCATGGAATCGCTTCTGTTCTTATCTCCGTAAGCAGCCTGTTCATCCGTGGAATCAATGCCGAAAATGGCGATATTGGTAATCTCCGTCCATTTCCGGATCAGCTCTTCCTCTTCTACGGGATCTTCCAGTACTTCCTCCGTTCCGGGCGCTGTATCATTGGTCATGGATGCCAGCACATCAGACAGGTTCACGATCCCCAGGTTTTCTTCATTCAACGTAACGGTTTTCTTTCCTCCTGTCATGTAGCACAACAAGATCACAGCCGCCAGAATGATCATCAGAAGGATATCTACGATCAGAAGGACAACTGTTTTCCAGCGGGAACGTTTCGGAGGCTGGTAATCATCATAATAGTCGTCGTAATAATAGTCTTTTTTTGCCATGGTGTTTTTCTCCGGGATCATTCCTCTGATGCCTGTACCGGCTGTTGATTGTTGATGATATCATTGAATCTCACGCCTGCGGATTCCAGATCCATAAACCATACCCATTCGCCATGCTCATCGATCCCTCCCCAGACATCATTATCCAGGTCTGCATCCGGAAAATGATTATTGATGACCTCATATTCTTTGTAAGGGATCGAAAGAAGGGTGATGATCGACGCCGGTGTCAGGGAAGTAGATTCCACGCCCTGTACAAATTCATTCATCAGCGCGCGTGCTTCTACGGGATTCATGGATGTGACCGTATCCATAAGATCCACAAGGACCTTACGCTGTCTTGCCGATCTCTGGACGTCAGAATCAATTTTTCTGATCCTGCAGTATTCCAGGGTCTCTGTTCCGTTCAGCAGCCTGGGACCGGCGGTAAAATCATTGCCGACATATTCATCCCAGTTCATATAGTCTGCTTCTGCTTCTGTCAGATCCACATGTACGCCGCCGAGACGGTCTACGATATATTCAAAATTCCAGAACGTAAGCGTGATGTAATCCTTCAGGTTAAGATCAAAATTCTCATTCAGTGTCTGAAGCGCGAGCTCCGGTCCGCCGTAACGATATGCCGCATTGATCTTTTGCGGTTCATGGCCTTCGATCGACGCCTTGATATCTCTCAGGACAGAAGTGAATTTCAACTGTTTGTATTCATTATCAACGGTTACAACGATAATGCTGTCTGTCCGATTGGTATCCAGGCCGCCATTATCACCGCTCAGGCCGAACAGGACGATGCTGAACCGGTCAGGAAGACCGGAGGCAGGTTCTTGTTCTGATGCAAATGCGGTGATCCCGGTTATCATGATAAATACCAAAACCAGGACGACAATCTTATTCCATAATGATCTGTTCATTGTCATGTATCTATCCCTCACTTTACAAAGAGTTCAGATCATAAGGTGTGATCTGATATACATAATAATTCAGCCAGTTCGTATACAGTGTATTGGCATGAGCCCTCCAGGTAAGGAGCGGCTTGTTTTCCGGATCGTCATCCGGATAGTAATTGACCGGGATATGCGGATTCATACCTTTTTTCATGTCTCTTTTGTATTCACTGTCAAGGGTATTCCGGTCATATTCCGGATGTCCCATGATAAAGATCTTTTTTCCTTCCTCTGCCATGGCAAGAAAGAGTCCTGCTTCGTCGGAATCTCCCAGAACCACGATCTCTTTATGCCTCGAAACCTCCCTCAGACTGATCTCGGTATGCCTGGAGTGGGGAGCGTAAAACACATCATCAAATCCCCTGACAAGAGGGGTTTTCCGGTGATGGACCTTATGACTGTAGATGCCGGACAGTTTTTTATTCAGAAGTCTTTTTTTCAGTCCGTAAAAATGATAAAAAGCAGCCTGCGCAGCCCAGCACAGAAAGATCGTGGATGTCACATGCGTCTGGGACCAGTCCATGATCCGGACGATCTCGTCCCAGAAATCCACTTCTTCAAAGTCCAGCATCTCAACAGGAGCACCGGTGATGATCAGACCGTCAAAATTGCGGTTTTCGATCTCTTCAAAGGTATGATAGAACTGGTTCAGGTGAGATACGGGAGTGTTTTTGCTGACATGATGCGGTGCGACAAAAGACAGATTGACCTGCAGAGGTGTATTGGAAAGACTTCTCAGCATCTGGATCTCTGTATCTTCTTTCAGAGGCATCAGATTGACCAGTACGATCTCAAGCGGACGGATATCCTGATTGATTGCTCTGGTCTCATCCATAATAAATATATTCTCTTTTTCGATCACAGCTCTCGCCGGCAGATCTTTCTGAACTTTGATCGGCATGAATCCCTCCTCCGATATTTAAAACGTAATACTATAATTTATTTATTTTAACATAGAAATTATTTTTGTACATCTATTCACGGATCATTTCAAGATATTCTTCCTCTGTTATGACCGGAATATTAAGTTCCCGTGCTTTCTTATTTTTAGAAGATCCGGACAGGATGTCATTATTGATCAGATACGATGTTTTTGCGGAAACGCTTCCTGCAACCTTTCCGCCCATGGATTCGATCTCGCTTTTCAGCGCATCCCGGTTTCCATAATGGTTAAGGCTCCCGGTGATCACAAATGTCAGTCCGCTCAGCTTCTGGTCCGGCTCCTCCATCTGTTCCTGCTCCAGTGTGATCTCCTGCAGCAGATCATCCAGTATTCTTTTGTTTTCTTCATCCGCGAAATAGGAATGGATATTACCTGCCAGAACTTCTCCGATCCCATCAACAAAGGTCAGTTCTTCTGTTCCGGCGCTTCGCAGTTTTTCAAGATCATTTTTAAAATACCTGCAAAGCACTTTCGCATTCTGCGGGCCGATCCCGATGATCCCGAGTCCGTTAACGAGCCTGTACAGAGCCGTTTTTCTGGACGAGTCGATAGATCTGATCAGGTTCTCATATGACTTTTCCCCGAATCCATTCATGTTAACGATCTCGTCTCGATAGCGGGACAGCCGGTAGATATCGGCAAATTCGGTAATGTATCCATGCCCGATGAATTTCTCCAGTGTTTCTTCCGAGATCCCTTCGATATTCATGGCATTTCTGCTGACAAAATCAGAAAATAATTTGATCTTCTTGGCAGGACATTCCGGATTTGGGCAATGCAGAGTCTTTACGCCGTTCTCTTCCTGGACAGCCGTAGATCCGTGACATGCGGGGCAGGTATCCGGGATCGGGAAATTTCCACTCCCTGTCAGGTTTTCCGCGATCTGCGGGATGATCATATTGGCTTTATAGACGGTAATGGTATCCCCTATTCCCAGTTTCAATCCTTCCATGATGCTCAGATTGTGAAGGCTTGCTCGGGATACGGTTGTTCCTTCCAGTTCCACCGGTTCAAAGATGGCGACCGGATTAATAAGCCCTGTCCTGGACGGAGACCATTCCACTTCTGTCAGTGTCGTCTGCGCTGTTTCATCTTTCCATTTGAATGCGATCGCATTCCTGGGAAATTTGGCGGTTCTGCCAAGGCTTTCTCCGTAAGCAATGTCATCCATCAGAAGCACCAGGCCGTCCGACGGGATATCGAAGGACAGGATCTCTTCCGCATAGGATCTGACATCTTCCTGAACCGTACTACGGTCTGTCATGCGATATGGAACGACATCAAATCCCAGGCTTTTCAGCCACAGAAACTTCTTTTCATTGGAATTACTGAAATCAGGCTGATCAGCTGCATCACCCGATACCGTAACAAGAGAAAATACCAGATAGTTGACGCTTCTGGTGGCCGTAATGGCAGGATCCAGCTGTCTGACAGAACCGGAACACAGATTCCTTGGGTTCTTGTATTTGGCATCCGCATCCGGTATTTCCCGGTTGATCCGTTCAAAATCCGAATACCGGATCACGGCTTCGCCTCTGAGGACCAGCTTCCCTTTATACGGGATCGTAAGAGGTAAGTTCACGAAGGTCCTGGCATTGGCGGTAACAACTTCCCCGATCTCTCCATTGCCTCTGGTGACAGCTTTCATCATCGTTCCGTTCTCATATGTCACAACGACCGTAAGACCATCCAGTTTCCAGGAAAGGATCCCTTTCTGCGTACCCAGAAAATCCGCAAGCACCTGCGGGTCTTTGGTTTTATCCAGAGATAGTGCCGGTGTTTCATGGGCTTCCTTCACCAGCTGCTGCGCTGCTTCATATCCTACGTTCTGTGTGGGAGAATTGGAAAGGACAAAGCCGGTCTCTGCTTCCAGGGAAACCAGTTCATCATAAAGAGCATCATATTCATAATTGGACATGATCTCAGTGCCTTCCACATAATAGGCTTTGGAAGCTTTATTGAGCAATTCGGTCAGTTCTTTGATCCTGGCTGTTTTATCACTGTTCATTTTCCATTTCTCCTATACCGGACTCCGGAAGTTTCTCTTCCTGCAGTTCTTTCATCAAACGTCTTTGTTCTGCTTCCGTGACATTGCGGTAATGACCTTCCGGCAGATTTCCCAGAAGGATATTCATGACGCGGATCCTTTTCAGAGACACCACATGATACCCGAGCTTCTCACACATTCTCCGGATCTGCCGGTTGAGTCCCTGGGTCAGGATGATCCGAAAGCTCCTTTTTCCTGTCGCCTGTGCAAAGCAGGGTCTGGTGATGACCTTCTTCGCCCCATCATCCAGTTCGATCTCCACACCATTCTTAAGCAGCCGGATCATTTCCGCCGTTACCGGATGATCGACGGTTACTTCATATTCTTTTTCATGATAATTGGATCCTCTCAGGATCCGGTCGGATAATTCTCCTTTATTGGTCATCAGGATCAGTCCGGAAGAGTTCTTATCCAGTCTTCCGATCGGAAAGATCCTGGAAGGATAGCGGATATAATCGATGATATTATCCGGAACGTCCGCGGCAGTTGTACACTCGATCCCAACGGGTTTATGAAATGCAAGCAGGATCAGGCGGCTGTCACCTTTCACTTCCCGGCCTTCATAAAATACTTTCTGTCCAGGAAGTACTTTCTGTCCCATAACGGCAGGATGTCCGTCTATTGTGATCTTACCGGCTTCGATCAGGCGATCCGCTTCCCTTCTGGAACAGATGCCTGCATCACTCAGGTATTTATTTAATCTGGCAGGATTATTCTCAGGTGTCATATCGTTTTTTCCTTCCGGAACACTTTTACCAGAAGAAGCCTTCCCTTTCCGACCGTGATCCTGGCTGTTTTTCCGGGAAGTACTTCATTACTGATGGCATACTGATGCTCACAGGTGATCTCACGGTTGGGAAGAAAAGTATATCGGGCATTTTCGATCGAGATCTCTGCGGCAGTCCCGCAGACTGCCAGAAGAGAAAAGAACGCATATCGGTCGGAAACAGATACCGGTTCTTTAGAGACGATCTCCATTTCCGAGTAGTCATCCAGGGTTTTTGCTTTTTTCCCCAGACTGTCCAGCATCAGAAGGATCGAAATATTGGCAAAGGAATGGTCGAAACGCTGTCCGATGGCTCCTGCCAGCAAAAACTCGTCAAACCCTCTCTTCAGCCCTTCCCTGACTCCGAACATGGTATCACTGTCGTATTTTTCCGGCGTGATCCTGATAGCCGGAGCTTCCTTTGCCGGTTCATAGGAAAGTGTAAAATGATCCGGATCGCCATCCATATAATTGGACAGATCAAAGTTCTTGATCTGCTCCTCGGATCTGTGTTTGATCTGTATATCATATTCTGTACAGGAATCAAAATCTCCAACGATCAGATCAGGATCCTTTCCCAGCATCTTCCGGTGCTTCAGGCCGCTGTCACAATAAATGCAGAAATCATCCTCGGACAGATAAGTCCTTATCCTGTCATATGACGTGATATCCGCACCGCCTATGATAACACATTTTCCCATTTGCGTTCTCTTTCTTTCGCATTCCCGCCGGATCAGTATTTCATGATCTTCGGCGCGATCTTATAAACCAGTTTCAGAGGCGGCAGTTCAAATCTGCGGCCGACTGCTTTTAATTCCTTTCGGATCTGTATTCCCTGCGGGCAATGCTGCTCGCATTTTCCGCACTGTACACAATTAGCAACTCCTGTATAGTTTTTCCGGAGCACCGTACACATCATATACTCCCGGAGTCCGATATATAAGCCTCCGGAGCTCATATTGTTATAAGCCGAAAAGCATCCCGGAATGTCGACTCCTTTCGGACAGGGCATGCAGTACCGGCATCCTGTGCAGGGAACTTTGATATTGACATTGATCGCATTGACGACTTTTTTATAGACTAGAAATTCTTCCTCTGTCAAAGATCCCACGGTCATGGAATCTGCTTCCTGCAGGTTTTCCTGCAGCATTTCCATGGAATTCATGCCGGACAGGACACAGGTTACTTCCGGCTGGTTCCACAGCCATCGGAAAGCCCAGGCAGCAGGAGTTCTCGAAACCGGAAAATCCTCCAGGATCTTAAGTGCCTGCTGCGGCAGTTTGTTGGCCAGCCTGCCGCCCCGCAGCGGTTCCATGATGATCACCGGGATCCCCTTGGAAGCAGCATATTTCAGCCCTTTCACGCCGGCCTGGGAATGCTCATCCTGGTAATTATACTGGATCTGACAGAAATCCCAGTCATAGGCATCCAGCAGTTTCTGGAAAGGTTCCGTTCCCCCGTGATAGGAAAACCCGATCTGGCCGATCTGGCCGCTTTCTTTCTTTTCCCGGATCCATTCCCGGATCCCCATATCGCAGAGCCTCTTCCAGGTATCGGCATCCGTCAGCATATGCATCAGATAATACTCTACATGATCGGTACGAAGTCTTGAAAGCTGTTCTTCGAAATATTTGTCAAAATCTTCCTTTTTTTTCAGAAGGTAATGCGGCAGCTTCGTCGCGATCCTGACGCGATCCCTCATCTGGAGCTGTTCCAGGATCTGTCCTACAGCGGCTTCGCTGCCCGGATAGATATAGGCAGTATCAAAATAATTGATCCCGCCTTCAATGGCTGCACGGATCTCTCCGGATGCTTTGTCCAGATCGATGTGTCCGCCGGACGTTGTAAATCGCATGCATCCAAGTCCCAGGATTGAAATATCATTTCCGTATCTGTCTTTTCTGTATTGCATGGTTCACCTCAAATCACTCTTTTTGTTCTCCATTTGCCGCTCTTGAAACGGATATAGGCGATCAGGAATCCGACAAACCATCCCAGCGGCTGTGCCCACCAGATAAACACGGGATCATGGATCAGTGCCGTCATAATATACGCAAATGCGATCCGGATGCCAAAGTTTCCCAGAAGAGATACCATGGTAGGCATGATATCGCCGGTACCTCTTAATACACCGCAGGTGTTGTTCATGAATCCCATAATGATATAGAAGACACAGACAATTTTCACATAGTCTGCCCCTACCGCGATCGCCTCAGCACTGGTAGAGGCGTCCATAAACAGTCCAACGATGGGCTTGCACCAGATAAACATAACGATCGCAAGTGTGATGCTTACGACCGCTGTCATGGCAAGCGCCGTATGGTATCCTTTCACCACGCGGTCCTGCTGCCCGGCGCCCAT
>JAFRKZ010000026.1 GCA_017431485.1 Parasporobacterium sp. | reverse complement strand
TGATTATGGTGGAGATAAACACCGGGCTTGTCCGGCAGGTTTCTCAGTTCTTCCTGGATATTAAATTCTCCGGCCTGCGCCTTGTCTGCCATATTTTTCAACCTTTTCCCGAGACAGATGTATATTTTATTGTAGCAGATTGACGTGTACTTTTAAAGAACATTCCATTTACAGCAGCCGGCGTACACGATCGCCATTTCCCGGACACAAAAATGCGGTCATACAGGCAGTATCCCGTATGACCGCACGGATGTGTCTTGATCCTCTCGTTAATTCAAGCCAAATTCATGCCCCAGTTCCACAAATCTGGATCTGGATCTGGCAATGCGGTCGTGGGGAACGCAGTAGGCGATCCTGAGCCATCCCGGGCAGTCAAATGCTGATCCCGCGGACAGGAGCAGCTGGTAACCGTCCTTTGCCCTGGCTACAAACTCCCTGTCATCCTCGATCGGGGTCTTCATAAACAGATAGAAGGTTCCCTGTGGTCTCGCATACTCAAATCCTGCTTCATCCAGGATCTCCATCAGGAGCTTGCGGTTCCTGTCATATTCGTTAACATCACACAGATGGTCCATGGCCCCGATGATGGCAAGCTGCTGCAGAGACGGCGCATTGACACAGCCCAGCACCCGGATCCCGATAGAGGAAGCCGCAATGATCTGCTCGGATTCATCCACTTCATCCGGCATCAGAAGGTATCCGATCCTCTCTCCGGGGACAGACATGGCCTTGCTGTAGGAATAGCAGACCAGTGTGTTCCGGTAGTATTTCGTCAGGAACGGCACTTCTACTCCATCATAAACAATCTCCCGGTACGGTTCGTCGGAAAGAAGGAAAATGGAAGTTCCGAATTCCTTCTGCTTCTCTTCCATGATCGAGGCCATCTTTTTGATCGTTTCCTCATCATAAACGACACCCGAGGGATTGTTGGGATTGTCAATGATAACAGCTCTGGTACGTTCCGTAATGGCCGCAGCAAAAGCATCCATATCCGGCATGAACGTCGGCGGATTCGGCGGTACGACAACGGTCTTTGCACCGAAATTGGAGATATAATTCCTGTATTCCAGGAAGAACGGCGCAAACACGATCACTTCGTCTCCCGGATTGGTCAGGATCTTGATGGCAATGACAAGAGCATTGGCGGCGCCTACGGTCATGGTTACATTTTTAGCGGCAAAATGAGTGCCGAACCGGCGGTTCAGGTCGTCTGCCACTGCCTGCCGCGAGGATTCGTATCCTGCATTGGACATATAGCCGTGCAGCATCATGGAATCCGTGTTGTTGATCACATTGATCATGGATTCATTCATAGCCGCCGGTGTCGGAACGCTGGGATTGCCCAGACTGAAGTCAAAGACATTCTCCGCACCATACTGCTTTACCATCCGTTTTCCTTCTTCGAACATGGCTCTCAGGGTAGAACCGGTTGCGAGAAGCCGCTGCATTTCTTTTGAGATTACTTCCATCTTGAATTCCCCTATTCTTAATTAATTCTGTACAAGGACGCTTTCATCCTTTTATGCAGTAAAGCGCATATAGCGGTATTATAGTCTCCACGTCCCGGAAATGCAAGTGGTCACAGCTTCTTCACATAGTATCCGGTTGTTATTTGTCCGGCGCTATATTATAATATCAAAATATTTTAAGAATGATCCTTGCAGCCTTACCGGCGTAAGAGAACGGAGTTTTGTTATGAAAAAATGGATAGCGATCATTGTCTGCCTTGTCATGTGTGCAGCATTTATGTCAGGCTGCGGAACGCAGAAAGAAGAAGAGACCACCCCGGCACAGGAGAACGACCCTGCGGTCGTCGGTACCTGGAGCGAAGATTACTTCGATTCCGGATACACCTTCAATGAAGACGGTACCGGAAGAGACACATTCTGGGATCTGCCCTTTACCTATACGGCTTACGACGGTGTGATCACGATCAAATATGAAGATGAAACTTACGGCCTCGATAAATACACCTATTCTGTCACGGACAATTCCATCACTATGACGCGGCAGGCAGAAGACGGCAAATCCTTTACGTATACGAGATAGGAGGTCATGATGAATTTTTTACTGACAACGGCCACTGTCGGCGGCATGCTGGATCTTTCCTTTAATGGATTTGACATGGCTGTATTCCGTTTTTTCGGCAGCATTCAAAATGATGTGCTGACCGTGATCGCCAAGATCTTTACCGCTATGGGCGAGACAAAATACGGGATCATGCTTGCCATTCTGGGACTTATACTGATCCTGTTCAAGAGGACGCGCAAATACGGCCTGGGGATCATAATTGCCATCATCATCGGCACGCTGCTTACGAATATCGTGATCAAACCGATGGTCCTGAGGATCCGCCCCTATAACACTTTGCAGGAAATTACCGAATACTTTGGCTGGTACACCAATGCGGGGCTTCTGGCGGAAAGCGATTACTCTTTCCCGTCCGGTCATACTACCATCGCGGTGGAAGTCGCCGTGGTGCTGTGCCTGCTCTTCCGAAGCGACAATAAGAAAAAGATTGCCTGGATCTTTCCGGTGGCGGCTTTTCTGACCGCATGTTCCAGGGTTTATCTGATGGTCCATTACGCCACGGATGTCCTGGCGGGTATCCTGATCGGAGTGATCGCCGGACTGCTCGGCTACTTCATCAGCATGGCGATCACCAGAAAATGCAGCAGTGCCTTTTTCTGGCACAGGCTGGATCTGGAGCGGTTCTTCACGAAAAAAAGCCACAAACTGATCTCCAAAGGAACAGCGGCTGTATGCTGCATCATAGCGTGGCTGATCATATTTGCCGTTTCTTTCATTTCGGTCATGCATGCCGGGGGCGACTCGCAAAGATGCGCCTATGACGGGGACTACAAATGCTACAATGAAGCACAGACGGGAAAAAAATATCCTGCGATCGACGGAAAATATTACTGCAAGATCCATTGGAAAGAACTGACAGAGTCACAGGATACAGCAGAATAAGAATTTGAAACGAGCAGCAAGAAAAACGTCAAAAAGAAAAAGAAGAAAGAATAACAAAGCAGTCAGCATTCTCACGGGTATCACGATCGTGCTGGCTGTTTGTGTTCTGTGCCTTTCCGGCTACAAGTTGTACACGATGTACAGCTCCTATAAAGCTGCCGATGATGTATATGCGGGGATCGAGAAGGATGTCTTCACCGGAGAAGCAGACTTTTCCGACAATGGTTTCTACTGGAATTACGACAGGCTGCTGGAGCTGTGTTCCGATGCCGTTGGATACATCTACCAGAAAGGCGTCATGTCCTACCCGATCGTCCAGGCAGAGGATAATGACAAGTATCTGCGGACCATGATGAACGGGGAATACAATGTGGCGGGAACGATTTTCGTGGATGCCCGTTTTCCACAGGGGATGGATGGAAAATATTCCATTGTCTACGGTCACAACATGTACAATGAAGGGATGTTCGGGACGCTGCCGCGGTACGAAAAGGAAGAATACTATAAGGAGCATCCTTATTTCGACATCTATATCGGATACAGGCACTACCGTTACTATGTCTTTTCTTCCTTTGTCACGCCTGTGGACGGTTATGTGTATTCTTATAATCTCGGAGAAGGAGACTATAAAGCCCAGTATGACAGACTCCGCGCGGAATGCGCCTATGAGACCGATGTACGGGAGCTTACCAACGATGATCACGTGATCATCCTTTCCACCTGCGTGGACTGGCATGATTACAGCTATCGGAATATAGTCTGTCTTGTTCGGGGAGAGGAAGTCACGGATTAGACCGTTTCGTTAAAACAGCCCGGCGTTTTCCGCAGCTTCCCGAAAGCCATATCCAATGGTCTCGCAGCCATGGCTGTCGCTGGAAAGAAGGAAGCGGCCGCCCCGCTGCCTGATATAATCGATCATTTCCGGTGCCGGATAAGGGGTACTTCTCCATCCTCTGGAAACGGCTCCTGTATTGATCTCAAAGATCTTTCCCTGGGGAAGCAGTCTGTCCAGTGCTTCTGTCCAGGCTTTTTTATATCTGGGATGCTGTTCATCGAACAGCCGGTATTTTTCATTGAATTTGGCGATCAGATCAAAATGCCCTATGATATCGCAGCCTGTCTTTGACACGATGTCGGATACCGCCGCGTAATAGTGCTCCGCCGCCAGATAATAATCATTTCCATACTCTCTCTGCACCGCTTCCATCAGCTCTTCCGGCGTATCGTCCACTGCTGCCGGACGAGGCGTCCCATCCAGATAATGGACCGATCCGATCACATAATCAAACTCTCCTTCCGGCATGTCAGAATAGCTGTCCAGTTCTATCCCGCAAAAGATCCGGATCCGGTCTTTGTATGTTTCCTTAAGAGTCTGGATTTCCTTCCGGTAAGCCTCCAGTGCATTGGCGTCCATCCCGCATCCGGGATCAAATTCCACATAACTATGTCCGGAAAACCCGATACAGGCAAACCCTTTATCAATGGCAGAAACCACCATTTCTTCCGGTGTGTTCCTGCCATCGCAATAAACCGTATGCAGATGGAGATCTGCCGTAAGCAGATCCCTGATCTCAATCTTCGGGGTGACGTTCATCTTTTTCCAGTTCGGCTTCTTCCTGTTCCAGGACCCGGTAGGCGACCTTTCCTACAACCGTCTTGGGAAGGGACTCTCGAAATTCGATCTTGTAAGGCATCGCATATTTGGAAATATTCTTCCGGCAGTAATCCATCAGCTGTTTCCGGGTTTCCTCATTCGGCTCATAGCCCGGCTCCAGCACAACGAATGCTTTGACTTTCTGCATCCTGTATGGATCCGGAACGCCGATCACGCAGCTCATGTGGACCATTTCGCTGGCATCCAGGATATTTTCCATTTCAGCAGGATAGATATTGTATCCGGAGCTTACGATCATTCTCTTGATCCTTCCCCGGAAATACACAAATCCGTCTTCATCCATGTATCCAAGATCTCCGGTATAGACCCACCGCATGCCATCGGCATGGACCTTGATCGTATCGGCTGTTTCGTCCGGGTGCTTTAAATATCCCTTCATGGCAGTCGGCCCGGCAACTACGATCTCGCCTTCTTCACCATAGGGCACCTCTTCTTCCGTCCCTGGTTTTACGATCTTGAAATAGGTATCCGGGAACGGGATCCCGATACTTCCTTCCTTGAACATGGTGGGCGGCGTCAGGCAGCAGGCGTTGACCGTTTCCGTTGCGCCGTAGCCTTCACGCACCTGCACCGGAGAACCGTGATCATACAGGAACTTGTCGATGCTCTTTTTCAAGCCGATGCTCAGGGAATCACCACCGGAGTAGACGCCTTTCAACCGGCTCAGATCCGCTCCCACCATGGATGGTTCATGGATCAACGCCTCGTACAGGGTCGGAACACCGGCGATAAAGTTGCATTTATTCCGGGTGATCAGTTTAGAGTAGCTCTTGGGGGTGAACCTGGGAACCAGAGAGGAAGTTCCTCCGCTGATCAGCATGGCATGGATGCAGACACCGAGACCGAATCCGTGAAAGACCGGCATGGCCGCCAGCATGACATCTCCCGGCCGGAACATGGGGTTGGTCGCGATGATCTGCGCCCCGAGGGCATTGAAATTCAGGTTCGTCAGCTCGATCCCCTTGGTTTTTCCCGTCGTTCCGCCGGAGTACAAGATCACTGCGGTATCGTCCGGTTCTGTATCATACTGGTATTCCCACTCCCAGTATTTATGATAATTCATGAATTTTTTCCAGCGGATGATCGGAGCATCTTTCGGGATCTTGGCGATCTTACGTCCCTCCGTGAGCATATAGCCGGTCCTTAAGGCCGGGGACAGCTCATCCTTCACACTGGCGATCACGATATTCAGCAGTTTGGTATTCCGTCTGATCGCTTCGATCTTATTATAGAACTGATCCAGTGTCACCACCGTAACGCTCTCAGATTCATTGATAAAGAATTCCAGCTCATTCTGGGCAGACAGGGGATGGACCATATTGGCAATGGCTCCGATACAGCTCAGTGCGTAAAAGCTCAGCACCGCCTGGGGACAGTTCGGAAGAGCTAGGGTAACCCGGTCGCCGTTTCTGACGCCGATAGCCTTATAGGCTCTGGCACACAGCCGTACCTGTTCCAGGAGCTTACGGTAGGTGACTTTTGTACCCATAAATTCATAGGCAATATACTCCGGAAACCGGTTTGCAGCCTTTTCCATGGCCTGGAAAATGGTGCCCTGGTCATACTCCATATGGAATGGGATATCTCCGATAAACGGTTTCCAGGGAGCTTTTACTTCTTTGATCGTTTCTGCCATTCTTATTTACCTGTTCCGGATCAACCTGATCCGGTCTGTCTTCATAATTATGATATTGTACCCTATGAAGCAGCTTTAATCAATAAAATACCTCACCCGGATCAGAAGATCAGCCCGTCATTTTTCTCTTCCAGGGCTTTGATCGCATGCCAGGCGAATTCATTGAAGGGCGTCGGAACCTGATATTCTCTTCCCAGCCGGACTACTGCCCCGCAGAACATATCCACCTCCGTATGCCTGCCTGCGAGAAGATCCTGAAGCGTGGAAAACCTTGCCGCGTTATTGGTCCCGAGCGTCTTCAGCGCTCTCTGGTTGTCAAACGTGCAGGTGATGCCAGCCGCTTCAGCCACCGCCAGCACTTCATCGCACAGCTTCTGCCCCAGTGCATTCATATGAGGACTGGTCTTGTAGGATCCATAATTTGTACCGATGATCGCCTGTGCGATATTGGTACTGATATTGAGCGCAAATTTATTCCAGATAGCGGTTATGATCTCTTCCTTATATTTGCAGGTCAGTCCTGTCCGCCGGAACAGTTCTGTTACCTCTTCCAGATCCTCCTTGGAGCCGAAGCCGTCCGCAAGGCCGTAATGGATACAAGGGATAACACCGTCATTGTACCGTACCGCATTACCTGTCCGTTCTGCAGCAATGACCATCATGGAATGCAGGATATGCCCTTTTCCAAGCCGCCCGGCAATGATCTCTTCCGAATCTACTCCGTTCATGGGACATAAAAAGATGGTATGATCGTCCGCGATCACCTGCAGATCATCCAGCACTCCTTGCAAAGCCCCGTATTTAACGCAGATAATTACAAGATCCGCGCCTTTTGATCCTTCCGGCGTTCTCACTTCGGGGATCAGACGGGTCCCGTTAATACAGATGCCATCCTGCTTAAGTCTCCTGCCGCGTTCTGAGGAAGCCACTGCCCATATATGCGTATTATCTTTTCCGGACAATCCGGTCAGGAAGAAGCTTCCTACTGCTCCGGCCCCGATCACTGCAATGTTGTTAATCATGATCTTTTCCTCCTCACAAATCCTTTCCGGTCATTTTTTGATTGTATATGATGAAGACAAAATCCGCAAGGCGGCATATTTTTTATTGACGTTTTTCCTGATTCCAACTAAAATCTACCCATATGTTTGGCAAAACACCGGGATTGGAGAATAAGAAAATGAATGATATGAGTATTGTATGTCTGGACCTGGAAGGCGTGCTTGTACCGGAGATCTGGATCGCCTTCTCTGAAGCAAGCGGCATTCCCGAATTGCGGCGCACCACCAGGGATGAGCCGGACTATGATAAACTGATGAAATGGCGGATCGGTATCCTTAAGGAACACGGCCTGGGACTCAGACAGATCCAGGACACTATTGCCAGGATCGATCCCATGCCGGGAGCCAGAGAGTTTCTGGATGAGCTGCGGTCCTTTACACAGGTTCTCATTCTCAGCGATACCTTTACGCAGTTTGCAGGCCCGTTAATGAAAAAGCTCGGCATGCCCACCATATTCTGTAATTCACTGGAAGTTTCCGAAAGCGGCGAGATCACCGGATACCGGATGCGGATCGCCAATTCCAAGCTTTCCACCGTAAAAGCCCTGCAGTCCATCGGATTTGAGACCATTGCCTGCGGTGACAGTTTCAACGACCTGGCCATGATCGAAGCCGGCAAAGCCGGATTCCTGTTCCGGACTACGGATCAGATCCGTCATGATTATCCTCAGTATCCTGCCTTTGAAGAGTATGCCGACCTTATGGCTGCCATCAGGGAAGTTCTGTAACTTCCGGCAGGCAGGATAAAAATGCAGAAAAAATGCGTGCCTCCCAGAGAGGAGAACACGCATTTTTTCTTTTTTATCGCAACGTCAAAGAAATGATTTCTGATTCAGTACGGCTCATTCCACATAATCCAGGGAAACCCATCCTTCGGTCCCGTTGTATGTTACATGGCCCCATCCATCCTGCTCTTCGGTGATCACCAGTTCCGTCCCATCCGGGATAAGATCCAGTACGTCATTGGAAGCATCCGGCCCGCTTCTTAAGGAAAGTCCATCTCCGTCTGCCGATACGATACCGGTACGTCCTTCTTCTTCCTTCGCCGCTTCGGTGGTCGTCTCTACTTCTGCGGCAGCCGTTGTTGGTTCTACCGCAGCAGCCGTCGTGGTCTCTTCCTGACCGGTCGTGGTCTCTTTTTCCGTGGTCTTTTCTTCCGGTTTCTTTGTATCTTCTATTATGGAAGTGATCTTCATATCCGATTCTTCCGTGGTTTCTGCTTCCTCAACAGCTGCTGTATCCTGAACGGCTGCTGCATCTGCAGCTTTTTCATCCTTTTTGGATGCATCGCCGCAGGCTGCCAGTAATACCGCTGCCAGGATAGCTGCTGCAGCCAGAATTGTTTTTTTCAGCATTGCAGGATCCTCCTGTGTTACATTTTATATGTTAATAAATATGTAACTCATTTTTTATATTTTTGCAATACTTTTTTAACATTTTTTGTTCATTTTTTTTACTCGATATAGGTAAGAACATCACTCTGCCCTTTGGAAGAGCGGAATGCCGGATAGGCATCTCCCAGTCTGCCAAGGGTTCTGTTGTAGGATTCAATAGCGGAATACGGATCTGCCGCGCCCCAACTCCAGGGATCCGTTCCTTCCAGTGCCATGATCTGATAGCCGTTTCCATCCAGCTCCACCCAGGTGGGGACAATGTTTACGCCGTTGGCTTTCACATCGCCGTTGTTGAATTTTTCAAAGGTTACCTGGATCACCAGTCCGTCTTCCGTATAGCCTCTCGGTTCTTCGGGATCCATCTCCTCTTTTCGCTGGTTGGAGAGTTCATTTCCCATGGAATACAGACACAGTGTCTGATGCCCGTCCGCTGCTGTCAGGGTATCAAACCGTTGGATCACATGCGGGTGGCTTCCGATGATCACGTCAAAACCCATGTCGCAGAGCCTTTGCGCCATTTCGGTCTGATAGCCGTTGGGATCATCCTCATATTCTGTGCCCCAGTGCATATAGATGACCTTGGCGTCCACATTGAGCATATCCATGTAATCCACCTGCTGCTGTACATCCTCATAGAATTCATCCAGATACTCATAATTAAATGTCGCGATCTTCTGGACAGCTTCGTCCGAGAGATAATTGAAATTCAGGGATTTCTCTCCCTCCGTGTATTCTCTGGTATCATAGGTATAGCACAGCATTCCCAGACGGATGCCGTTGATGTTTGTTGTCATCAGGTAATGCTCATCCGTGGTCTTTCTGCTCCCT
>JAFRKZ010000194.1 GCA_017431485.1 Parasporobacterium sp. | reverse complement strand
TATCACCGACACAGAATTTGTTTTTCTGCTCCAGCATGTAATATGTCCTGCCTTCCGGACTGCGATACTGCTTTTCCCCATCGGCCATCCCCAGA
Organism: Parasporobacterium sp.; assembly: GCA_017431485.1. Lineage (GTDB taxonomy): Bacteria > Bacillota > Clostridia > Lachnospirales > Lachnospiraceae > RGIG5612. The sequence goes on along the minus strand of JAFRKZ010000194.1, from coordinate 6,825 downwards.
TAGGTCCACTCCTTTACATAAGTGGAGGCATCATAGATCTGGGATGTCTCATCCGGCTGTCCGAAGAAAAACGCTGTCGTGTACTCCCGGTAAGTGCATTTGGCGATCTCCTCCCTGTAAAAAGGAAGCCGTTCTCTGTATCTCTGCGGATCCTCGCAGTAATCATCGATCGCCATCCGGTAAGTCCGCCCGACGGCCGCAACATACAAGGCGCTCTTCATGCGGCCTTCTACCTTGAAGCTGTCGATCCCCGCCTCTATCAGTTCCGGAATATGTTCGATCATGCAAAGATCTCGGGAATTGAACAGGAACGTTCCCCTTTCATTTTCCTCCACCGGCAGATACTCGCCCGGTCTTGTCTCTTCCATGACGGCATATTTCCACCGGCAGGGATGGGTGCAGTCTCCCTTGTTGGCACTCCGTCCTGTCATGAATGCAGACAGCAGGCACCTGCCGGAATAGGAGATACACATGGCGCCGTGGACAAATGTCTCGATCTCCATGTCTTCAGGGATCTTTTCCCTCAGTTCCCGGATCTGCGCAAGACTCAGTTCCCTTGCGCTGACAACCCTTTTGGCCCCCAGATCATGCCAGAACCGGTACGTTCCGTAATTGGTATTGTTGGCCTGGGTACTGATATGGATCTCCACTTCCGGAAGGATCTGTTTTGCCAGGAGGAAGATTCCCGGATCGGATATGATCAGGGCATCCGGTCTCAGTTCCTTCAGCTCCCGGAAATACACTTCCGCTTCTTCCAGATCTTCGTTATGGGCTAAAATGTTGGCCGTCACATAGACTCTGACATTTCTCTCATGTGCAAAAGCGATCCCTTCTCTCATTTCCTCAAAGGAAAAATTATGGGCATTGGCACGCAGGGAAAAGGCTTCTCCTCCGATATAGACGGCGTCTGCGCCGTATGCCACTGCCACTTTCAATACAGGAAGCGAACCGGCAGGCATCAGAAGTTCCGGTTTCTTATGTTCTCTCATGACTTGGATCAAGCTCCTTTTCTAATGCTCAAAATGACACCGTCTCCCACAGTGAGCAGACTGGTCTCGAAATCCGGGGAATGCTTCATTTCCCAGATAAACTCCCGCATCCTTTCATGGATCGTTCTCTGCCGTCTGGGCGTCAGATACCTGGAGCGGATCAGTTCCCCATCCTGGAGCACATTGTCCGCCAGCAGTATACCGCCTTGCGGCAGGAGCCGCCTGATATCGGGAAGCATGGAAATATACTGCGCTTTCGCCGCATCCAGAAAGATGAAGTCAAAGGGACCTTCTAGTTCTTTCAGCACATCTGCCGCATCCGCTTTTATCAGTTTGATATTGGCATGTCCTTCCAGGATCTTTTCAGCTTCCCGAAGCCGCGGCTCATAGTTTTCTATGGTCACGATATCCGTGTGATCCAGACAGCTGTCCATGAACAGGGCGGAATAACCGATCCCGGTTCCGATCTCCAGGATCTTCCCGGGATGAACGGTACGAAGGAGCACCCGCATAAACGGCTCCATTTCCCTGCGGATCACCGGAACGTTTTTCTCTTCCGCATAGGACCGCAGCGCTTCCAGTCCGGGATCCCCCTCCGGTTCGATCGAATAGATATAGGTTGTAATGTTCGGGTCGATGATCATTTTAAATAATATAAGGATTGCATGGCCGTTGAACGCCTGTGCAATCCTGTATTCTTGCAATCTGCGGAACTTATGTGTCCGCTATGGATCAGTCACTTCCGTACGTATACCCGGACAGGATATTGATGATCTTTTCTGTGCTGTAGCAGGGACTCAGTTCATAGGTTCCCTCTACATAATCGGCGTCATAGAACCGGCATCTGATCCGGAAGATCAGCTGGTTGTCTATGATCCCCATACCTGCCAGATCCTGCGCCAGCTGTTCATCTGTCAGGCCTTCCGTGACAGTATATTTCATTTTTGAATAATCACTGGAATTGATGGGAACATCATGGCAGATCTCTCTGGCGGCAATAAATCCAAATACGCAAAGAGCGATCACCAGCACCAGAGGGATAAACCTCAGAGGGCTCTTCGACGGCATATACCCATAATAATATCTGCTGTCGCGGTCCTGGTCATACTCCCGTTCCATTCTGCGGCCTGGTCTGCGTTCCGGACGGAGATCAGGATCATAGGCATCCGCCCGTTCCCTGGTCCTCCTTTCAGAAGTCCTGTTCTGCGCCTCGGTACTCCGGCGCCTGCGCGGTTCGGAACGTTCCTTCCGGGCAGAACGGGATTTTTCTTTCTCTTCGATAAAATCTTCGGGATCTACATCGATCTCCTGCGCAGCGCTTTGAACCGGCAGTACCTCTTCCTCAATACGGGAGGCTGCTTTCCTGACAGAATCAGCAGTTTTGGAGGCCACGATCGTTTTTCCCGGAAAAAGGACAGGTTCTTCTGCTTTCTCTGCCGGAGCAGCAGTTGCGTGTTCCTTTTCAGTGATTTTTACTTCCTGCCCTGCAGGTTCCTGCCTGAGAAGACTGTTTCTGGCATCCCGGATCCCGGACAGTTCATCCAGGTCTTCATCCATACCCATATGGAACAGAGTCGTCCTGACTGCCCTGGCTTCCGATACGGAAACAACCGTTTTATCGGTAACGGCATCGCGGATCCTTACGATATCTTCTTCCGGTCCGTCAGTCTCTTGCTGTGCCAGACCTGCCGCATCCCTGACGGCCTTCATCTCTTCCAGAGAAGTGATCGTCTCTTCCGTCACCGCATCCCTGATCCTGATGTCATCTTCTTCCGGTTCCTCCGGATCAGCTTGTTTTTCCTGCTCTTTTGACTTTTCCTGCGCTTCCGGATCGTCCGGATCCGCAGGCAGCGGTTCCCTAAAGGCAGCCCTGAATAACTGCGTATCAGACAGATCGTTTACGATATATTCCTCATCGGCGCTTTCTTCCCGGTCCTTTTTTTCACCGGGCGGCATAGCCACCTGGGTATCGACGGCGCCTTCGGCAGAATATTTATTCTCCCAATCGTCATCCAGGTATTTTGCAGCCCAGCTCATATCCACGACCCTGGATGCCTTTTTGGCACCCTGGTTTTTTCTGTCTGTTCGCTTTCTGGTTTCTTCCATATACGTTCCCAACCTTGCTGTCATGCCAGCTGAAGATCCTTGCGTCAGCCCGGCACATCAGGTCAAACTTCCAAAATAAAAGGCAGAACCATCGGGCCTTTTCTGTCCTGGACCCTGGTATACTTGCGGACTGAGTCCCCGATCACCATCTTGGCTTTGCCTCTGCTGTAATGATTCTTCTCCAGATAATTTATCAAATTATTATAGATGATTTTCTTTATTTCATCAAGGATTATATCCAGGTCCCCGTCATAGACCCAGCCCCTGGTAAATACCTCAGGCCCGGATACGATAAGATTGTTCTCTTTGTCGACGCACACGGAAACGATCAGTACGCCTCTTTCCGACAGGTCTTTCCGGTCCTGGATCACTGTCCGCCCTACATCTTCCACACCGGAGTTATCTACATAGATACCGCCGGCCTGGACAGTTCCGGCTTTACGGGCAGAGTGTTCTGACAATTCGATCACATCTCCGGTTTCCGCCATAATGATGTGTTTGCTGTCATAGCCCATATCCAGGGCGATCTGACGATTGGCTGCCCTGTGCCGGAATTCTCCGTGAGCCGGGATCACATATTCCGGCTTCAGCAGGGAATAGATCAGTTTGATCTCTTCCTGGCAGGCATGGCCGGAAACATGGGTCTGCTGGAAAATGACCTTCGCACCCATCTGGGCCAGTTCGTTCATGATATTAGAGACCGCTTTTTCATTGCCCGGGATCGGAGAAGAGGAGAAGATGATAATATCATCTTTCTGGATCTCGATCTTTTTGTGGTTCTTGGAAGCCATCCTTGATAAGGCGGCCATAGGCTCTCCCTGGCTGCCTGTTGTGATAATGGTCAGTTTGTTGTCCGGGTAATTCTTCATCTCGTCGATAGAGATCAGCGTATTGTCCGGAACGGAAATATACCCCAGTTCCTGCGCCGTCTCAATGACATTGACCATGGAACGGCCCTCCAGGATCACCTTCCGTTTGTTCTTGTATGCCGTGTTGATCACCTGCTGTACCCTGTCCACATTGGAGGCAAAGGTCGCCACGATGATCCTGTTGCGGCTGTGCTTGGCGAAGAGCATGTCAAAGGTCTCGCCCACGGTCTTTTCCGACATGGTGTAACCGGGCCTCAGGGCGTTGGTGGAATCGCACATGACTGCCAGGATCCCCTTCTTCCCGAGTTCTGCCAGTCTCCAAAGGTCGATGGCGTCTCCGTACACCGGCGTGTAATCCACCTTAAAATCTCCCGTCTGCACGATGGTTCCGGCAGGACAGGTGATCGCCAGTGCCGCTGCATCCGAAATACTGTGATTGGTCCTGATGAATTCGATACTGAATTTACCGGCTTTCAGCTTATCCCCATAAGTTACGACCCTGGTCTTTACCAGTGTCTCCATCCCGTGCTCTGCCAGTTTCTTCTGGATCAGGGCAATGGAAAGCTTCGTTCCGTAAACGGGAGCATTGACTTCCCGCAGGATATAGGGAACCGCTCCGATATGATCTTCATGCCCGTGGGTAATGTAATATCCTTTTACTTTCTGCTTGTTCTGCTTCAGATAGGAAACATCCGGGATGATCAGATCGATCCCCAGAAGAGAATCATCGGCAAATGCCATGCCGCAGTCCACCACAATGATGGAATCCTCATATTCAATGGCGGTCATATTCAATCCGATATAATCCATCCCGCCCAATGGAATGATCTTCACTTTATCGGCAAGTGTCTTTGCTTTTTTCTTTTTTTCTGTCATATGTAATATTTCTTACGAACGATGTGTTACTGTTCGATGTCGACATCTTCCAGAAGTTCTGCAAAAATATCTGCAAGCGCTTCCAATTCCCTGTCGTCTTCCACAAATTCATAGATGGCTTCTTCCGATTCCGGATCGGAAACGTCTTTCAGGATATAGGCGTCCGCCTCCTCTTCCCCATCCGGCGTATCCGTCACCATGATATAGTGAATATTGCGCAGGGTCGTCTCCTCTATGATATAAAACACATCTTCCTGTCCGTTCTCATCCTTAAAGATGATCTTACCTTCCTTTTCCATTGTTATTCTCCTGTATTGATGACATGTAGTCTTCCAAGATATACGCAGCAGCGATCTTATCGATATATTGTTTGCGCTCCGTCCGCGGTACTTTCATTTCCTCCAGAACCTCATCTGCAGCAACAGTTGTAAGCCTTTCATCCTGCATGATGACAGGGATCTTCAGCCTATTTTCCAGTTTTGTCTTGAATTCCAGCGATTTACAGGCGCGTTCACCGACTGAGCCATCCATATTGAGAGGATAGCCCAAAATGATACTTCCCACCTGGTATTCCTGCACGATCTCCTCCAGGCGGGCAAGCGTTCTGCGAAGTTTCTTTTCAGATTCTCTGGTTATTGTTTCCAAAGGCCAGGCCGTAAATCCGAGAGGGTCGCTGAGCGCCACCCCGACAGTCTTAGCCCCGTAATCAAGACCCATGATCCTCATGAGAGTCACCTATTTCAGCTTGTTATCGATATAGAATCTGACAGCTTCCTCAATAAGCTCGTCTCTCTCCACCTTGGCAATAATACCTCTGGCGTTATTGTGGCTGGTGATATAGGTAGGATCTCCCGACATAATGTAGCCTACGATCTGATTGACAGGGTCGTACCCTTTCTCTGCCAGTGCTGCGTAAACACGGGCAAAGATCTTCTCGGTCGTGAGAAGCTCTTCCTTCGGAATACTATAATGTTGTGTAAATTGTAAATTATTATTGGCCATGACGTGATTTTACCTTAAAATCCGCGTAGTTGCAAGCTTTCTTGTTTTTCAAGTTCCCAAAGCGCCTTGCATTCTGCCGCTTCCCGGTTTTCCTTACTGCCCTTTTTCAGTCCTGGGGCCTATGATGCTTCCAAGGCAGACGGTTCTGCAGCACACTGCTCCATCCTGATCTGTTGTTTTCTGCCGGATATTCTCAAAACCAGCATTTTGCGTTATTGAGGATAGCCCACCATTCTCAAAATTGTCATCTGTCGCATTTGAGGATAGTCCACTATTCTCAAAATCCACATTTTGCAAAATCAAGGATACCCGACTATTCTTAAAACCAACAACTGGCAAAAACAAGAATACTAGAGTATTCTCTAAATCAACATATGGAGAAATTGAGAATACTCAACTATTCTCAAAATCAATATATAGTTGAAACAAGAATAGTCCACTATTCTTAAAACCAGCATCTGGCGTATTTGAGGATAGTCCACTATTCTTAAAATCGGTATTTAGATGAAACAGGGATACCCTGCTATTCTCAAAATCAACACCAGACGAATTTAAGAATGCTCTGCTATTCTCAGTTTTCGATAATTCACATTTCAAGGAATACCCGCTTGAAATATCAGCATTACTCAGCCACCAGAACCCCGTTCCGGAAATCTTTCGGAACAACCGGAACGATACGGTTCAGCATATCCTGCCCTTCCTGTACCGGCAGCAATATCCTTACATACTCAGGCGTATAACCTGCAAGAAACAGACCGTCCTGTGTGCGGACGCATTCCTCTGTCAGGATGCAGCACTCCTGCCCGATCAACCGTCGTTCGTACTGCTCCCGGATCTGTTCCCCCAGAAAGATCAGCCGCGCAGCCCGTTCTTCTCTGACCGCTCTCGTGAGCTGCCCAGGCATTTGATCCGCCCGGGTCCCTTCTCTTCTGGAATAGGGAAATACATGGAGTCTGGAAAACCCTGTTTTCCGGACAAACGCC
>JAFRKZ010000193.1 GCA_017431485.1 Parasporobacterium sp. | reverse complement strand
TGAATGATCAGTTCCGCATCCGGCAGATTTTCCCGGGCAAATTTTTCATTCAGCCCTCCCGGGTTTTCCATCACCCTGACATCCGGTGAATTGATCGCATCCAGGGACACGTATTTCTCTGCATCTTCCATTCTGCATAAAACAGTTTTTCCGTTCACTAAATATCCTTCAGACATCAGGGCCTGTTCTTTTCTGGCTTCAGTGATCGTGATCCCGCAGATGGCAAGATCGAATTTTCCGGCAAGCGTATCTTCCATCAGAGAAGGCCATGTCGTTTTCACATACTCGATCTGAACCCCAAGCGATTCCGCCAGATCTTCCACGATCGCTACGTCAAAGCCAACATATTCATTTGTTGCCGGATCCAGAAAAGACATAGGCTGATAATCTCCGGTTGTTCCTACACGGAGCAGTCCTTCTTCTCTGATCTGTTCCAACGACCCTGCCCGCATTTCTTTGGCAGAAGCCAGGCCGGCAAACAGAGAAGCCAGTATGCAAATAACAACGACTATACCAGTTGTGTATTTTATTCTTTCGGTCATTGGCAAAATCCTCCTATTTGATCTTTTCGTAGGCATATCTCGGATAATGATCCTCGACAACATAAATGATCCCGCATTTTGTAAACCCCAGTTTGTGCAGAACATGCTGCATGATCACATTATCCGTATGGGTATCCATCCGTAAATGTCCGCACTGTTCAAACGCCCAGTTGATGCAGAATTGCCCGATCCCTTTTTCAGAACCGTCGGAAGCGATCCTGTGAACAACCCCGTATGAATCGTCACCGATCCATGCTCCGTCTGTTATATCGCGATAAGTCGGCTCGATATCCTGTCCCTGCAGGAAGAAAAAGACACCGATAACTGCTCCGTTATCATCCAGACACACATAGCTGTTCCCTTTCCTGATGTCATCATGGAGCAAAGCTTTCGGCGGCCATTTTGTCGGTCCCCATTGATTTGGATTTCCTGTTTTCGCCATGAAATCTCTGGCGTGCGCGTAAATCTCTGTGATCCGGTCAAAATCTGCTTCTGTTGTTTTTCTGATCTTCATACTCTTTTCTCCATAATCCTATGGTCATGCAGCCAGGCAACAGATTGTTTCAGAGCTTCGATCGTTTTTGTTTCAAGCACACATCTGGCATTTGATCTCTCTGCCAGCAACAGTCTTTCCGCAAGGTCTATCTCTCCATCGCCCAGAGCCAGATGGTTCTTTGGCGGCTTTTCCGATCCATCATGGATATGAAAATGGATCAGGTGGTCCTGATGATTCAGGATAAACGGAACATCCTTTTCCCCGGCAGCCTTGGAATGGCCTATATCCCAGGTCAGTCCGAACATTCGGCTTTCCAGGAGATATTCGATCGCCCTTTTCTCATACTCTCTGAACCCATCTGTATTTTCAACAGCGATCTTCACATCAGCTTCTCCGATCCATTCCTCGCACTTTTCACGAAATACCGCAACAGATTTCATATAGGTATCAAAATCTCGTTCATACATCCGAACTTTCCGCTCAGGCAGGGTGATATAGATACCATGGTTCATATGCATATTAAGAAGCAGCGGCTGAGTGTCATCACCGTACTGATCGCGCAGGCATAGAAGCTTTTTCATTACTATTATCGACCGTCTGACCGTTTCGAGATACGCCTCCGATATAAGCCGGTTGAAATCCGCAATATTCAGATTCTCATCCAGATGAATGGTGTAATAGATCCCGGCTTTCCGGGCAAGATCCAGCAGATGCTCTGTCTGTTCCAGCTGTTCTGCCTGATACTCCGGAAAATTCATATTCAGTTCAATAAACTGAAGCCCCAGACTGCGGCAAAGATCCACATTATCTTCTAACGTCCGGTTCTCGATAAGGGTGGGCATTCCAAACTGCATCAGGCATGATCTCCTATGCTCTTCATTGCTCTTCAGAATACTCCACTTACATTTTTGTTGCAAGATGCATGTAAGGTTTATGCTGCCCTGTACCCGGAATTGACAAATCAACGTCATGTAACTATAACAGACAAAAAGGAATGAAGTTTAACCTGAAAGGGAACGTATGGAATATAACGAAACGATCACTCTGAAAGACAAAAGAACCTGTATTCTCCGAAATGGGACGGAAAAGGACGGACAAGCCCTGCTGGATATCTATATCCTGACACATGCGCAGACAGACTATTTGCTTTCTTATCCGGATGAAGCAACTATGACCTCCGACCAGGAAGCACAGTTTTTAAAGGAAAAAACGCAGAGCCCGAATGAGATTGAGATCTTGGCAGAGGTGGACGGAACTGTTGTCGGCTCCGCCGGGATCGGCTGCATAGGCAAAAAAGACAAGACAAAACACCGGGCTGAATTTGGGATTAGCGTAGACAAAGCATATTGGGGGCTTGGTATCGGATGTGCACTGACCAATGCCTGCATTAAATGCGCGAAGTCAGCAGGATATCTCCAGTTGGAACTGGAAGTGGTAGCGGAGAATAAGAAAGCCATTGCTCTTTATGAAAGCCTGGGATTTACCGAATACGGCAGGAACCCGAAAGGTTTTCACTCCCGGCTGACCGGATGGCAGGAACTG
>JAFRKZ010000025.1 GCA_017431485.1 Parasporobacterium sp. | reverse complement strand
GGTCTCTTCCACGTCACGGTTTGTGCTGAAGCCCTGGGAAACATATTTCTTCTCAAACTGATCGGCAAACTCCGCATACAGCTTGTCCATATCCGTAAGAGCTGCCTCGCCGAGAACGACCATCAGTTCCTTTGCCTCCTTGCCGCGGGCGTAGGCTGCAAAGAGCTGGTTCATGGTATTGGCATGATCCTCCCTGGTCTTTCCAACGCCGATTCCCTTGTCTTTCAGACGGGACAGGGACGGAAGGACGTCGATCGGAGGCGTGATCCCCTGGCGGTACAGTTCACGGCTCAGGATGATCTGTCCTTCTGTGATGTATCCTGTAAGGTCAGGGATCGGATGCGTCTTGTCATCTTCCGGCATGGTCAGGATCGGGATCATGGTGATGGAACCCGTTTTTCCCTCCTGCCTTCCGGCACGTTCATAGATCGTTGCCAGGTCTGTGTACATGTAGCCCGGATACCCGCGCCGTCCCGGAACTTCCTTCTTGGCTGCGGAGATCTCACGCAGGGAGTCTGCATAGTTTGTGATATCCGTCAGGATAACAAGCACATGCATGTTCTTGTCAAATGCAAGATACTCTGCTGCCGTCAGTGCCATCTTGGGAGTTGCGATACGCTCAACAGCTGGGTCATTTGCCAGATTGATAAACATTACCGTTCTGTCGATAGCGCCTGTTTCATTAAAGGATCTGGTGAAGAAATCCGCCTCTTCAAAGGTAATGCCCATGGCCGCAAATACAACGGCGAACTGCTCATCCGTTCCTCTTACCTTGGCCTGACGGGCTACCTGGGCAGCCAGCTCAGCATGGGGAAGTCCGGACATGGAGAAGATCGGCAGTTTCTGGCCTCTTACCAGTGTATTCAGTCCGTCAATGGCGGAAACACCGGTCTGGATAAACTCCTGAGGATAATTTCTCGCGGCAGGATTCATGGGAAGTCCGTTCACATCCATCCGCTTTTCCGGAAGGATCTCCGGACCGCCGTCGATGGGACGCCCAAGGCCGTCAAACACACGGCTCAACATATCCTCCGATACGCCCAGTTCCATGGCTCTTCCCAGAAAACGGACCTTGCTCTCCTTCGGGTTAATACCGGTAGAACTTTCAAACAGCTGGACCATTGCATTGGACCCGTCGATCTCCAGAACCTTGCATCTTCTCTTCTCGCCGTTTGCCAGCTCGATCTCACCCAGTTCATTGTATGTTACACCCTCAACGCCCTGTACCAGCATCAAAGGTCCGGCAATTTCCTGTATTGTCTTATACTCTCTTGCCATATCTGTCCTCCATTTTGTTTATCCTGCCGATCACTGATGGCTCTTCAGAGCATTGATCTCTTTTTCAAGCGCATCCATGATCTTACTGTATTCTTCATCCACCATGCCGATCACTGTATATTTGAAACGGCCGATCCGTTCCCTGATCTCCATATTGGCGAGCGCTTCCACGCTCACGCCGTCTTCCAGAGCCTTCAGGGACAGATCATAGTAGGCCAGTATCATTTTCATCATCAGATACTGTTTATGAAGCTCTGTATAAGTATCCACTTCGTTGAAAGAATCCTGATGCAGGAAATCTTCACGGATGGACCGCGCCGTCTCCATTTTCAGTCTGTCTGTCGCAGACAGGGCATCCATACCTACCAGCTGAACGATCTCTTCCAGTGCGGCTTCATCGGACAGCAGCGCCATGAACCTTCCCCGGCATTCCATCCAGTTTCCGCCTGTACTCTCGTCAAACCATCTTCCCATATCATTGGCGTACAGGGAATAACTGGTCAGCCAGTTGATCGCCGGGAAATGACGTTTGTAGGCAAGGTTGGAATCCAGTCCCCAGAATACCTTGACGATACGCAGGGTCGCCTGGGAAACCGGCTCTGAAATATCACCGCCCGGAGGTGAAACAGCTCCGATAACCGACAGAGCGCCTTCTCTCGGATGAAGTCCGTTGGAGATGACCCGGCCGGCTCTTTCATAGAACTGTGCCAGACGGGATCCCAGATAAGCGGGGTATCCTTCTTCACCGGGCATTTCTTCCAGACGTCCTGACATTTCACGAAGAGCCTCTGCCCATCTGGATGTGGAGTCTGCCATCAGGGCAACGGAATATCCCATATCACGGAAATACTCCGCAATGGTGATGCCTACGTAGATCGATGCTTCACGGGCAGCAACCGGCATATCCGATGTATTGGCGATCAGCACGGTCCGTTCCATGAGGGAATGCCCTGTCTTGGGATCCTTCAGTTCCGGGAACTCGTTCAGAACGTCTGTCATCTCGTTTCCACGCTCTCCGCATCCGATATAGACCACGATATCCGCCTCAGCCCATTTTGCCAGCTGGTGCTGTGTGACGGTCTTTCCTGAACCGAAAGGTCCCGGGATCGCTGCCGTGCCGCCTTTTGCAATAGGAAACAGGCAGTCGATGACACGCTGTCCGGTGATCAGGGGAACATCCGGAGAAAGTTTCTGCTTATAGGGACGTCCTACACGGACCGGCCATTTCTGCAGCATGCATACAGGGACCATTTCGCCTTTTTCCGTTTCCACAACGGCAATAGTATCCTCAATCGTGAATTCCCCGCCTTCGATGGAAGAGATCTTCCCTTCCAGTCCTGCCGGGATCATGATCTTCTGTTCCACGATCGGCGTCTCTTTTACGGTACCGATGATATCGCCGCCGCTTACTGCATCTCCCGGTTTCACGGTAGGAACAAAGACCCATTTTTTCTCACGGTCGATCGCCGGGACTTCCACGCCTCTTCCAAGGCTGTTTCCCGTCATCTGCATGATCTTAACGAGAGGACGCTGGATCCCGTCAAAGATACTGCCGATCAGACCGGGGCCCAGATCTACGGACAACGGCGCTCCGGTTGACTCTACCGGTTCTCCCGGTCCGAGGCCTGAGGTTTCCTCATATACCTGGATAGAGGCTTCATCCCCGTGGATCTCAATGATCTCGCCGATCAGACGCTGACGGGCTACACGAACCACGTCGAACATGTTGGCATCCCGCATGCCGTTGGCAACGACCAGGGGGCCTGCTACTTTTTTTATTGTTCCTGTGCTCATAGTCACTACCTGTGCCTTTCGTTTCTATTCGGGGAGGGCCCGGAGGGGTCCCCGTATGCGTTCAAGAGGATGCCGGGCATCCTGTCTACTATTGATTTCAATTATTGAAAATAATATCCGATCCGACTGCCTGTTCCACCAGACGCTTTACTGCGGCCATACCGTTTCCGGTATTTCCGTTTACGCCGGGGATCGGTATGATCGCCGGAAGCTGCTGGTCCCGATATTTTTCCACGGTACTGCTGATCTTGCCCTGCAGCTGCTCCGTGATATAAATGATCGCATATTCCGAGTGTGCCAGCTCATCCAGCTTTCTTGCTCCTTCTTCCGCATTCAGCACCGGAAATGTATCCAGTCCCAGCGTGGCAAAGCCATATATGGAGTCTCTGTCTCCTATCACTGCGATTTTATACATAACTCTCCCTCAACCTTTCCCTGATCTTTTCTTCCGGCAGGTGGTTCAGTTTGCCTGACAGGATCAGTCTGACGGATTTTATCTCACACTCTTTTGCCAGAACATAGGCGGCTAAAGGAGAGATCGTAAATGCATTGTATTTCTGCGGCCTGATCAGTTCGATCATCCGGTTGTCACACCACCGGTCAAAAGCTGCCGGACTTTCCTTGATGGCATCCGCCGCATCTTTATAGACCGTCTGCTCCAGATACTCGTAGATCGCATCGATACCGTTTCTAGCGCTTCCGAGCAGCTTCTGCGTGCTGATGCTTGAACACCTGGCGAAGGCTTTCTTCAGAAATTCTTCGTCCTTTCCGGCTCTGCAGGCACGGATCGCGATGTTGATATTGGCAGCTGCACATTTAAATTCCGCATACTCCTTCAACAGGCTGTTGCCGGATTCTTCCGCTGCTTTCTGAATACTGTCAAGGCATGCTTTGTCAATGATCACATCACACAGCTGGGAATCGCCGGCACGGAACAGGACATCCCGCGCTTCTTCCGCCGCACGCATCATGACCAGCGGCAGAGCGGAGAAATCCGCATCCGCAGCGCATCTCCTGAGCGTCTGCACATCGATCGTGCCGCCCTCCATATAAACATCCGGTACAGTCTTCTGGATATAGCTTTCCTTGATCGCAGCCTTCAGGTTATGAAAATCACTGCTGAGGCGGAAGATGTCAAAAACCTTCGCATCCTGTGCCGTCAGCAGACTCCCGATCAGTTCCCACATCCGGTCTTTTTCCAGCGCCAGAAGTTCCTCCGGCGTCACATGTTCCGTAGGACCCCATCCTCTGTCCAGAAGATACTGGATACATTCGCTGTAGGTCGGACAGGCCATCAGGCTCTTCAGATCCTGGTCCGTGAGCAGAGTGTTTTCCTTGGCACGGATCCGGGCCACCGCAGATGTCATCAGCTGATCGCCGAGCAATTCATCATCCAGAAGCGGATCATATAAAAAATCTTTGTCCATTTGTTATTGCTCCTTCATTTCTGTCTGCACTGCAGATCCATAAAGGGTTCAGCCAAACAGAAGCTGTCCCACCATATCCTGAAGTGCTTCTCTGGATGTTTCGATCAATACTTCAAAACTGCAGTTTTCCTCAATATCACCGTATGTCAGGATAAAGCCGCCGGCGATATCCGCTGCTTCCTTGCTGATCTCCAGATGATACTCTTTCGCGGTCTTTGCCAGATCCTCGGGAAGTCTGGAAAGATCCTTTGCCGAAAAATTGATCGTGCCTTCCTCATTGGTCGCATATCTGGCGATCATCTTTCTGATCACGTCGAAATAAGCCTGGTCGTCAAGAGCCTTCAGATCGGTAAGGGCGTTCTCGAAAACGCCTTCGATCTGCTCCTGTTTCGCCTGGAGGATGATCCTTTTTTCTTTCAGCTGTGATGTACTCTGGATCCGTTTCACGGCAGCTGCCACATCGGTTTCCGACTGTCTGGCAATGGCCTGTGCCATGGAATCCGCTTCCGCTTTACCGGAAGAT
>JAFRKZ010000192.1 GCA_017431485.1 Parasporobacterium sp. | reverse complement strand
TCCTGTTTCGCCTGGAGGATGATCCTTTTTTCTTTCAGCTGTGATGTACTCTGGATCCGTTTCACGGCAGCTGCCACATCGGTTTCCGACTGTCTGGCAATGGCCTGTGCCATGGAATCCGCTTCCGCTTTACCGGAAGATAATAGTCTCTCCGAATCTTCCCTGGCTTCGGCGATGATCCTGTCCGCCTCGTCCCTGGCTTCCCGGGAGATGTGTTCTAAGATTTTATCCAGTCCACTCATAGTAAACTCCTTCATTCACAGGTATTGGGGCTTCTTTAGAAAGCAACTCCTGATGCGCCGGAAAGGGCAAGGATCGATACCAGCAGTGCAAGGATAGCGTAAGTCTCAACCATGATCGGGAAGATCATTGCCTTACCGAACTGATCCGGTTTCTTGGCAACTGTTCCGATGGAAGCTGCGGAGGCTTTTCCCTGTGCGATACCGGAGAAGTATCCCGCGATCGCGATCGGAAGGCATGCGCACAGATAAACAAGGCCTTTACCGATGGTAATATTGCCGTCGCCGCCGATGATTCCTGTCTGGGACAGGGTGATGAATCCGATGATCAGACCGTAGATGCCCTGTGTACCCGGAAGGAGCTGGAGAACCATGACCTTACCGAATTTGCCCGGGTCCTCTGCGATAACGCCTGCAGCTGCCTCGCCTGCAACACCTACACCTCTTGCCGAGCCTGCTCCTGCCAGACCTACTGCCAGTGCTGCTCCCAGCAAAGCCAAAATTGTACCCATGTTCATTGTTAAGAATTCAATCATTTCCGTTCTCCTTAAATTTATAATATTTTGTTTTGATACTATATGGTTCAAAGGGTCTTCCACCGCCGCTGTAGAAACGGCCGAAGAATTCCACATATTGCAAACGGTTTGTATGCACGTACGCTCCGAGTGTATTGATACCGATATTGATGCCGTTGATGATCAGGAATACGATCACGTAAATGATGATCCCCAGCACGCCGTTGCCGAACATGGTTCCGATCATATTGGCAACGGAAGAGATAACGCCGGTCGCCAGACCTAAAGCCAGAAGTCTGGAGTAGGAAAGCACATCGGAAAGGTAACTGGTAATGCCATATACAGCATAAGCACCTTTCAGGAGTCTCTTGCCCCAGTTCTTGGTCTTGTACTCGCCCATGAAAATGACGATCACGCATCCGATCCCTGCAGCGATCAGACCGATCTTACCGACCCCCGCCGGAACGATCGGCTCACGTCCTCCTGCCAGGATATCCATGATCATCTGCATGGACAGGCACTTCAGGATAAGGCCAAGCAAAATGATATACCACAGAACGATCCCGAACAGGAATCCCATGATGTCTTTCTGTTTCAGGTACTGATAAGCCGCGATCCCCATTCCCGTAAAGATATGGATCAGACCCATGATCAGGGCAAGGGACAGGACCGTCATAGGATTCGCAGTCATGTCAAGCCATAAAGGTTTGATCACAACAGGCTGGCCGAAAAAGCTGCCCGAGATCGCCGTAACGGCGTCTCCGAAATAGCTTCCGAACAATACGCCGAAGAAAGTGGCGCTGATGCCGCCGAACAGGAACAGTTTCACATTGTTCCTAAGGCCTCTTTCCATATTGGGGTTCTTGAACAGGACCACCAGGGTGGCGATCACGATCAGGATACCGATGCCGGCGTCTGCCAGCATAAACCCGAAGAATACAAAGTAAAACAGGGAAATAATGAAGGTCGGGTCTACCTCCCCTTTATCCGGCAGTGCATAGGATTCCACCACGCCCTGTACGGCAGATGAAAACGCATTGTTCTTCAGCAGTACCGGAACATCTTCTGTCTCATCCGGCTCCTGGTATTCCATGGAAAGGTCGTACCGATCCAGCGCTTTCTCCAGTTTCGGAATGTATTTTTCCGGAATGTATCCTTCCAGCACAAAGGTATGCTCTGACTGGGGGATCGAATTGGTGACGTTATATTTTTCCGCCCGGATGGCCATATAATCCGCATAGAACCGGATATCTTCCCTGCTGGGAACTTTCTGACGGATCTGCTCTTCGATCACTTTGATCTGCTCTTCGTTTTCCGCGATCTCCCGGTTCAGTTTCTCTGTCTGCATAGCAGGTGTATTACTGCTGCTGACAGACGGATATACAAATCCGATATTTCGAAGAACTGCCGATGTTTCCTCTTTGCTTTCAATGCCGCAGATGACCATCAGACAGGTCTGATTCTTATCCTTGCTGAAGATCGTGATATCCACCGGCATGACAGACGCCAAAGCTTCGTACAGGGAATCCAGGGTCTGTTCTCCCGGAACGGCTCCGATGAAGATCGCCGTGCTTTCTGTTCCGTTGATATCCAGCGGGATATCCAGTGTCTGCCACGGAACAAGCATATCGATCTGTTGTCTGCATCTGGTGATATCAGCATTTCTCTCCGCGATCTCTTTGGATTTTGACAGGATCTCCTTGATATCAGACTGGATCCTCGGCATTTCTGCCTTGAATCCTTCATATCTGGAAACATCCATCAATTCCCTGCCCTTGAAAGTAGAAAGAAGCCCGCCCTTCGAAGGCTCTGCATTTTCCAGCACTTCCAGGGCTGCTTCGGCATCGTGGATATTCCTGTCAAATTCGGAGTTGGAGATAGGCATGGTGATCCTGCGGAATACATCGTTGTCAGGGGCAGCGATATTGACTTCCATCACGCCCTGACGCTGGACTTCCTCCAGGACGGCTTTTCTGTCCTGCTTCAGTCCGCATATCCTGATTCGCTTCATAGCGAGTACTGCCATTTTACGCCTCCTTGCCTGTCCGGGGATAACCTGATGGCAGGTCCCCGGATGGATTCAGAAAGAATGCCGCACATCCTTTCCGAACATATCATTCAGATGATATAATCGATCACCATCTGAACTGCCTTTTCTTTCTTCTCATCAAGATTTCTGGAAAACTGTTCGATAACAGTCTCCGCTCTCTTCTGGGCAGCATCAAGAGCTTCCTCCATGCCGGACTCTGCCTGTTTCAGCTGCTCAGCGGCAGCCGACCGGGCTTTGCTGATCAGCTCCTGTTTGTACTGCAGGGCTTCCTCTTTCGCGTCCGCGATGATCCCCGTCCTGGAAGCCTGGGCATCTTTTACCAGCTGTTTTGCCGCAAGTTCTGCTTCCCTGATGCGGTTCAGAGTATCCTGTGCCATGTGTATGCCTCCTTATATCCGCTATATTGATAGATAATTAACATTCGAAATTATTAGTCATGTTAGCACCATCATGTATCTTTTTCAATACATCCGATTGTACTTTTTGCGAACAAATCCTCATTTATTCTCTGCCACGATAAAGTGCGAAAACAATCAAAAAAATATTCTTCTTTTTGGTTTTTTGCTGAAAAAGAACACCTGGTGTTCTTGAATTGAGTTTTACCCATATTTAAGAATATAAAGTGTTCTTTTTAAGCCGTTTTTCATATTTAAAGAACAGGCCATGTGTTCTCTTTTTTTAGATTCACGCTATAAAAGAATATAAAATATTCTCATATGAGAATATCCTGGAATTAAAGAATACTTCCGCAGTTCTTAAATTCTAAGGATGTTGGAAAAAAGAACATTTTGTATTCTCAAATTCCAGAATCAGCCGGAAAAAGTACACTTTCTCGTATTCAAAGAATAACCAGCACTTGGCG
This sequence comes from Parasporobacterium sp., assembly GCA_017431485.1. Lineage (GTDB taxonomy): Bacteria > Bacillota > Clostridia > Lachnospirales > Lachnospiraceae > RGIG5612. Next base: position 427 of record JAFRKZ010000192.1, on the reverse strand, counting down.
GTCCTGCCGGAACAAAAATCCGGTCTGCATGGATAGAAACCCATGCTGACCGGTACGTTTCTCAGTCCGAGCAAATATGAATGCCGTTTTTTATTTGTTTATGGAAGCTCGCTTGCGAAGCCTGGAATCCAGGATCTTCTTGCGCATCCGGAGGCTCTTCGGGGTTACTTCCAGCAATTCATCCGTATCGATGAACTCCAGGCACTGCTCCAGGGAAAAGACCCTGGGCGGGGTCAGTTTCAGAGCTTCATCGGCGCCGGACGCCCTGGTATTGGTGAGGTGTTTTGTCTTGCAGACATTCAGCTCAATGTCTTCGGATTTTCCGCTTTCCCCGATCACCATGCCGGCATAGACTTTGTCGCCCGGTTTGATGAAGAACATGCCCCTGTCCTGAACGGCAAAGATTCCGTAGGCAACCGCTTCTCCC
>JAFRKZ010000024.1 GCA_017431485.1 Parasporobacterium sp. | reverse complement strand
TGATCTGGGTGTGGATTATATCGATCTGATGCTGATCCATCAGCCCGGTTCGGATGACGCCGGTGTTTATAAAGCCATGGAAGAAGCCGTGGAGAGCGGAAAACTTCATTCCATCGGCATTTCCAACTATTACACAAAACAGCAGGTCGATGAAGTGCTCTCGTTCGCAGAGATCACGCCGGCAGTGATCCAGAACGAGAACCACATCTACTATCAGAACGCGGTGCTTCGGGATTACGTGAAGCAGTACGGGATCGTAATGGAATCCTGGTATCCGTTCGGCGGACGGGGACATACGCAGGAAAACTTTGAAAATGATGTAATCCTGGATATCGCCAAAGATCATGGAAAGACCGCAGCCCAGATCATCCTCCGCTGGCATCTGCAGGACGGGTATATTGCAATTCCGGGATCAGGCAATCCGGATCACATCGCGGAGAACTATGATATCTTTGATTTCGAACTTTCGGAAGAAGAAATGGACCGGATACGCGGTATTGATGAACAGAGAAGGTATGAGCATTGGTGACGGGAAAGGAAGTACGATGAAGCAATACATAGTAGATGCATTTACAGACAAACCATTTTCAGGCAATCCGGCAGCTGTCTGTGTCATGGACAGCTGGCCTTCGGAAGATTCCATGATGAAGCTGGCGATGGAAAATAATTTATCAGAGACGGCCTTCATCGTCAAAGAAGAAAGAGGATATCATCTTCGCTGGTTTACACCGGGGACAGAGGTGGAACTGTGCGGACACGCCACGCTGGCCTCTTCTTATGTGATCCTCACATTCTGTGAACCAGAAAGCAGCGAAGTCCGCTTCCATACCATGAGCGGTGTTTTGATGGTACGGAAAAAGGGCGATCTCTATGAAATGGATTTCCCGACCTATCCGCTGACAGAGATTCCGGTAACCGATGAGATGGAACAGGCATTCAGAATCCGGCCGGTGAAGGCCGTTCTGGGGCTGGATCTGATCTGTGTTTTTGAAAATGAAGATCAGGTGCGGTCGATGCAGCCTGACCAGGCAATGCTGATGAACCTCGAAGGACGTATTCAGAATGTGACTGCAAAGGGAACGGAGACAGACTGTGTTTCCAGAAGTTTTTGTCCTAAATTATCCGTTGCGGAGGATCCTGTATGTGGTTCTGCGCACTGCCAGATCGCGGACTACTGGTCCGGCGAATTGAATAAAAAGCAGATCCTTGCTTATCAGGCCTCAAAGCGCGGCGGATATCTGTACTGTGAGCTGCGCGAGGATGGCAGGATCAATATCAGCGGAAAAGCAGCTCTTGTGGGGATTGCTGATATAGTGGCTGAGTTGTGATCCGGAAACTATGGAGGTGCTAAAACATGCAGCATGAATGCAAAATTACAGTGATAGATAAGAAATGTTTTACCGATTACCAGGAGCAGTATCTGGCGGATCCTAAGTCCGGGCCCTGTCCATTCTTCAACGTGGGAGACGAATTTATCCTGAAGCGGACACCGCAGCAGGATGACTTTTACCACCTGATGAATGGCAAGTTCTGCGGTGAGGCATGGGATGCCATCAGCCGGTATGTCTACACTGCCCTTCAGGGCGGTTCTATCATGAAAGGCTGGACTAACGATGACCGCATGATGATCGCATGCTGTAACGACGGTACGCGGCCGGTTATTTTCAAGATCGAACGCATCGATATTCCAGAGAATGACGAGGAGCGGGAGTGGCTGGCGAAGCAGAATTTCAGGAATACAGCCGATGATGCCTATACAGGCTGAGCTGCAAATCGGGATTGAACAAAATTGCTGCGCGATGGCCTGCCAGGGCTGTGGCGCAGTTTTACTTTATCATGTAATAGCAAGAAGACCCCTTCCTCAGTTCACAAGCTTAACAGTTGATCGGTCGGAATTAAGGTCCCTGCGAGT
>JAFRKZ010000191.1 GCA_017431485.1 Parasporobacterium sp. | reverse complement strand
CAGGCAGATGGGCTTGGTGCGGCCCAGTTCTTTCCTGGTTTCCAGATACTCTTCGTAGGTTTTCTGGATCTGCGGCTCATCAAAGGAAGCGTTGTCGATGATAGTCTGGAATGTGGTATGCCTGCAGTGGTCCGACCAGTAGGTGTCGATGACCCGGATCTCCGTGATGGTGGGATCCCTGTGCTCCGACTGGAAATACGCCTGGCAGAACAGGATGTCATCCAGATCCATGGCCAGTCCGTACTGCTTGATCATGTCCGCCAGTTCCTCTTTGTTCAGGGAAATGAATCCGTCCATGGTCATGACCTGGGTCGGGATGTCATATTTGATGCTGAGGGTTTCCGGAAGTTCCATGGAAGCTTCCCTGGCTTCCACCGGGTTGATGACGTATTTTTTGATCTTTTCCACATCTTCCGGCTGAAGATCGCCTTCCAGGATATAGACTTTGGCGGTCCGGATCAGGGGGCGTTCTTTCTGGCTGATGATCTGGATACATTGTGCGGCGGAATCCGCCCGCTGGTCAAACTGACCGGGCAGGTATTCCACGGCAAAGATCCGGACGCGGCTTGATTCCACGGCATCCAGCTGCTCCGTGACAATGTCCAGCTGGGGCTCCGAAAAGACCGTGGTCTTGGCATAGGCAAACAGCTCTTCGGAAATATTTTCCGTGTCATAACGGTTCAGCAGACGCACGCGTTCCAGAGCCGGGATCCCCAGGAGGGTCCTGGCTTCTGTCAGCAGGGTGTTTGCTTCATGAGCCAGTTCCGGTTTTTTTTCAACAAATACTCGGTAAACCATTTCTTACTCCGTTCTTTTTTTGCAGCTATCCCGGACACCCGGGTCCTGTCGGAAAGTTCAGATTCTATTCACTTTCCGACAGGACCCGGGTATCCGGGACACAATCAGAAAATAAGCACACAGATACGAAATTCCGCAAAAGGTGCATGATCGATCATAAAGTACACAGTACGTAATAAATCGTATAAAACGAACGCACGAGCGCCGTCAGTCCTTCAGGGCGGCGAGGGCTCTCTGGCCGATGTCGTGCCGGTAATAGGCATTGCCGAAGGAGATGGTTCCCACTTTTTCATAGGAAGAGCGGATCGCTTCTTCCAGAGAATCTTCCACGGCGGTAACGCCCAGGACACGGCCACCGTTGGTAAGGAGCTTTTCCCCATCCAGTTTCGCACCGGCCACATAGACATAGGGCTCTGTTTCCGCCGGGATCTGCATCTCATAACCCTTCTCGTAAGAAACAGGGTATCCTTCCGATGCCATGATCACGCAGCAGGCGTGCTTGTGGCTGAACCGCACCGGGGTCTCAGCCAGGGTGCCGTTCGTGACTGCCCGCATAACGGTCAGCAGGTCGCTTTCCAGAAGAGGCAGCACCACCTGGGTCTCGGGATCGCCGAACCGGCAGTTGTATTCGATGACCTTCGGGCCGTCCGGCGTTAACATCAGGCCGAAATACAGACACCCTTTAAAGGTCCTTCCTTCCTGGTTCATGGCGTGGATGGTGGGAAGGAAGATCTCTTCCATGCACTGCTTCGCGATCTCTTCCGTATAGTAGGGATTCGGCGCAATGGTGCCCATGCCGCCGGTATTCAGTCCCGTATCATGATCTCCGGCCCGCTTGTGGTCCATGGAAGAGATCATGGGGACAACGGTCTTTCCGTCGGTGAAGGACAGAACAGATACTTCCGGTCCTGTCAGGAACTGTTCGATCACGATCTGCTCGCCGCTCTTGCCGAATTTCTTGTCCTGCATCATTTCCTTGACCGCGGTCTTCGCTTCCTCCAGGGTCTGGGCGATGATCACGCCTTTGCCGAGAGCCAAACCGTCTGCCTTGATGACGGTGGGGATCGGAGCGGTCTCCAGGTAAGCCAGGGCCTGGTCCATATCCCGGAAGGTTTCATAGGCAGCCGTGGGGATGCCGTATTTTTTCATCAGATCCTTGGAAAAGACTTTGCTGCCTTCGATGATGGCGGCTTTTGCTTCGGGACCGAAGCAGGGGATGCCTGCTTTTTCCAGTTCGTCCACGCAGCCTAAAACCAATGGATCGTCCGGTGCCACCACCGCATAATCAATGGCATGTTCCTTCGCAAAAGCGGTAATGCCTTCGATATCCGTTGCGCTGATGGGGACGCACTGCGCATCCTTTGCGATGCCCCCGTTTCCGGGAAGAGCGTAGATCGTCTCCACGGAAGGGTTTTCTTTCAGCTTCCGGATGATGGCGTGTTCGCGGCCGCCTCCGCCTACTACCAGTAATTTCATATTTTATCTCCCTTTATTCTATGACTTTGTTCCGCTGCATGCGGCGCATGCATCAATGATGGAACAGTCTCATGCCGGTAAATGCCATGGCCATGCCGTACTTGTCGGCGCACTCGATCACCAGGTCGTCGCGGATGGAGCCGCCCGGCTCTGCGATGTATTTCACGCCGCTCTTCTTCGCGCGCTCGATGTTGTCGCTGAAGGGGAAGAAAGCGTCGGAACCCAGGGCAACGCCGTCAACAGTATCCAGGTACGCTCTTGCTTCCTCAGCTGTCAGCGGATCTGGCTGGCGGGTGAAATATTTCTGCCAGTTGCCGTCCGCGCAGACATCTTCTTCGTTCTTGTTGATATAGCCGTCGATGACATTGTCTCTGTCGGGACGACCCAGTTCAGGCTTGAACGGAAGATCCAGGACCTTGTCGTACTGGCGCAGGAACCAGGTGTCTGCCTTGCTGCCGGCGAGGCGTGTGCAGTGGATACGGGACTGCTGTCCGGCGCCGACGCCGATCGCCTGTCCGTCAACTGCGAAGCACACGGAGTTGGACTGGGTGTATTTCAGGGTGATCAGGGAAATGATCAGGTCGCGGACCGCGCTTTCCGGCAGGTCTTTATTCTTCGTGACGATATTGGAAAGGAGTTCCTTGTTGATCTCGAAATTGTTCCGTCCCTGTTCAAAGGTGATGCCGAAGACCTGTTTGTGCTCCGCCGGATCCGGAAT
>JAFRKZ010000190.1 GCA_017431485.1 Parasporobacterium sp. | reverse complement strand
TTTGTCCTGTCATTTTTTGTAGCAATCCTGGGGATCATCTTCAGTGCCATCGCTCTGAAGCAGATCAGCGACAGAGGAGAAGGCGGAAAAGGACTTGCCATCGCCGGACTGGTGCTGAGCATCGTCTGGATCTGTGTCGCCCTGGTCCTTCTGATGGCAGGGGCCTGTACACTGTCCAGCCTGTATTTCTGGAGATTCTAAAGGAGCAGAAGATGGAGCAGAAGATCAGAGAAACAGTGATTGGGATCATCGGCGCCATGCCGGAGGAAGTGGCATCTCTTAAAAATGCCCTGAAAGACAAGAAGGTCAGTAAAACAGCGGATATGGAATTCTGCGAAGGGACTTTGGACGGCCGCAAGGCGGTCGTTGTCCAGTGCGGGATCGGAAAAGTCAATGCCGGGATCTGTGCCCAGATCCTGGTCAGTGTGTTCGGCGTCACCCATGTGATCAATACCGGGGTGGCCGGATCTCTGGACAATGCCATCGACATCGGGGATATCGTCGTATCCGTGGATGCGGTCCAACATGATTATGATGTCAGCCCTATCGGCTTTCATAAAGGAGAGATTCCCTACACGGGACTTTATGCTTTTCAGGCGGATGAGAGACTGAGGTCGCTCGCTGTATCTGCCGGCAAAGAAGCAGCGCCTGAGATCCGCATTTTTGAAGGCAGGGTATGTTCGGGAGATCAGTTTATCGCATCTTCCGCCCAGAAATCCAGGATCCTCTCTGATTTCGGTGGTATGTGCTGTGAAATGGAAGGCGCGGCGATCGCCCAGGTCTGTTATCTGAACCAGGTTCCTTTCGTGATCATCAGAGCCATTTCAGACAAAGCAGATGACTCGGAAGAGATGTCCTACCAGGAATTTGAAGCCGCGGCTGCCCTTCACAGCAGCAGGATCGTACACGCTATGATGGCGGGGATCTGATATGAATCTGAACAGACAGGCTGTACAAAGAGCTTTTCGGGAGTACGTTTCGGCCTATGATGCGAAAGATCCCAAGATTGCCCTGAAGATCGCCCATACCTGCAGGGTCGCCTCCCTGTGCGAAACGATTGCCCGGGAGGATGTTCCCCAGGCAGATCCTGACCTTTCCTGGCTCATGGGGATGCTCCATGATATCGGCCGGTTCGAGCAGGTCAGGATCTATCATACCTTTATAGATTCTGCTTCCGTGGATCACGCTATGTTCGGCGCGGATCTTCTGTTTCAGGAAGGCCTGTTGGAACAGCTGGTGCCGGATGCGCAGCAGGTTCTGACAGAGAAAGAACGCCGGATCCTGGAGATCTCCATCCGAAATCATAACCGGTACCGGATCGAAGAGTCCCTGACCGAAGATGAACAGGCATACTGCCATATCCTGCGGGATGCGGACAAGATCGACATTTTCCGGGTAAACTGCGATACGCCGCTGCAGGAGATCTACAACGCCAGTACTGAAGAACTTCTGAATGCCGGCGTTTCCGAAGATGTCAAAGAATGCTTCCTGCGCCGCACAGCTGTGGAGCGAAGTATCAGAAGGACCGTGATCGATCATCTGGTGGGGCATATCTGCCTGACCTTTGAACTGGTCTATCCGGCCAGCACCCGCATCGCCAGGGAACAGGGATATGTGGACAGACTGCTCTCATTTCAGTCCGCGAACCCGGAAACGCGGGAGTGGTTTGACAGGATGAAAGAACTCATTTGGAAAACAGAGGATGAAACATGAATACCTTTATCGAATTTCTGGATGACGAACCGATGGAAAATGTTGCGGCCTGCCTGAAGTACAGGGCAGACCGGGTGCTCTTTTTCGGCTATGATGATGTGATCAAAGCCAGGAAAAGCAGCACAGAACAGTTTCTTACCAAACGCTGCGGGGTACAGAAGGTATTTTTCTTTCCCCTGTCGCAGAAAAGTCTTCCCTCCGTCCTGCAGACCATGCGGACCCGGATCGGTGAGGAACTTAAGCTGGGAAGCAGCATTTTCATAGATATTACCGGCGGAGAGAGCATGATCCTGGCGGCTATCGGGATCCTTTCCCATGAACTTAAGCTGCCCATGTTTGAGATCGATATCGCAAGGGACCGCGTGATCGAAATGGATACCGGATCCGACAGGCTGCTCAGCAGGGACGTTCCACGCAATGAGATCTTATTTGACATTGATCTTTATATCGAAATGCGGGGAGGCGCAGTCAATTATTCCCTGCACAAGGATCTGAAAGCCCTGAATGATCCGGAATTTACTGCCGATGTCATGGCCATCTGGAAGGTCGCGGATGTGTACCGGGACTGCTGGACCTCCTTTACCGAGCTCCTGAAATCCTGCCTGACGCCGGACGAAAATCTGCGGGTCAGCAGAAGGACCACTTCCGTGCTGGATACCTTGTCGGAAACCCCGTCTTCCTCCCTGACACCTCTGAAGACAGAACAGATGATCAGGGGCTTCGAGGAGGCCGGGATCCTGAAAGATGTAGAACTGACTGCTGAGCGGTATCGGTTTACCTTCAAAAATGCCGCTGTCAAGGACTGCATCTGGGAAAGCGGGGC
>JAFRKZ010000189.1 GCA_017431485.1 Parasporobacterium sp. | reverse complement strand
CTGTTCTTAAAAAACAGAATGGCCTAAAAAAAGAACACTTGATATTCTCAATATCTAAAAACAGCCAAATAAAGAACATCTGGCGTTCTCAATAAATGAAAATAGCTGAAAGAAGAACACCTATGGTTCCTGCCGGCCAGAAGACAAAAGGGCTGCCGCGATTATCTTATCGCGACAGCCCCTTCAGAATGAAAACTTGAACTCTTATTTGTCTTTGTTAAATACGCCGCGGAAATCGGCTTCCATAATACAGCCGGTCGGACAGACATCGTCGCAGGTTCCGCAGCTGATACATTTGCTGTAATCGATCTTTGCCAGATTGTTGTCCATGGAGATAGCTTCTGCCGGACAGTTCTTGACGCATTTCTGGCAGCCGATGCAGCCGTGTGTACAGACTTTTCTGGTCTGGGCGCCCTTGTCATGATTGCTGCAGGTCACCTGACAGGTAATAGTATCTGCTTCCAGGGTGATCAGATGGTTCGGGCATGTTTTCGCGCACAGGCCGCAGCCGATACATTTTCTGGTATCCACGTGGGCGATCCCTTTTTCCAGGCAGATCGCATCCTGCGGACAGACAGCCGCACAGTCTCCCAGACCGATACAGCCATAGGTACAGGAGCCTCTGCCGCCGTAGAACAGCTTCACAGCCTTACAGCTTTCAATGCCCTGATAATCCATCTTGTCATGGGTGACATCACAGTCGCCTTTACAATGGATCACTGCAACCTGCTCCACAACATCCTCCGCTTCCACGCCCAGCACCGCTGCGATCTGCGCCGCCACGCCGTCGCTTCCGGGAATACATTTGCTTGTCTTTGTTTCCTCTCCATTGGCCAGGGCGGCAGCATAGCCGTCGCATCCCGCATATCCGCAGGCTCCGCAGTTGGCTCCGGGAAGGCATTCCCTGATCTTGCTTTCGGTTTCATTGACCGGTACCGCCATCACCTTGGATGCGATGGAAAGGACCACTGCGCAGATAAGGCCGATGACCGTGACCGAAACGATGGCTAATACAATTCCGTTCATACTGCACCTCCTTAACCGAACAGGTTTTCAACGACACCGTTGAAACCGAAGAATGACAGAGAAAGGATCGAAGCTGCCACCAGAACGATGGGCAGTCCTTTGAAGGACTCCGGCGGGTCGCTTGCTTCGATATGTCCCCTGACGCCTGCAAACAGCACCATGGCCAGCATAAATCCGATACCGGAACCCAATGCGTTGAAGATGGATTCCACGAAGGTATAGGATTTATCGATATTGGCAATGGTAACAGCCAGGACCGCACAGTTGGTGGTGATCAGCGGCAGGTATACGCCCAGGGCCCGGTAAAGAGCCGGGATAAACCGTTTCAGGACGATCTCGACCAGCTGCACCAGGGCAGCAATGACCAGGATAAAGACGACTGTCTGCAGATATCCCAATCCATTCGGAGTCAGCAGAAGCATCTGGATCGGCCAGGTAACTGCTGTTGCCAGCACCATAACAAAGATAACGGCAATGCTCATGCCGGTGGCATTTTTCAATTCCTTGGACACGCCCAGGAACGGACAGATCCCCAGGAACTGGCGAAGAACGTAGTTGTTGACCAGTACGCCGCTTAATAAGATGACGATCAATGCTTTGAAACTCATTTCACTTCGCCTCCTTCCTGAACAGCGGCTTTCTCAGCCTCTCCTGCTGCCGATGTGCAGCCTTCACAGGAAGTCTTGCCGCAAGATGCCGCAGACGGACAGGAATCACATCCGTATTCCGTGATCCTCTTGTTGCGGTGTTTTGTGATCCTGTTGACCAGAGCCATCAGGCAGGCAAATACGAAAAAGCCGCCGGGTGCCATGGTCATCAGGGAAATGTTGTTGTCCTTCAGGACCGGGATCTCCATCCCGAACCAGGTGCCGCTGCCGAGGATCTCCCGGATCGACGCCATAACAAGAAGGGTCAGGGTAAATCCGATTCCCATGCCGACCGCATCCAGGAACGATGCAAAGGGTTTGTTCTTATTGGCAAACATCTCGGCCCTTCCCAGGATGATACAGTTAACGACGATCAGGGACAG
>JAFRKZ010000188.1 GCA_017431485.1 Parasporobacterium sp. | reverse complement strand
CAGCATATTGGAAACCCAGACCGAAAGGTCCTCCAGGTCTTTAAAATGTTCGATGTTGGAATTGAAATTCTCATTGATCATGAAGATATCCCTGGCGCTGGCGCCTGCGTCCACCGCCGCCCGGGAAATGATCACCACCAGTTCGGTGATCCGGGGCTTGATATCTTCCAGCCGATTGTTGTTGTAGGTGTAAATGTAGGCCAGCATCTGGTTCAGGATCGTCTGGCTCTTTTCCTTATCCCTGTTCCGGATGGCGGAACGAAGCTTTCCTTCCATAACGATAGGGTAGGTGAAATAGTCGTTGGCGTCCGGCCCCTTCATCCGCTCCACATACATGGCGTTCAGCAGGCTGTCCTGCCGATAGAAATACTGGCCGGCCCGGCCGTGGGACAGTTTGGAAACATTGCCGGCGATGGCCGCCAGAAGTTCCGCCATTCCCTGGATCTTGTTGGGAATGATCTCCGGAACCCGTTCCAGAGTCCGGGCAAATTCGGGGTCCAGCGCATCCGCCATCAGCTCATCTTTATTGTCCAGGATGATGGGCCCCAGCACCAGACCGCCCTGGAGCGAGCCGTCCTCGCTGGTCACGGAAGCGCAGATCAGGACCATATCCGAGGCGCAGTAGAAAATATACAGGCCGTCCCATCGGTACGCTTCCTCACAGCCTTTCGCAAAATCCCTATAGCCGGCGCAGTCCCGATGCGGACAGTTCCTGCACACATCGATCAGTTCCGTGCCAAAGGAGCATTCCAGAGAATGCTCCTTCAGGTCTACGACTGTGCAGGGAATACTCAGTACTGCCGAAAAATGCTTGGCGTATTTGATTGTCTGGTCCTTCAGGTTTTTATCCATTTTCGGCGTGTCGAATTATTACTCTTCGGTGCCTTCATCGTCCGCGGTATCTTCTGCAGTATCCTCTGCAGCATCTTCATCCTGTAAAGCTTCATCGCTTTCCAGATCCTGTACCGCGTCCGCATTTTCCTCTGTTAAAAAGCCACTCCAGATCCTTGCCATACCGGTCAGCTTGATCTCCTCGCTCTGGCTGACATTCATCAGCTTCACGCCGGAGGTATTTCTGCCGATAACGGAAATGTCGTCCACAGACATTCTCATGACGATGCCCTGGTTGGTGATCAGCATGATCTGGTCGCCCGGATCTACGGCGCAGCCCGCCACCAGTTCACCGGTCTTCTCGGTCACTTTGTAGCAGCGGACGCCTTTGCCGCCCCTGTGCTGTGCCTTGAATTCCGAGAAGCTGGTCCGCTTGCCCATACCGTTTTCCGTTGCGAACAGGATGTCTTCTCCCTGGATATCCAAGGCAATGGTGACGACCTCATCGTCCGGGACTGCAAACCGCATACCCGTCACACCCATGGAACTGCGGCCCGTGGCGCGGACTTCCTCTTCGTTGAAACGGATGCTGTTGCCCTTCTTGGAAATCAGGACGATCTCCCGGTGGCCGTCGGTCATATCTGCGCTGATCAGTTCGTCATCTTCCCGGAGGGAAATGGCAATGATGCCCGTCTTCTTGATATTATTGTATTCCGACAGGGCAGTCTTCTTGATCAATCCCTTCTTTGTAGCCATCAGCAGGTTCTGCGCGCCTTCGAACTGTTCCACCGCCATGGCCGCTGCGATCTTCTCTCCCGGCATCAGCTGCAGAAGGTTGACGATGGCGGTACCCCGGGCGTTGCGGGAAGCCTCCGGGATCTGGTAGCCTTTCATCTTATAAACGCGGCCCGTATTGGTAAAGAACAGGATGCTGTGGTGGGTGGTGGTGATGAACATGCGCTCGATCACGTCCTCCTCCAGGGTCTGCATGCCCCGGATGCCCTTGCCGCCCCTGTTCTGGGCTTTGAAGGTGTCGATGGACATACGCTTGATATAGCCGAGACGCGTCATGGTGATCACGGTGTTGCCTACCGGGATCAGATCCTCGTCTTCGATCTCGCCGTCATCGACGCCGATCTGGGTCTTTCTCTCGTCGCCGTATTTTTCCTTCATGATGAGGATCTCTTCCCGGATCACGCCGAGGAGCTTCTTCTCATCTGCCAGGATTTCTTTATAGTATTTGATCTTCGCCAGAAGCTCTGCCTGCTCGTCTTCCAGTTTCTTGCGTTCCAGACCGGTCAGGGCACGCAGTCTCATGTCGACGATAGCCTGGGCCTGTACATCCGTAAGACCGAAGCGCTCCATTAAGCGCTCCTTGGCTTCCTGGGTGTTGGCGCTGGAACGGATGATGCGGATCACCTCGTCGATATTGTCCAGAGCGATCAGCAAACCTGCCAGGATGTGGGACCTTTCCTCCGCCTTGTTCAGGTCGTATTTCGTTCTTCTGGTGACCACTTCTTCCTGGTGCTTCAGATAATACTGCAGCATTTCCAGAAGAGTGAAGATCTTCGGTTCATTATTGACCAAGGCCAGCATGATCACGCCGAAGCTGTCCTGCAGCTGGGTGTGCTTATACAGCTGGTTCAGGATAACATTGGGATTGGCGTCTTTTCGAAGCTCGATCACCACCCGGATACCGGTCTGGTCCGTCTCGTCCCTGAGGTCCGTGATGCCGTCGATCCGTTTGTCCTTTACCAGTTCGCCGATCTTTTCCACCAGCTTGGCCTTGTTGACCAGGAAGGGCAGTTCCGTCACGACGATATTGCATTTGCCGTTGTCGAGAGGCTCGATCTCGGACACGGCGCGGATCTTGATCTTGCCGCGGCCGGTGCGGTATGCTTCTTCAATGCCTTTTCTTCCCAGGATCGTCGCGCCGGTAGGGAAGTCCGGTCCTTTCACAATCTTCATGATGTCGTCGATCGTGACTTCTCCGTCCTCTACTTTGGTATCAATGATCTTGACCACCGCATCGATCAGCTCCCCGATGTTGTGGGGCGGAATGTTGGTGGCCATACCGACGGCAATACCGGTGGTGCCGTTGGCCAGAAGGTTCGGGTATCTGGCGGGGAGTACTGTGGGTTCCTTTTCCGTCTCGTCAAAGTTCGGAATGAAATCCACCGTGTCCTTGCCGATATCCGCCAGCATTTCCATGGAGATCTTCGACAGCCTTGCCTCGGTATAACGCATGGCGGCGGCTCCGTCTCCGTCCTCGGAACCGAAGTTGCCGTGTCCGTCTACCAACGGATACCGGGTAGACCATTCCTGCGCCATATTGACCAACGCACCGTAGATCGAGGAGTCGCCGTGGGGATGATATTTACCCATGGTATCACCGACGATACGGGCACATTTTCTGTGGGGTTTGTCCGGTGTATTGTTCAGCTCGCTCATGGAGAACAGCACGCGCCGCTGCACCGGTTTGAGGCCGTCCCGCACATCCGGCAGCGCCCTGGAGGCGATAACGCTCATGGCGTAGTCGATATAGGAGGTCTCCATAGTCTTCTTGAGGTCAACCTCTTCAATCTTGTCAAAGACCGTATCGCTTAACGGGATATTCTCCGGGTTGATGTTCTTGTTGTCTTCCATATGTATTCCTATCTGTATATTAATGTTATCTGTTTTCGATGTTTATTGCCGTCGGGCTGTTTTGTTCCTGGCTTCGGCTTTCCTGGTTTCTGCTTTCTTGGCTTCGGCTTTTCTGGTTTTTGGACATCGGCTTTCCTGATTTTCATGCGGAATTTGTGAACTTCATTTTTCGCATGAGTTTTTTCGGTCGTTTTTCATGCGTTTTTTTATTTTTGAAAATTTTGCATGAGTTTTTCTACTGTCTTTTCATGCGTTTTTCGCTTTTTTGAAATTTCACATGAGTTTTCTGCCGTTTTTTTCATGCGTTTTTTTCATTTTTGAAATTTCGCACGAATCTATCCGGAATTTTATCATGCGTTTTTCACTTTTCCGAATTTTCGCATGAGTTTTCCCGCCAATCTATCATGCGTTTTCATTATTTTCGAAATTCCGCATGATTCCCCGCCAAATACCAACCACCGCAAGCCAAACGCAAGCCGCTCGCCAGCCTAAACTTAAATATCGATATTCGTCGCGTACCTGGCGTTGGTCTCGATGAACTCCCGGCGCGGCTCGACTTCGTCACCCATCAGAGTGGTAAATGTCACATCCAGGTCCTGGGGATTCTCCTCGTCGATCAGCACCTTGGAAAGGATACGGGTGCTGGGATCCATGGTGGTCTCCCACAGCTGGCTGGCATCCATTTCGCCCAGGCCTTTGTAGCGCTGCACCTTGTTCTGGTTGTCACGGCCGATCTCCAGCATGATGCTGTTCAGCTCTTCATCGGAGTAGGCATACCAGACCTTCTTGTTCCTGGTGACCTGGTACAGAGGCGGCTTGGCCAGATACACGTGGCCCTGACGGATCAGCTCCGGCATGAAGCGGTAGAAGAAGGTCAAAAGCAGCGTTGCGATATGGGCGCCGTCCACGTCCGCATCGGTCATGATGATGATCTTGTCATAGCGGAGCTTGCTGATGTCGAAATCCTCGTGGATACCGGTACCGAAGGCCGTGATCATGGTGCGGATCTCCGCATTTCCAAGGATACGGTCAAGCCGTGCTTTCTCCACATTCAGGATCTTGCCCCTGAGAGGCAGGATCGCCT
>JAFRKZ010000187.1 GCA_017431485.1 Parasporobacterium sp. | reverse complement strand
TGACATGAAAGGTCTTAAGATGGGTATCGGTATGAACCAGACGGCAATGGAAATGCTGGGATTCAATGTGGTTACTATGATGCCGTGGGATTATTATGATCAGCTGTCCAGAGGTGTTGCGGATGCCGGCTATATGTCATCTACCGCTCTGATTTCCATGAGCCTTCATGAAGTTATGCCGTACTTCCTGAATGACGGAACCTACACGGCAGGCAACTTCATTACAATCAATCTGGATAAGTGGAACAGCTTTGATGATGCAACAAAGGCTATCTTTGAAGAAGCCGTTGCAGATACTCAGGCCTTCGCATGTGAGACTGCAAGCACGATGGATGCAGGCGTGGAAGCAGCTCTGGAAGCTGTCGGCGGCAAGCTGAATGTATTGAACGAAGAAGATGCTGCTCTGGTACAGAAAGCATTCTTTGAAACCGGTGTGTCCGATGCAAGAGGGTATGCCGCAGCAGCAGGCACTTCTGAAGCAATGGAAATCATTCTTCCGGAAGTAGCGGCTATGATCGGTCTGGAGCTGCCCGAATAATGCGAAACGTGTAAAGAAAGAACGGATCGGGGGAACGTAAAGACAGCGTACCCCCGATCCTGTTTTTGAGGGGCAGAAATAATTCCGGGAATGCAGTATAATCGATCTGTATAAATGATCGTCATGGGTTTGATGGAACTCTGACGGAGACGGGAGGTCTTTATGACACTGCAGCAGATCGGTTATTTTATCAAATTGGCGGAAGAACTTAATTTTACAGCCGTTGCAAGGATCTTTTATATTACGCAGCCGACCCTGTCCAGACAGATCCTGAATCTGGAAGAGGAACTGAACATCCCGCTTTTTATCAGGGAGCACAAAACCGTACGTCTGACAGATGCAGGAGATTATTTCTATCAGAAGATGAAACCCCTGTACAATCAGATGATGGAAGAGATCCGACTTACGAGAAACTTTGACCGGAACAACAACACCATCGTGATCGGAGTGCAGGAGGAGCAGAGCATCAGCGAATCCCTGCTGGAAGCCATAGGAAATATACACAGAAAGCATTCGGAACTTCGGATCGATGTGGTCAGAGCGGAATATCTCAATCTGATCGAAGGCCTGGAACATGGCAGATATGACTTGGTAAACGCCATTTGCTTCCCTGTCTATCTGAACCGGGAGATCCTGGAATTTGAGGAACTGGCAGAAGAAGAGCCCTATCTGATCATCGCGCGGAGTCTGGTGTTTCCGGAGGATCTGGAAAAGGAAGAGGCGGACAAAGATCTGCTGATCAAATATCTGAAACAGTATCCGCTGATCCTTTCCGCCATCTATGATGATCGCGATCCCGAACTGCCCAAACGGATCTTCGCCGAGAATAACGGTATCAGGAGTGAGGATATCAAAATTCTGAACTCAGACCGGCTTCTTTCCGTACCGATCCAGGTGGCGGCCCAGATGGGGATCTCGATCTGCAATGAGACCAATCTGCATGCTATCAATAAGAATATAAAAATGTTCCGGTTATCTCAGTCAAAGGATCATTACAAAAAAGGGTTATTCTGCCGTGCCAACAGCAGCAGGCCGTTTGTGCGGGAGCTGATCCGGGAAGCCCTGAAAGTCAGGCAGAAAACAATAAAGGAGAAATCATGAAAGCAGTACAATATAACGGCGTACAGAATATGAAACTTGCAGAGATCGATAAACCCCAGGCGGGACCCGGAGAGGTTCTGGTCAGGGTTGTATA
This sequence comes from Parasporobacterium sp., assembly GCA_017431485.1. GTDB lineage: Bacteria > Bacillota > Clostridia > Lachnospirales > Lachnospiraceae > RGIG5612. The sequence continues at coordinate 729 of JAFRKZ010000187.1, read as the reverse complement.
CTGCGGGATCTGCGGAACGGATATCCATGCATACCGCAGCGAAGGGATCCTGAGTCCGGGTACGATCCCGGGCCATGAATCTGTGGGGATCGTGGAAGAAGTCGGGGAAGGCGTCACCTGCGTAAAGGCCGGTGACCGGGTAGCAGTAGGACCTCCGGGAGACTGCGGACATTGTTATTCCTGCAATACAGGGCATCCCAATACCTGCGCCCATGCATTTCCCAATACGCTGGGAATCGGACCGGGCACCCAGGGAGCCTATGCGGAATATATCCTGTCTCGTTTTCCGCAGAATGAACTGTTCCTGATCCCAGAAGGAATGGAGCTGGAACAGGCAGTACTGTTTGATCTGATAGGCGTGGGATTTCATGCGGTGCGCAGATCACAGCTCCGGCTGGGGGATATCGCGGTCGTGTTCGGCTGCGGCTCGGTGGGACTTTCCGTTGTGCAGAGCGCAAAACTGGCCGGTGCGAGACAGGTGATCGCGTTTGATATGAAACCTGCCTGTCTGGAACGCGCGTTGACGGCAGGCGCTGATTTAGCCCTGGAGCCGACAGCGGAAAATCTGCAGATGGCAAAAGAGAAGTATCTTTCCCATGAAGGCGGCGCCCATGTCTGTTTTGAGGCGGCCGGCAATGTTCATGCGCTGTATGGCTGTATCGACCTGTGTATGCCTAACGGCCAGATCATGAGCATCGGCTCCGATCCCAACCCGGCGCAGATCCGCAC
>JAFRKZ010000186.1 GCA_017431485.1 Parasporobacterium sp. | reverse complement strand
CTTCAAAAGACAGATCAGGAAGGATCGCACTTACTAAACCCAATTTCATAGTTTTGTCCCCCTTAGGTCTTACAGTTTGATCTCTTTCCCTTCTGCAGCTGATTTATAGATCGCATCCAGGATCTGGGTCACGACGAATGCCTGCTCCGGTTTTACGCACGGATCGGTATCATTAATGATACACTCCAGCCACTGCTTGCATTCTATATCCTTCGGTTCGGAAGATCCGCCCTCGAAGAAAGCGATCGTACCGGTATCAGACAGGCACTGCTCTACCAAATTGCCGTGGTAGGTTCCGTTCACGATCAGATTATATTCTCTTCCTGTAGCATTTCCGCCTGCCATTTCGCCGACGATCTCAGCGCCGCCCTTGGTACCGCACAGTGTGCAGGCAGCTTCACGGGAATCTTTCATGTTGATCGCCCAGGCAGCCTCCAGGAAGATCGTTGCGCCGTTTTCGAATTTGATAAAGCCGAAAGCAGAATCTTCTACTTCGAAGTTCTTAGTATCCCACGCACCGAACATATTGCCCTGTGCTGCAAGATCTGAATGACCGAGTTTTTCAAATACAGAACCCATAACGGATACCGGTTTGTAATTGTTCATGCACCACAGAGTGATATCAAGTGCGTGTGTTCCGATATCGATCAGCGGACCGCCGCCCTGTTTGGACTTATCCGGGAATACGCCCCATGTCGGAACCGCTCTTCTTCTGATGGCATGTGCCTTAGCGAAATAGATCTCGCCGAACTCATCCGCTTCGCAGGCTGCATGCAGCATCTGGGTATCCTGACGGAATCTGTTCTGATATCCGATGGTGAACTTCTTGCCGGATTTTCTCCATGCATCCATCATCTTCTGGGCAGATTCTGTGTTGTGTGCCATCGGCTTCTCACACATAACGTTCTTGCCTGCTTCAAAAGCTGCGCAGGTGATCGGGCAATGAGCTACGTTCGGGGTACATACATGAACCACGTCGATGCTTTCATCCTTCAGCAGTTCATTGTAATCCGTATAATATTTTGCGCCTTCCACGCCATACTGTTCGCAGGCTTTCTTTGCGCGCTCTTCAATAATATCGCAGAATGCCACCAGCTCGCACAGATCTTTCTGAGCAGAAAGTGCCGGTAAATGTTTCTGATTTGCAATACCACCGCAGCCGATAACTGCTACTTTTAATTTTGCCATTTTGTATATCTCCTATTCTTATTTCTTAATATGATTATTCCTTGAATTATGCAGCCTGGGCTGTTCCGTCATCCAGTTTCTTCTGGTTCACGGCTGCCTGCTCATGGCTGGAACTGATCTTTCTGTTCAGGAACAGTGTAAATGCTACGGACGCCAGAAGAACGATGCCCTTGATCAGCTGGGTCAGACCGGAATCAGCACCTGCCAGGGTCAGACCATTGGTCAGGATGATGATCGTGAATGCGCCGATGATGATCTTGTACAGCTGGGATTTCATACCGCCGTTGACCGGGATACCGCCGATGAACATTGCCATCATAACGTTCATTTCGAAAGAAACGCCGACTTTGTTATCCACAGCACCGATACGTACGGCATTGAACACTGCGGCAAAAGCACACAGTCCGCCTGAGATAATGAATGCGATGATCTTGATCTTCGCTACATTGATACCGACATGCCTCATGGCGACTTCATTTTCACCAATGCCCTTCAGGTAAACGCCATAAGGCGTATAGTTATAAACAAACAGTACAAGCAGGAACAGTACGATCAGTACAATGATCTTGAACACTGTATTGTTGATAAAGGACAGTGATGCAGGAGGCACTGCCGGAGATGCGGCAAAGAACAGGTTGTTCAGCGCCTTGAACGCGATCATGATGGCAAGAGACATCATGAAGGTATTGGCGCGGAATTTCGCGTTCAGTGTTCCCAGAAGCGCTCCGGATGCGATACCGATGATCAGAGCTGCCGGGAATACCAGCCAGGCGCTGGCTCCGCCTGCCACACAGGCAAAACCGCCTGCAAGGCCAAGCAATGCGCCATGGGTGATATCCGTTCCGCCCATAGTCGTAGCAAATACCATACCAAATCCGGCGACGATGATCGCAAAGCCCTGATTGAACATACTCTCCAGATTGGAAACACTTAATATTTTGTCAAATCCATCGATAATACCAAAGATAATCAGCATGAATGCCAAGATCAAAAATGGTATTACGGTTAACCACGGAAAATTCTTTTTTGTCTTCATTACAGCATCACCTCGATTATCTTGTCTTCAATAAAGTCTGTTGTTCTGCTGAGCATTCCGGCCATTTCATGATCCTTCATGACCAGCAGCCTGTCAGACATACCCATTGCTTCCGGAAGTTCGTCAGAGATCAGGATAATGGCGATGCCTTTCTCCTTCATCTGTTTCATAACGCCGTAAATATAAGCTTTAACGCCGATATCCACGCCTCGTGTCGGGCAGTCCAGGATAACATATTCCAGATCCTGTACCAGCCAGCGGCTCAAGTTTACTTTCTGTTTATTACCGCCGGACAGGCTCTTCACTACCTGACCCAGGCCTGAAGATTTGATCTCGAAATCCACCGAGGCTTTGTTGGCAAGTTTATTTACCCTGGCAGGACTAAGGAATTTGAACGGTCCCTGGGTTAAAAGTCTTACATTCGGTACAGAGATATTCTGCCCGATGGAAGCATCCAGCATCAGTCCGTCCGCATCACGGTCCTTAGAAAGATATGCGCCGTTGGTCTGGATCATATCCTTAGGTCCTTTCAGCTGTCTGTTTGCCGGAACATACACAATGTTTCCTTTCCGGTGCTCGGAAAGTCCAAACAGGGCAGGTCCTACGGAGTGGATACCGCCGTCAGACAGACCGCAGACGCCCAGGATCTCACCCTTATGCAGATCAAAACTGATATCATTCAACTCACCGGGAACTGTCAGATGTTCTACTTTCAGGACAACGTCCTGCTGATAGTTTTCCTCCTGGTCGGCACGGTAATAATCTCCGGAGACCTCACGTCCGATCATCAGTCGTTTCAGTTCATCCATCGTATATTCGGACGTCGGTCTGGTATCGATGATCTGTCCGTCTCGCAGCACGCTGATATGGGTACAGATCTCCATCATTTCTTCCAGATCGTGGGTGACCATCAGGATGGTTCCTCCCACTTCCTGAGATGTGAAATGCTCAATGAATTTATAAAGCATTTTACGATTGTCATGAGAAAGGGCCTGAGAGATCTCATCCAGTATCAGGAACTTCGGATCAATGGAAAGTGCTCTCGCAAGCTCCAGGACTTTCCTGTTCTCGATGGACATATTGCCGGCGACGCCGGTCAGCGGGACCTTGGTCAGGTTCCATTTCTCGAAGGTCGCTTCCGCTTCTTTTTTCATTCCGGACAGGCTTACCAGAGGACCAGATTTAAACTTTCCGGTTCTTCCCAGAAACATATTGGTCACCGGATCAAGAGGTCCAACCACGCCCAGCTCCTGAAGGACCATTGCCACATGATGCTCATTGGCGTCCACAGGGTTTGCCGGAGCATATTCCTGGCCGTTCAGGTACATTTTGCCGCTGGTAGGCTTCTGGATACCGCAGATCATGGAAGCAAGGGTGGATTTACCGGAACCATTCTCTCCCGCAAGACCTAATACTGCTCCTCTGGGGATTTCCAGGTTCAGATCATTATTGGCCTTAGTGGCACCAAAGAATTTGCAGAGATGTTCTGTTTTTAGTACGATATCTGCCATTATTTCGCCACCCCCTTATAGTTCAGACGTGCCAGCACGCCGCAAATGATAACAACTGCGCCGAGGATTACTTCCTGCAGTGTTCCTGCCTGTACACCCATGATCGTCAGGAAGTTGAACAGTGAGCTGACAAAGATACCGGCTCCTAACGCTCCCACAGGCTCGCTGATCCAGGAGTTAAGAGACATTGCGATAAGTGTAACGGCAAGTGCCTTGAAAATGGTAGAAAGGCTGGCAAGACCGGAAGATGCTGAAATGGAACCGGCCTTACTGATATTCAGGATCGCAGCAGCACCGACGATCACAGCACCGATGATCGCAGCAATGATAAGTGCTTTTCTGCGGTTGATTCCGACTGCAGAGGAAACGCCGGGGTCTCCGCCGATCGCCTTCAGGTTGATTCCGATAGAAGTACGATTATAAATAAGATAAACGATCACAAAAATGACCACCATGATAATAACGTTGACTGGCCATCTTCCAAGAACTCTCAGATCATCGCCCAATGTAATAACGGCAGATCCCGCTGTCTTGCTTCTGGCCTGTGTCCACATTACCATGATAGCCTCGAATATCAGGCCGCATCCTAGACCGGCGATCCAGCCCGGTATTTTCAGAAATTCGGAACAGAAAACGACCATTAACTCACAGATCACGATCACGATAAACGGAGCAATGATCAGTCCGACATAACCAAGTCCTGCATCCATGGCCAGGATTGCGCCGATATTGGCGCCCAGGATCACCTGCGCACCGATGGAAAGATCGACCAGACCGGTACCGAAGATGAACATCATACCCCAGGCAACCACCGTCGGGAACACTGCCTGCGGAAGAATATTCTTAGTGATATTCTTCATGCTCAGCATTTTTCCTCCGGTGATCAGATGCATGATAACAATTAGAACAATCAGTAATACAAGCAAAAGGATCTGTTTAAACAGAGGCTTGCTTGTAAATCCTTGTTTTGCTGCTGTTTTTGTCATAATATCCTCCCACACACATCCGAAAAGGCATTCTGTCCCATTTTCGGATCTTTCGAAGAATGCGTGTCATTCTCCCTTTTAAATCGGCGGCACTCGTTTCCGAGGCCGCCGAGTGGTTTACTTCATAATGCTGTTTCCAATTTAATTGGGTTTTCCTTATTCGGTAACACCATGAGCTGCTGCACGCTCATCGATGCTGTAGCTGTACAGAGCATTGACGAAATCATCATAAGTGCCGTTGACCAGTGCTGCAGTCTCTTCCTGTGAGTAAGGAGTTGCATTCAGGAATACTTCTTCATAAAGTGCATACTTGTCAGCCGGAACTTCGAACGGAGCAACATCATCGATGTACGGAACGTTGCCGTCAGCATCTTTCAGCTGATTGCCATGCAGATATGCTTCCAGAAGAACAGCTGCATAGTAACCGCATACCCAGAAGTCACCGTTGATCATCTGGATCTTGCCCTGTGCTTCATAATCAAGAGCCTGCTTGTCAAGACCGGAGGTCACGACCGGGATATCTTCTTCAGCATTGTTCAGTGCGTTTACAGCTGCAATACCGAAATCAGAACCGGTACCATAGATGAAATCAGGCTCATTCACGATCAGGGAATTTTCGATCTTGGTGGTAGCATCATCGATGTTTTCGCAGTTCAGGACATCCAGGATCTCTCCGCCTGCTGCTTCGAATTTTGCTCTGAAAGCTTCCAGACGCGGGGTGTCAGTGGGATCACCGATAGTAGCAGTAGCAACCAGAACGGTCTTGTAGCCCTGCTCGATCGCATAGTCAGCGATCGCTTCGCCATAGACAGCGTTAGCCGGTCCGATAGATCCTACATAGAACGGATTCTCACAGAATTGTTTGTGCATTTCCGGATCCGGAACTTTATCGTTGAATACGAACGGAACTTCATATTTGGAGCAGATTTCAGCTACGGTCGGATACAGATCCGGAACCGGGAGCCAGATCAGGATACCGTCACAGCCTGCGTTGCACATATTCTCAACGTCAGCGATGATCTGTTCGATCTGGAAATTGTCATTGGTTCCCATCGGGGTATCGCCCATATGTGCGATCGCATAATCTGAGTTGTTAGCCAGTGACAGAAGTGCATAAGAGCCTGCGCCGAAATAGTTGTAGCCAACCTTGAATCCTTCGCCTGCTTCTTCTGCAGATGCGATGCCTGCGAATGCCGTAACGAGCATAGCGCAGGCTGCGATAATTGCGATAATTCTCTTTTTCATATTTTTCCTCCTGAAAATTATGTGTGACTGTTCACTCGAACAGTCTTTATCAGATGAGTTTATTGTATTTCATTTTTTAAAATACAGCTTTTTAAAAGACGCAGGATTTCTGATGATTTTTTTCAGTTTTCAGAACGCAGAAAAAAAAAGGAGACATTTTTTGCAAAATATGTCTCCTCTTTTTTCAATTTTTGCATAGCAGTGATCCGCTCAACAGATCGATCCCAGGATGCTCCTGTTCATGGCCACATAATGAGCTAACTGTTCTTCGCAGTCCACTTCAGAATAGAAATGGTGTCCTTCAAATTCACTGGCAATAAATCCTTTATACCCGTATTCCACGAATTTCGGGATAAGATCTTCATAAGGAATACAGGGATCATGTTCATCATTGTCCAGATAATAGAACTTTCCATGGATATAAAAGACGCAGTCCATAACATCCCGGAACTGTTCGATCCTGGCCGGATGATTGAATTTTCCGAACATTTCCGCAGCATAATGCTTTTCGATCTCTGTGTAATCTCCGTCTTCGATCCGTTTCAGGCAATACGCTTCCCGTTCTGCCGGATCATCAGGAATAGTTTGGTTTCCCTCTTCATGGATCTTAACGATCTTGTCCAACGCGTCTTTCCGGCAGCCGTATTCTTCCGCCTGACGAAGGTACAGAGCATGGGGCATATACTGGAAAATGGAAAAGTCCGGTACAAATCCCAGATATCCCTTCCCTTCTCCCTTCATGATCTTGAAATACTCTTTCCATACCGGCACTTCCGGATGATGCGGCCAGTGCATTTCAATCGTAAGCTTCATATCCAGCTGTTTGCAGAAGGGGATCATTTTCCGGAAAATCGCAGGTGAGATGGCGTGCTGTGTTCTCACCATGGAAAACCCCGCCTTTTTTGCATAGATCAGATCATTTGCTGTGTACTGGATGATCTCGGCTTCTGTCAGATCGCGGTCAGTTCTTGTTCCCATATCGATATATGCAGACCAACATACCGGCTCCAGTTCATATTGCTCCAACAGTCCCCGGAACGTATAAAGCCACTCATCAGAAGGAAATGGATATTCCGGTACCATCTGAGCCGCGACGATCTCAACGCCTTTATATCCCATATCGTGTACTTTTTTCAGGCAGCCTTCCAGGTCAAGGACTCCATGGATAAAGGGAGTGGTAAGGCTGTAAAGTGATACGCCGATCCTGATATCTTCTTTCATCTGTTTCAAACCTCCTGTCCACATCATCTGTTATCCTTCACAATATCGTGTTTCCGTCCGGTCGCTTTCCAGTACCAGATAGGTTCCGAAGTACCCTGTATAAGGCACGCGGTGTTTCATATACACACGGATCGAATGTTCGCCTTTGGCAAGTCCTCCCGGTTTCAGAACACGGATCACGGCAGGATCCCTGATAAACCAGTATTCCCGGAACAGGTCCGGAAGTTCTCTGATCGTAAACTGCTTGCCATTCAGACAGAAGAACACTTCTGTTTCAGAAAGCCTCTGTCCGTCCACTTCAAAAAGCAGCTCTTCAATACAGCTCAGAAAACAACCGCGGTAGGAAGGATATTTGATCCGGAATTCATATCCGATGACGATCCCTGAAACAGGGACATTGCGGATCGGTGTATTGCAGATCATGATCTCATTGTAAGCAACAAAATCCATTTCCAAACCTCCTGTGTAATAATTGTATAGTATTGGTTTTCTTATTTATAAATGTGAAGCAGCAGCATCTCATGCGCTTTCAGCTCTGCCTCAAGAAAGATCTCTCCGTTTTCTGCGGTGCGGTGTTCCATCTGGATCCTGGGAATACAGATATTCTTCATATAGTCAATATCATTGCTCCGCATGACCGGCTCGAATCCCAACCGTTTCCATTCATCCATAACGCTTCCGTGTTCCCGGTTTACAATATGCCTTTTGATCACATATTCTCCGCCCGGGATCATGTCCTGTACCAGGAATTTCATTGTCACCGGGTCATTGTTTTCAAACATAGTATCCACGTTATAGACATCCACAAGATTTTCTTCTTCGTATTTATAATTGAAGATCAGGTTCTTGTAATTGTAGCACAGGATATAGATATTGTTCGGACTGTTCCGGACTGCAATATATCCATCGCCGCTGGAAAGCAGATCATCCCCCAGTTTGGCAAGAAAATACAAGGCATAATAGGATGGTTTCGGGATCCCGTCTTTACTCATCAGACCGGAACCGCCATGCAGGATTCCGGGAGGCGCATAATGAACGGACAGCCGGTCCGTTGCCACCCAGAAACAGATCAGATCCACATATTCCTGAAATGCATTGGTGACCCGCAGAACGTTTGTTCCCCGCCCGCAGTGATCGTTCATGGCATTCCGGTTGGAGAGGATCGTTGTCGTTTCCGTGACAAACAGCGGACGTTCCGGAGCATTGACAGCTTTCAGCCGGTTAGTGATATTCCGGATCTGGTTCATCATAAAATCCGGGTCCATATTCCGAAGCTGGTCGGTAATTTTATCCTGTTCCTTCAGATCACTATTGGGGGAAACTTTATATGGAAACAGAAAAACTGAATAATAATCCGGATAGATCCCCATCTTTTCCCATTGATCCACATCACATCCGACATCAAACTCACTTCCGTCCAACAGCCAGTCAGGTCCTCCGACCAGACAGCTTCGGCAGCGTGATTTAATGATATTATAAGAAGATTCGAACACCTTCCAGTAATCATTGTTTTCGTAATAGGCAAATCCAAGAGTCACGGGGAAATTACCGAATTCGAAGATCCAATGGGATACTTCTTCTTCCCCGTACCGGAACATGACATGGTCCATAAACTGAGTCAGAAAATAACTCCACTGATCCAGGTTCTGAAACCCCATGTTATCTTCCTTTCGGAAATACAGCATTCGATTATTCTTGATCACGCACTCCGGGTGGTCTGTCATATCAAAGAAGGGATGCACATGAAGACCGGTCAGAAAATCCAGAACCATATCCACCATATCGAAACTCAGCGTTTTTTCATCCGGCCCCGCAGCGATCATACACTGCGGTGAAAACAGATTCCACATGCGGATATGAGACAGCCCCAGTTGTTTCACCATCTGGGAGATCTGTTTCTGTACTGATGAACTGACCATTTTATAAAACGCTCCCACGGTAACCGCCTTCGTGGAAATATGCCGGAAAGGACGGATCTTTTTCTGGGAAATGTTGATCGTCTCCGATGGCTTTTGCGCTTTCTGTACCTGGACATGCGTATTCAGGTACTGTCTGATCTGTGCTTCCTCTTCATCTGTCAGTTTTATGCTTCTTTTTTCCTGGATATTCCGGACACTCTTTTTGTACTGGGAAGGCGTTGTTCTATACAGTTCCTTAAAGACCCGGTTGAAGGAAGACGGGCTGGAAAAACCATTGTCGATCGCAATTTCTGTAATGGACTTATTGGAATTCAGGAGATCATCTACGGCATAATGCATCCTGACCTGATTAACATAATCCGGAAATTTAACACCGGTGATCTTCTTAAAGATCCTGGATAAAGTTGAAACGGACACAAACATACTGTCAGAAAGGCTGACAAGACTGATCGGTTCCTGGTAATTATTATTGATATAAGTAAGGATCTCCTGGATACGGGCAGAATCAGTAATACTCTTTCCTGCTCCGCCTTCCGCCGCCGTCATCTTGTAATTGCGTACAAGGCAGTTGATCAGACGGCCGTACAGTTCCATAAAACGGAATGCATCTTTTTTGTCATCATTCATCTTCAGAAAGATGATCTGATGGAAAATGTCATATAACTCCCGGTAATTCGGCGTATCAGATGGGATCTGTGCGCACCAGAAACTGATGTATTCTTCGTCCAGAAGATCTGTCATCATCTCATAGGAAATATTGATCCTGCATACAAGAGCATCGCCGTTTACATAGATATAATGCATTTTATTACTGTTGATCAGCAGGATCTCTTCGGAATGCAGCACATATTCATTCCCTTCGATCACAACTGTCACATGACCTTCGATAATAAACAGCATTTCAATATTCCGATGAAAATGTTCTGTTTCATTTTTTGCACGGGAGACATCACATGTGATGCCTCTGCTGTCAAATTTCTTGCTCATAACGCCAATCTCATGATAAAAATGTGAATTTTTTTATGATTTTTTGCATTATAACAGATTTCAGCAAAACGCTCAAGATAAGACAACTCATTTAACGAGTAGTTTTTGCATTTCAGGATCCAGGATCATTCAGTTCATCCTCCGGAAAGTATATCCCGGCAGATTTTCTGGCTTCTTCAATGACTTCGATCGTATCGATCGTTGCAGAAAGCCTGCGATCAAATTCCTCTGCTTTTTCTTCCAGCATCAGGCGGGCGATCTCCCGGATCTCATAATAATACCGATTGGTCGGTCCCGAAACTTTCATGTCCTGCAGATCACATGTGCGGTCCTTTTCTTTTGTTACGATACGTACCGACACGATCCCGTTCGTGCCTTCATTCACATACAAAAATCCATCTTCTCCTTCGATCTGCGCATAATTGACTCCCCGGGTATCTTTCGCCCCGGCTCCGCTGAACAGAAAATCCGGATATCGAAGGATCATGAGGCCTGAGGTATCGATCACTTCTTTATGAGGCAGCGAGGCAAGGTTCGGATAATACACTGCTGACAGAGGTTTTCCAAACAGCAGACAGGCAAAATAGACATTATAATAATTGATGTCCATCAGGCTTCCGCCGGAAAAAGCCGGATGAAAAACATTGGGGATTTCTGTCTCCTTCTTCTCTTTCACAGCCTCGCGGAAACGGTCATATCGGCTGGAATACTGGCTGTAGTTGCAAAGGACAAGACGGATCCTGCCGATCTTCGGAAGCATCTGCTGCAAAACCGAGAAGTTCGGAAGAAAAGAAGTCGGTGTAGCATCTACGAGAAACAGGCTTTTCTTTTTTGCCAGGGCTCTCAGTTCCCTGATCTTCGCGGCTTTGGCGCACATGGGCTTTTCACAGATCACATGTTTTCCGCTTAGAAGAGCCTGCTCGATATATTTTCCGTGGAGACTGTTAGGAGAAGCGATGTAGATACAGTCCAGATCGGGATCATTCATAAAAGCCTGCAGATCGGTGAAGACTTTGCCGGCACCATACTCCGACACAAGTGCATTTCCTGTTTCCCATTTTCTGGAATACACAGCTTCAAGCCGGATTCCGTCATTGAGCTTCACAGCATCCAGGATTGAATGTACGATGCTTCCCGTTCCGATCGTTCCGAGTCTTATCTCATTCATTGTTTATCTCCTTCATTCGTGTCCTTTTTAGCGGACACTGGATCTGATAATCTGTTTCCGAAAAGTTTAAAAGTTTATTTCATTTTAACAGGAGGATTGAATGATGGCAAATATTCCCGTACAGGTCCCGGCTGATTTCCGATATTATACTGCCTACTGCAAAGGCCGTCCGCAGCATGACAGGCTCGATCCTTT
>JAFRKZ010000185.1 GCA_017431485.1 Parasporobacterium sp. | reverse complement strand
TCCAGGTTAAAGCTGTCCGTTCCGATGATCCTTTTATGGAACATCGGATCGATATAATCCGGACCGCATTTGAAGGCACCGATATTAAGGCCCCTGTTTTTCAGCGCCTGAAGAAGGCTGCAGACCACTGTTGTCTTGCCGCAGCCGCTGTTTGTCCCGGCGATCACCACCCGGGAAACGGTATGAACGGTGTTTTTCGTTTTCTGTTCCATGTATCGTACCTACATGTAATGTTTCTCAGCAAGCCTTATCCTTACGGGACAAACTCCAGCGTATCAAAACATCTGTCATATTTTCCCGGTTCCATATGATACAGGGAAGCGATGTATTCTTTCGTAAAGATTTCATCCGGAGTGCCGATCCGGTCGATCCTGTCTCCGCTGACACAGACAACCGTATCGGAAACCCGTTCTGCCAGATCCAGTTCATGCAGCGACATGATCACGGCCAGATTTTTCTCCCGCACCATTGTCTTGAGGATCGTCAGGAGTTCCAGTTTGTAGCGGATGTCCAGGAATGAAGTGGGTTCATCCAGGATAATGATCTGGGGCTGCTGGCACAATGCCCTGGCCAGTAAGATCCTCTGTCTTTGTCCGTCGCTGATAGCGGTAAAAGGCCGTTCCGCCAGTTCTTCCCCATGTACCTGCAAAAGCGCATCCTGTACGATCTTTTTGTCCTCTTCGCTCAGAAGGCCCAGCCGTCCGGTATAGGGATACCGCCCCGTGCTGACCATATCCCGGCAGGTCATCAGCTCCGGCTGCAGACGTTCTGTCATCAGGATTGCCATCCGTTTCGCAATATCGTTCCGGCTCCTTGCTGCCATATCCTCCCGGTCCAGCAGGATCGTCCCCGCGATCAGCTTCAGCTGTCCCACGATGCTTTTCAGGATCGTGGATTTGCCGGACCCGTTGGGACCGATCAGCGTAAGGACTTCTCCCCTTCTTACCCTGATCCCGATATGCTCGATCAGCGGCTTTCCGTCATATCCCACGGAAAGGTTTTCGGTTTCAATATAGTATTCCTGCGGCAGGTTCTGTTCCATCACTGGGCACCTCCCGTCTTTCGGCGGATCATCATATAAATAACGACCGGTGCGCCGAAAACAGCCGTCACTGAACTGATGCTGACTTCTGTCGGCGCAAAAGCAGTCCTTGCGATCAGATCACACAGAAGGCAGAAGACACCGCCTCCCAGAAAACAGCCCGGTATGATCACGATAGGTTTTGCCGTTCCGAACAAGGTCTTCATCAGATGAGGGACCGCGATCCCCACAAAGGAAACGGGGCCTGCAAATGCGGTCACGCAGGCGGACAGGATGCTGGAAAGCAGGATCAGAGCGGCCCGGAACAGTTTGATATTGACGCCCATATTGCGGGCGTAGACCTCTCCTAACTGATAGGCACTCATCGGTTTAGACAGGAAAAATGTCAGAAGCAGCGCCGCTCCACAGAAAACGGCCATTGTTGCCACATTGTCCCAGCTGATACCGGAAAAGGATCCCAGGGACCAGTTATGCAGATTCACGATATTGGAATCATCCGCAAATGTCACGATGAAATCCGTCAAAGCCGAACAGATATACCCGATCATGACACCGCAGACCACTAGAAGGCTCATGGACCGGACCTTCTGAGAGATCAGAAGCACCAGCCCCATGGAGATCATTGCCCCTGCAAACGCAGCCAGGATCAATGTGCCGGAGGTGGAGACCATCCCTTTGCTGAGCAGAAAGATCATGCACAGAGACACTGTCAGCTTAGCCCCGCTGGAAATACCCAGAACAAAGGGGCCTGCGATCGGATTGTGGAAAAAAGTCTGCAGAAGAAATCCGGACACAGACAAAGACCCGCCCAGTATCAGGGCGGAAATGATCCTCGGAAGCCTTATGGACCAGATGACCCGGATCGCCGTTTCGTCGGTACCGCTGCCGAACAGGATCTTAAAGATCTCTCCGACG
>JAFRKZ010000184.1 GCA_017431485.1 Parasporobacterium sp. | reverse complement strand
TGGATGCGCAGGATGTAGTCCGGTTTGCGACAACAGCGGGAGCAAAAGCTCTTGGGCTGGAGGGAAAGCTCGGTGTGATCTCCGAAGGCGCTCTGGCGGATCTTATCATCCTGGATCTTCAGGTTCCCCAGTTCGTACCGAGAAATGATCTGGTCAGCGCCCTTGTCTATTCGGCAAACGGCTCCGAAGTGAGGACCGTTATGATAGACGGTCGGATCGTTATGGAGGAGGGAAAACTCCTGACTCTGGATGAACAGGAGATCTACGAACACTGCGAGGCGATCGCAAAAAGAACAGGAATGCAATAAAAAGTAAGGAGAATAAAAAACATGAAGAATCTTAACATCAGGTTCGGCGGAGTAGACTGGCTGCCGGAAGAGGAAACAGAACAGTTTGAAGATGAAGCGATGCTCGCTTATTCGACGCTGACAGAAAAGAAAGGCCCGGGAGCAGAGTTTACAGGTTGGGTAAATCTGCCGGTTGATTATGACAAAGAAGAATTCGCCCGTATCAAAAAGGCAGCGGCAAAGATCCGTCAGGAATCCCAGGTCCTGATCGTCTGCGGTATCGGCGGTTCCTATCTCGGCGCGGCAGCAGCGCTGGATTTCCTGAAAGGTGCCATGTACAACCTGAAGCTGAAAGGTTCCGATGCAGATGATATAGAAGTGTATTTTACCGGCAACAATATGTCTCCGGCCTACATTAAAGATGTGATCGAGATCATCGGAGACCGGGATTTTTCCGTAAACGTGATCTCCAAATCCGGCACCACTATGGAAACCTCGATCTCTTTCCGGATCTTCAAGAAAATGCTGGAAGACAGATACGGCAGAGAAGCCGCGGCCGGAAGGATCTATGCTACAACTGACAAAGCAAGAGGAGCTCTGAAAGGCCTGTCTGACAAAGAAGGTTATGAGACCTTTGTAGTGCCGGATGAGATTGGCGGAAGGTATTCCGTTCTTACTGCTGTAGGACTGCTTCCGATCGCAGCGGCCGGGTGTGACATCGATGCGTTGATGGCAGGCGCTGCCTCTATGCGGGAGGAACTGACAGAAAAACCGGAAGAATTGAATGAGGCTCTGTGCTATGCAGCCCTCAGGCAGCAGCTGTATGACTGGGACAAATACATTGAGATCTTTGCCAACTATGATCCGGACCTGAGACTGCTTGGCGAATGGCTGAAGCAGCTGTTCGGTGAGAGCGAAGGCAAGGAGAATTTCGGTATTTTCCCGGCATCCGTGAACTTCACTTCTGACCTGCATTCCATGGGACAGATGATCCAGGAAGGCGAGCGCAATATTTTCGAGACTGTGATCAACGTGGAAAAGGAGCCTCAGGATCTGACGATCCCGGCATTTGAAGAGGATTTTGATGGGTTCAAATATCTGGAAGGCCAGCCGGTAAGCCTGCTGAACCAGACCGCGGTCAACGGCGTTGCCATCGCCCATATGGAAGGAGATGTTCCCCAGGTCTATATCGGAGTTCCGGATAAGAGTGAATTCAGCCTTGGAGAACTGTTCTATTTCTTTGAATTCGTCTGCGGCGTAAGCGCTTACATTGAAGGAGTCAACCCCTTCAATCAGCCGGGTGTGGAAGCTTATAAGAAATCGATCAAGGAACTGCTGGCCAAGTATAAGAACTGATCAGTCTTCTTCTATGATCTGGATCTCCAGATAGTCGAAGGGAAAGTCGTCAATGAAATTGTCTTTCGTGAAGCGTGTTCTGGAGCTTCTGCGGAATTCACTGATATTGGCATCCAGCCAGATCGGCTGTGACAGGTCAAATGAAAGACAGATCTCAGTGATGGCGGAAAAGACCTTATGGGTACGGGTATCTTCGGAAGGATCCTGTACCGTAAGGTCGCGGGTCATCTTATGATTGCTGTAAAGTTTGCCCCATAGTCTGAACATGGGTGGATTGTAACATACAGATCGGAAAGATTGCAAAACAATTTTGTATTGGGGGTGATATACGTTGACGGATGAGATCAGAAAACTGAAGGAGTGGATCGACGGGAGCTCGAACATTGTGTTCTTTGGTGGCGCAGGTGTATCAACAGAGAGCAACATCCCGGATTTCCGCAGTGTGGACGGGCTGTATAACCAACAGTATGATTATCCCCCCGAAACGATCCTGAGCCATACATTTTTCATGAGGAATCCGGAGGAATTCTACCGCTTCTATAAAGATAAGATGCTGATCCTGGATGCGAAACCCAATGCGGCTCACTATAAACTGGCTGAGTGGGAGCGTCAGGGGAAGCTGCAGGCTGTGGTCACACAGAATATTGACGGGCTCCACCAGGCAGCCGGCAGTAAGGCCGTATATGAACTGCACGGATCTGTGCACCGCAATTACTGCATGAAATGCGGAAAATTCTTCGGACCGGAGTATATCAAGGAAGCAGAAGGAGTTCCCCGCTGCGATGCCTGCGGCGGGATGATAAAGCCCGATGTGGTCCTGTATGAAGAGGGACTTGACAATGATATCATCGGCGGGGCAGTAAGTGCCATCAGCCGGGCGGATGTCCTGATCATCGGAGGGACCAGTCTGGTAGTATATCCGGCAGCAGGCCTGATCGATTACTACAGGGGGCATAAACTTGTGCTGGTCAACAAGAGCAGCACGCCGAGAGACAGAGCGGCGGATCTGGTCATTAACGGAAAAATAGGAGAAGTATTTTCCAGTTTGGGATAGGAGGAACAGGTATGGGTAACGAAAACAACAAGATGGACAATGAAAACATGGCGGGCAGCGAGGTCGTGAAAGATAATGACATTGAGCTGGTGCTCGAAAACAGTCCGGAACCGGAAAGCAAACCGGAGAGCAAGATCGAGCTGGTGCTGGACAGTGATCCGATACCGGACGAAATGCCCCATCTGGACCAGTTCCTTGAGAAAGGTCCGGAACTGGAATTAGAGCCGGCGCCAAAGCCGGAAGAGCCTGCTGATGAAGAACCTGCAGCAGAACCGGAAGTAGATACTGTGTTCGAACCGGAAGGAGAAGAAGCAGCGGAGGAACCGAAGGAAGAGGTTGACAAAGAAGGTCTGGAAGAACTCCTGGAAGAGTTGGAAGAAGAGCCGGAACCGGAGGATCTGGGAATCCTGGGAGGCGGTGTTGAACAGTTGGAGCAGATCCAGAAGGCAATCTTCAATCTTGCACAGACAGAGCAGGAATACAAAGAGACCGAACGTTCCCTGAAGGCAAAAAAGAAAGAACTGGATGTCCAGAAAAAACGCGTGGAGGAGAAAATCGCTTCCACAATAAAGAAAGCCCGCACCGATCTGGAAAAAGAGTTTGATGAAGGGATCAATACGGCAGAGAAGGCGATCAAGGAAGCAGAGACTCAGAAAAAGAATGCAAAAGCTCTGGCCGTCAATGAGAGGATGAAACGGGAAAACTCCTCTCTGGTTGATGAAAACAAGGTGCTCGATGCAGAGATCAAATCCAAGTTCAAGGAAGCGAAGGTTCCAGGGATCTGCCAGTCCAGTCTGTATTATTCCCTGTTCTATCCGAAAAAACAGACGGATTATCTGATCTGCGCCGTGGGTATCCTGATCTTTGCGGGAGTGATCCCGTTCATTGTGACCAGGTTCCTGTCCACTGATTTCCTGAAAGTACTTGTTTGGATCCTGATCGCCGTCTTTTTTGCAGCGATCTATTTCCTGATCTCAGCCTGGACAAAGAAAGGCGAGAAGAATGAAGTGCTGAAAAATATGCGGACGCATGTGGACCAGATCGCCGACAATAAGAAGTTTATCAAGAACCGGAATAAGAACATCAAGGCCGATCCGGATGAGAGCCAGTATAACCTGTATGAGTATGACCAGCAGATCGAAGAAGCCAGAACGGATCTTGATAATGCCAAAGCGGAAAAAGAGCAGGCCATGCTGAAATTTGAAAATGAGGACTCTGTCAGCATGAGGAACGAAATGGAAGCGGAGAAAGCTCCGATCTTCCAGCAGCTTGAAAAAGAGATCGAGCAGATGAGTGAGGATCTGGATACCAGGTCTGACAGCTATCAGGAAGCGTTAAGAGTCATGGATGAATACAACGATGCCTTTGGCGAGAAAGGCTTAAAGGCGGATAAGGTCGAGGAATGGCTCACGATCATGAAGGAAGGCAGAGCATCCACGATCCGGGAAGCAATGAATGTACAGAAGAACAAGTAAAAACAGAAGGAAAAACAGAAGAAGGAAACCGGGCAGGAAGCCGTTTATCATCCTGATCGTGTTCCTTCTTCTGGCTGCATGTCTGACCGTCGGCTTTATCCTGTTTGAAAAATACAGGACGTTTTCGGGGTATTCCGTGGATTCCGTTATTCCGATCAGCAATTCGGAGGAAAACACGGAATACTATGTCTATGGCAGGGGATATTTAAAATGTTCCGGAGACGGCGTCACCTATTTTGATCGGAAAGGAATGCTGTGGAATGAATATTATTCCATGCTGCAGCCCTTTGCGGACGTTTGCGGTGACTATATAGCAGTTGCGGATATGGGGCAGAGGAGCATTTACCTGTATGACAGGAGCGGATTTGTGAACAACATCAATCTGTCTCACAATATCACGGATGTAGAGATCTCCTCCTCGGGGATCATTGCCGCAGCGTCCAGTGAAGGAAATACCAATTACATTGAGGTCAAAGATAAAAACGGCAACGAGATCATGACTGAAAAGAGCCTGTTCTCTTCCAGAGGGTTCCTGATGGATATGACGTTATCGGACGACGGTACCAGACTTGCCGCGATCTTTGTATCGATCGACAAAGGAACCGTCAGATCCAAAGTGGTCTTTTATGATCTGGCATCCGAGGGCTCAGATGAAGATATCATTACAGGCGTATTTGACCAGTACGAGTCCGTCATGCTGACGACGATCCGGTTCCTGGATCATGACAGGGTCTGCGCGGTAGGTGACCTTGGAATGTCCATCTACGATGATAAGGAATTGCCGGAACTGGTTTATGAAGACCTGGAAATGACCTGGGAGATCCAGTCCCTGTTTTTTGACGAAAGCCACATCGGCATGGTAGTCGAAGAACCGGAGTCGGAGTCCAAGTATACGATCAAAGTCTTTGATTCTCTCGGTAATCTGCAGTTGGACCAAGGGACGGATTTTTCTTTTGGAAACGCAGATTTTGCAGGGGAGAATGTGATCCTGTACTCCTATAATGAGTGTCTGATGTATTCCCTGGCAGGGGTGGAGAAAATGTATCTGCCTTTTGATCGGCACATCGAGGCGCTGAAATCAGC
>JAFRKZ010000183.1 GCA_017431485.1 Parasporobacterium sp. | reverse complement strand
GTCTGCGGCGGGGGGGTAGGCGTCACAGGATCAGGATCTGTGATCGCTGCGACGGCCGGTTCCGCTGTCCCCGGTGCAATGGCGCCGGGAGCGGAGACCACCGTCGGGTCCCCTCCCGACTGTCCGGCAGGCTGCGTAACGTTTCCCTGCTTCGGTGATACAAATCCGATGACCGTGACGACCGCCAGCAAAGCAAATACGATCGTATAACAGATGGTCTTGTTCCTCGCAACCAGTGGTTTGATCCACAGCAGAACAGTCGTCGCTGCTGCAAGGATCAGGAACACCCACTTCAGGAATCCCATCGTGGGCACGAACATTCCGAGTGCAAAGAGAATCAGCAGGATCGCGCCGAGAACCAGCAGATCCGTGTCTGACATGACAAACGGTTTGCGTCGGACGGGCACGGGCTGCGGAACGTATCCTCCCCCGTTCAGCGGCATCTGGCCGTTTGTTTCCTGCGGCATGTTCACCGGAACCTGCTGTCCGCGGCCCATCTGGCCGTATGCATTGTAACCCTGTCCGTATCCGACAGGCTGATATCCCTGCGTATTGTATGGCTGCTGGTAAGGAGTCTGCGGGATATAACTGGCTCCGGGTGCCTGGTTGCCGGGATAGGAATAGCCAATATTTCCCTGACCGGCAGTCTGGGGATAGCCGTTCCCCTGGGGATATCCCCCCTGGCCCGGATACCCCTGCACTCCCTGGGGATAATTCTGCTGCGCATACGGATTCTGATAGGCTCCCTGATAGGGAACTGCCGGTGGCTGGCTGCCGGTATTGCGCGTTTGCTGGTATCCGCTCTGACCGCCAACAACCGGCTGGCTGCCCGTTACCTGCGGCGTCTGATACACGCGCTGGGTCGGTTGATAGCCGGCCTGCTGGGGTTGATAGCCTGGCTGCTGGGGTTGATAACCAGGCTGCTGAGGCTGATAAGCCTGTTGCTGGGGCTGCTGATAGCCCTGGAAGGCCCTCCCCCCTGGGTAACTGCCCGCCGGGTAATCCGGCTGAACGCCGTAACCCTGCCCCTGCGCATTATTGTAATCGTTCTGATTCATGGATTCTTCCCTTTCTGTCGGGTCCCGACCTCCGGGAATCCGACGGCATGAATCATTATCGGAATCCGATAATAACTCAATATAAAATTTTATCATTCTTAATGGAAGTTGTAAACTCTTTTTTCCGCAATTGACACTCAGTTCAGGCCTATGATAATATAATGTAGTTTTTTGAGAAATGGAGGGGTTCCGGTTGGCTTCACGGACTCGTTCATCTCATCAGACAAAAACGGACATTCTGATCGGCGCCATGTCGGTCTGTCTTTATATTCTCCTTGGGGTTACTTTTTTTCTGTGTCTTTCGATCAACAATGTATTCCTGCGGGTCGTCAACCGTACACTGGCTACCACTCTGCTGACCTTTACTGCCATGACCATCGCCATGCACGCTGTATACGGCGGGTTCGACGTCGGACGAAAAAAGAATAAGCCGGTGATTTCCGCCCTGATCGGCAGCACCGTGGTCTCTGACCTGGTGACCTATCTGCAGCTCGAGATCATGAACGTTAACGAGAGTAATAATAAGCGTCTGATTCTCTTCGGGCCGGACTTGCTGTGTCTCCTCCTCTGTATCCTGCTTCAGATCCTGATCATCGTGCTCTTTGTCCGCATTGGCAATCAGATTTATTTCAACTTTACCCCGCCTCGCAGTTGCCTGGTCATCCTCGGGTCTCCTTCCCAGGAGGCGGATATGCGGCAGAAAATCGGGCGCTATTATCTCCAGTGGCGGGTAAATGATGTCGTTCTTTATAATGTGCCGGATCTGGACCGTCGGATCAAGAACGCGGATGTAATCTTCCTCGGGAATGTTCCCGAAGGCGCAAAGTTTGCCCTCCTGAAAATCTGTTACAATGACCGGAAGGACGTCATGTGCAAGGCGCAGCTGGAAGATATTATGCTCTGTAATGCGCGTCCCGCCATCGTTGATGATGCTGCCTTCCTTGCCATGGAGTATAACAAGATCACCGTCTTCCAGCGTTTCGTAAAGCGTTTCGGTGATATCATCCTCTCGGTTCTGGCTCTCGTACTCCTCTCTCCCCTTCTCCTGATTATTTCGATCCTGATCAGAGCGGAAGATGGCGGCCCTGTCATTTTCACCCAGCCTCGCGTGACGGCAAACGGACGCACCTTCATCATCCGGAAGTTCAGGACCATGGCTCCCAACAGCAGCCAGAACGACATCCAGGTTTCCGTTGCGGAGAATGACCCCAGGATTACAAAGATCGGTTCTTTCCTCCGCCGCTACCGCCTGGATGAGCTCCCCCAGTTCTATAATATCCTTGTCGGTGATATGTCCATTGTCGGGCCCCGGCCTGAAATGATGGCCAACGTCGCCCGATATAAGACCAAACTGCCGGCCTTCGTTTACCGGGAAAAGATGAAAGCCGGCCTGACCGGTTATGCGCAGATCGAAGGACGTTACAACACATCCGCTGAGGATAAGCTGATGCTCGATATGATGTATATTGAGAGCTTCTCGATCTGGCTGGATGTGAAACTGATCCTCCGAACGTTTACGGTCCTGCTGAAGCCGGATTCAACGCAAGGGTTTCAGCGTTCACCTGGCCAGACAGCCCGTCAGGCAGCTCTGAAAAAGGATGCTGCTCGCGGATTCCAGAAATTCAGCACACAGTCTCAGACAGTCATCCGGGAGGATCCTGTCATCCGCGGATATCACAACAACAATACGCCGCCTGAAACCGGCGAACAGGCAGCGTGTCAGCAAGTCAATCCGGTCCGGGGATACAAGTATACCCCGCCTCAGGATATGATCACCCGGAGTGTAAACACTCAGGGTGTCAAAGAATTACCCGATATCAATAGGTGAATGGAGGTAAGCATCAATGAACACAACTCTTCTTATCATGGCCGCAGGTTTGGGATCCCGGTATGGTGGCAACAAGCAGATTGACAGGATCGGCCCCAACGGTGAGATCCTGATGGAGTATTCCATTTATGACGCAGTGGAAGCCGGCTTTGACAAGGTGGTCTTTGTCATCCGCAAGAGCATGGCCGATACCTTCCGTGAGATGATTGGTGACAAGATTGCAAAAAAAGTCAAAGTAGATTACGCGTTCCAGGAATATGACACACTGCCCGACGGTTTCGTCCCGCCGGCTGACAGAGCGAAGCCTTATGGAACGGTCCATGCTGTCGTTTGTGCGAAAGATAAGATACATGAGCCGTTTGCCGTCATCAATGCGGACGATTACTACGGCAAGGATGCCTTCAAAGCAATGGCTGACTGCCTGCACCGCATCGCGAATGAAGAGAACAAGGCTTCCATGGTCGCCTATTATCTGAAAAACACCATTTCCAAAAACGGCCACGTGACCCGCGGCATCTGTACAAAAGATGAAACCGGCCATCTGGTTAAGGTCGTCGAAACCTACAGCATCCTGCCCTTCCCGGACGGCACCATCCGTGACATTCACGATGATCCCAACGGCGTCATTCTGGATCCCGACGCTCTTGTTTCCATGAACATGTGGGGCTTCACGCCCTCCTTCTTCGATGCCGGAATCAGATACCTTTCCGATTTCCTGAAGGACAATTCCGGCGATCCGCTGAAGAAGGAATGTCTTCTTCCCGCCCTGGTTGACAATCTCATGCATACCCAGGGCCTGCAGGTGGAAGTCCTTTCCACCAATGCCGTCTGGTTCGGCGTCACCTACAAGGAAGATAAGGAATACGTCGCGTCCGAGCTCAAAAAGCTTCACGACAACGGCAGCTATCCTCCTGTACTTTAATTGAAGGGAGATTTCCAATGAGAATTCTGCTGACAGGCGGAGCCGGCTTTATTGGTTCGCATACATGCGTAGAATTATGCAATGCCGGCCACGATCCCG
>JAFRKZ010000182.1 GCA_017431485.1 Parasporobacterium sp. | reverse complement strand
TTTTTCCTCGCGCTGTCGTAAATAGCTGTGACAGTCGTCCTGGCGATATTCATCCTGGACGCGCAGGCCTCCTGTGTAAGGCCTTCATTGTCCAGGAGCCTGAGTGCTTCAAATTCGTCAACGGTCATCAGGACATTATCTATGGCTGCGGTGTCATCCGGCGAGAAGCTTCGGTAGACCGGGAGCTGCTCTATTCTGCGGCATCGTAATGGTCTCGGCATAAGTTCTCCTTTCTGACATATGTCAAAAACATCATAAACCCAAATCTGACATATGTCAATTACTATTTTTCAATCTTTCTGGGAAAAGGATATGTTTCCCTTGAAGATCAGTACAGCCGGAGACTTTGGCCTCCGGCTGTGTGTATGTACTGATATTTAATCCGTCTTCTTGTTTCTCTTGCCGCTGTTGGCGGTTCCGCGGACCTCTTCGTGATAGAAGTAATCCACGATGGTGGGATGGCCCTGCGGGACTCTCTCGTACGGTGTCTCATTATCCACGAACCGACAGCCGTATTTCCTTGCGATCTCTTCAGCCTTCTTCTCCAGCGTTTCGAAATAGCTGCGGTTCTTCTTGCCGTAGATTTCTTCATAGAGCGGAAAAAGATCCGGGTACTTCTCAGTGATATAATCCATGATGATCTTTCTGAAGCCGCCGCGCAGGTTCAGATTTTCGAGCCATACCAGATCACACTGATCCTTCACGCGTTCAATGATCGCCTCGATATCCGTGATCCCGGGGAATACCGGGGATATAAAGCAGACCGTCCGGATACCTGCATCGTAAACCTGCTTCATGGCCGCAAGCCGGCGTTCGATACTGACAGCATCATCCATATCTTCGCAGAAGTCTTCGTCCAGTGTGTTGACTGACCAGGATACCGTCAGCATGTTCTTCTGATTGATTTCCTTCAGAAGATCAAGGTCGCGGAGCACAAGATCGGACTTTGTACAGATCAGGATATCCGCGCCGCTGTCCTTCAATTCCTCCAGGACGCTTCTGGTCCTGCCATAAATCTCCTCCTGTGGGAGATAACCGTCCGTAACCGTACCGATAATGACCTTCTGCCCGGCATACTTCTTCGGATCTTTGATGGCGGGCCATTCCTTTACGTCCAGGAAGGTTCCCCATTCCTCCGTATGCCCTGTGAACCGCTTCATAAAGGACGCGTAGCAATACTTACAGCCATGGGTACAGCCAACATAGGGATTGACCGCGTATCCTCCAAGAGGAGCGTTCGATTTGGTCATGACGCTTTTTGTTTCTACATGTCCAACTTTGATCTCAGGATTCAGCATTTTTCTGGTCTCCATTCCATTCCGGTCCGCGCTGAACGGACGTCCACTGGACGTCCAGCGCCCTCCAAAACTTTATTAAATGCGTCAGGAAGTTCCTGCACCATGTTTTCTTCACCGATAATCGGCACAAGGTCTTCCTTCATAAAAACCGGAATTTCCAATGCATGAGCCTGCTCAGTAAGGCCGTAGGCCCACGCCGGTTCCGTATGTACTTTCTTCTTCATTGCTCCGGTCATCGTGCCAACCACAATCCAGTCGATCCCTGTCAGATCCACCTCACCTGGATCATCAAAAAGCGGTTCAAATGTCACATGAAAGTGCCTGGCTTTGACATTTTTCTTCAGTACCTGCAGCCGCCAAAGATCCGATTTTCTGGTGATCGTTACGCCAAACCAGGCGTTGGGAAGGTCTGTATCGATTTTCAGAAGATCCGGCCGCTTTGACAGGAAAATAGCTTCATGCTGAGGATTCTCCTTCAGTTTCTGAAAGGCAGCCTGAAGCCATTCGTCCTTCCATGCGCATAAGTCGCTCATACCGGTCAGCAGCCAATTACCTGGTTTTTCGCGCTCCAGAATTTTGATCTTCTGCTCATAGTACTCCGGTTTGGAAAAATCATCTGTGATGTGGAATCTTCGGCAGTTGTTCCGGGCATAGCAGTAATCACAACCGATCGGACAGCCGATCACCAGGTTCAGGTTCTTGATCAGGTCTTTGATACACTTGCTCATTTCGGCTGCCATCCTTCCAGGTTCAGACGGATCCGGTCCAGATATTCTTCCGCAGCCTTCACTTCATCTGCCGTAAAGCCCTGATAGTAGATATCGCCCATCTCTTCAGATAAAGCGATATAATCCTCTTCCAGATCTCTGGCCTTATCTGTCAGGAAGAGAAGCGTCTTCCGCTTATCTGCGGAATCCTGTCTGCGCTGGATCAGTCCGTTTTTCTCCATCCTTTCCAGCATGGTTGTCAGCGATGTGATCGCCAATCCGCACTTTTCGGAAACCGTCTTGATTGGCACACCATCCTCCTGGAAGAGGACATACAGGATCCGTCCCTGAGCGCCGTTGAAAGCCTCTATGCCTCGTTCTGCCAGAATCTTTTCAAATATACGGTCCCCAAGCTGCTTGATCTTGGAGACCTGAAAACCACCATTTATTCTCATGCAAAAGCTCCTATATAGTATTATATTGCTACTATATAGGAGCTTTCTGGTTTTGTCAATATGCTTTTCAGGAATGCATCAGATTTCCCGGACTCTCCCGGGGCAGCTGTAATTTACTATCCACATCAACAGTTTTGATAAACTATTTCAATATTTCCGATAGCGTCTGCATAATGGCACCGATATCATACGGCTTTGCCAGATGGCCGTTCATTCCCGCTTCAAGCGCGATCTTCCGGTCCTCTTCAAAGGCATTGGCAGTGACGGCAACAATCGGGATCTCTGCTTTCTTCTGATCCTCCATCGCGCGAATTCTCTTTGCCGCCTCATATCCGTTCATGATCGGCATCTGAATATCCATCAGGATCACATCATATGTTCCCGCCGGAGCCTGCTCCATTTTTTTCACGGCTTCCTCTCCGTTTGATGCGATGTCGATCGTAAAGCCGGAATTTTCCAGGATCGCCACCGCGATCATCTGGTTCATTTCATTATCTTCTGCAAGCAGGATTTGTTTCCCTGTGAAATCTACAGCAGCAGGTACTTCT
>JAFRKZ010000181.1 GCA_017431485.1 Parasporobacterium sp. | reverse complement strand
GATTAGTCGAAGATCTCTTCCTCGAATCTCACCAGTTCCTGGAATTCCTTTCCGACAATCTCGGCCATTTTGGGATCCAGTCCGACCATATACTCTGCCTCGAGCCAGGCCCTTGCCATTTCCCGGCCCAGTTCATGACCGATGATAAATCCGCCCATGCATAATACATTGGTATTGTTGACAACCTTGGATCTCCAGGCCTGATAAATACTTTCACAAAGAGCTGCATAGATGCCGCGATGTTTATTGCAGATAATGCTGACTCCCATTCCGGTTCCGCAGATAGCGATCCCACGGTCATACTCCTTGCTCTGCACCCCTCTGGCTACCAGCTTGGCCGCATCCTGATAGAGGATTGGTGCATCCGGATTTACATCCGTGATCTCATAGCCGCGTTTGATCAGATCTTCCTTAATGGCATTCTTGAGGTCGAATCCCATCTGGTCAGCTCCCATGATCACTTTCATCTTTCTCCTCCATACGGATCAATACAGTACTTTGATCCCGTGTTCTTTGTAATATGTATCATATGGCTCCGGCGGTTTTTCATCGGTGATCAGTGTGTCGGCATAATCCAGGCCGCCCAGGCTTAAGAATCGTTTTTTGTCGAATTTCCCTGAGTCTGCCACAAGGATCAGTTTATCAGAGATTTTCTGTACCGTATCAAATACCACCAGTTCCGAAGAATAATTCACTGTGTATCCTGCATTCTGGTCGATCCCGCCGATCCCCATGAAAGCACAGGAAATATGCAGATCCACCATGTTCCGCTGGAACATTTCGCCTGCCATGTATAAGTGGCTGTGGATCAGGTTGCCGCCGATCACGACTACGTTGGTCCTGTCATTCTGCGTCATAGCTTCGGCTGCCAGAAGATTGTTTGTCAGGACATTGACGCCGTCATATCTGGCCAGTTCCTTTGCCACATGATAGCAGGTGGAACCCTGCCCGATAAAGATCCATCCGGTTCCACTGATCATCTCGGATGCAATCTTCCCGATCTTTTCTTTTTGTTTGTCCGGCCTGGTCAGCCTTTTATAGACATCGTTTTTTTCAGCCGCTTCATCAGCAAGTGAGACAATGGCGCCGTGAATACGCCGGATACTGTTTCTCTCCTGCAGTATATCCGCATCTTTTCGGATCGTTACCACGGAAACATCAAATAATCTGCTCAGTTCCGTCAATTCGATCTGATGCCGTTCATCAGTCATTCTCTTTATGGCAGCTAACCTTTCTGATCGTTTCATTTCATTACTTCTTTCTTAACATTTCATAAAGCCGTGACAATCAATGTATCAGAAAAGCTGGATCTGCGCTACTGCCGTTTAACTGATCTCATGTCCGTATCTGTGCAGATATCGGTCATGTTCCGACATAACATATTGTTCCGGAATGATGCTGATAGCCTGGTCTCGAATGTTCAAGTAGATACCGCAGGCCTTTTCCATTACATAAGTTGCCAGTACTGCTTCTGCAAGATGTTTGCCGCAGGCGACGCCTCCGTGGTTGCGCAGGATGACTGCTTTTTTATCCCGGATCGCATCGGCTGCCGCCAGCCCGAGTTCCAGATGCTGTTCCGCCGGAATGTATCGGTCGGTAACCGGGATCTCTCCTCCGAGAAGCTGTGACATTTCTTCTACCACGCAGGGAACCGAAGGAATGGACATGGATGATACGCTCATTGCCTTCTCTGTATGAGAATGAACGATCCCCCGAATATCCTTCCGCCGGAGATAGATCTGCCGATGCACTTCCTTTTCGGATGTGGGAACCCGGTTTCCTTCCAGGATATTACCCTGCAGGTCAATGACCACCAGGTCTTCAGGCCTCATCTTGTCATATTCAATACGACTGGGTGTCAGAATGATGTGGTCTCCTTCGCGGGCGCTGACATTGCCCCAGGTTCCTATGAAATAACCTTCCGAGACCATTTTTCTGCACACATCTATAATAGCACATTTTATATCTATATACATCATGGTTTAATCCTCAAACAGCTTTGCCCTCAGCTTCCATGCATCGTGAAGGGAATTACGGATCAGCTTATATAATTCATAGAACTTCAGGTACTGTTTATGGTTTTCCTCGATCGGTCGATAGACTTTATCTACCCGGACGATGGAGTCAACAGCGGTCTTGTAATCCGGATAAAGGCCCTGGATCACCGCATTGTTCATCATCACCCCGCGGGCGCCTAATTCTTCTCCCCGGATCGTGATGATCTCCATTCCGACGGCGTCCGCAAAAATCTGGCACCACACAGCGCTCTTCGCCCCGCCGCCGCAGACTACGATCCGCTTCACCGGAAGGGGCATATGGCTGTAGCAGTCCAGCATTGCAAAGGCAACTCCTTCATAGGTTGCGCGGACGATATCTGCCAGCGTATTTCCGACTCCGAGACCGGTATAGCTGGCCCTGGCTCTCGGTTCCGTAAACGGCGCTCTTTCCCCGCCGGTCAGCAGGTACGGATGGTACATGACGCCGTTGGATCCGATGGGAACTGTTTCGATCAGTTCTTCCATGTAGGAATACACATTTTTACCCTGTTTTTCTGCTTCCTGTGATATCCCGGTTCCGATGGTTTTCAGCATCCATTCCAGATTGGGCGTTCCCGCTAGAGAGGCCATCAGTCTCAGCCAGCGGCCTTCCATCACATGGGTCATGGTCATTCCGCTGTGGATCTGATCCTGAAGCGGTTCATCCAGTACCATTTCGTGCAATGCAGCGGTGCCCATGATCGAGCAGCATTCTCCTTTTTCCACTACGCCGCTTCCCAGCGCACAAGCATCCACATCAGTGGGGCCGGAGGTGATCAGGACGTTTTCTGTCAGGCCCAGTTCTTTTGCAAGTTCCGGACGGATCAGGCAGGAGTTTTCCTTCGGGGTCCTGATGGGGGGATATTTTTCCCGATACTTTTCAATTCCGCAGAGACGGAAGGCATCCTCCAGATAATCCCTCTTTTTCTGATCCAGCAGCACAAGCGACTGGTCGGAAGCATCGGTGGAGATCACGCCGGTAAACTGGTAATACAGATAGTCCTTCAGGTGCAGAAACCATCTGCTTTTCCTGACCGTTTCCGGTTCGTATTTGTCCATCCAGCGGACGATCCCGTTCTGGTTTCCGGTAAACAGCCAGGTTCCTGTGACCTCGAACAGTTTCTCAATCGTGCCGTCTGCCTGCCACTGTTCCACGAATTCCCCGGATCTTCCGTCGCAGAAACAGCAGCCCCTGCGTACCGGCTTCATGTTCTCGTCTACGATCCACAGACCGTCTGCCTGTGCCGTCATGCCGAGTCCGATGATCGCATCTTTATCAACCGCTTTTGCGACTTCCGTTACACAGATCTTTGCTTTTTCCCAGATCTCATCCATTTCTTCTTCATACATGTCTTCTCTGGGAATATATGCCTGCAGAGGGAAGCCCTTTTTGGCGACCTCCTGTCCGTCTGTATCAAATAAGACCGCTTTTATACCGGAGGTCCCGGAATCAATTCCGATAATATATTGTTTCAATGATATTCACCTCTTGCGATATGCTTTTATTTCTTGATCATTTTACGTTCACGAATAATCTTCAGGAGCGACGGAAGGGCGATTGCCACAACTACTACGAGACCGCTGACTGCTTCCTGCCAGTACACATTGACGCCGAACAGAACGATCACATTGGAGATCACGCATATAATAGCGGCACCGATCAGGGCACCGAAAGGTGTTCCGACGCCGCCTGTAAGGGCAACACCGCCGATCACGCCGGCTGCGATGGAATTCATCGGCCAGCTGTTTCCAATGGCCGCTTGTGCCGATCCGAGTCGTGCTACATAGAGCATTCCTGCCAATGCGGAAATGAATCCGACAATACTGTACAGCAGCACCCGGATCCGGTTCACCCGGATGCCCATCAGCTTACTGGCTTCTTTGCTGTTGCCGATAGCATAGATATAACGGCCGGTCCTGGTCCTTTGAGTAAAATAGAGAATACAGATCAGCACCACGATCATGAAGATAAATGGGATTGGGATCGGACCGAGACTTCCTTTTCCCAGGAAGAAGATCTCTTCCGGAATGTTTGTAATGGCTTTTCCCTTTGTGATGACCAGCGTAATGCCTCCGTACAGAGACTGCATACCAATAGTGGTAACCATGGCATTCAGACGTAGACCGGAGACCAGCATTCCGTTGATGGCACCTAAGATCGCGCCGGATATCAGAGCCAGGAAAAATGACAGGAATGGATTGACGTGCAGTGTTGTCATCAGAAGTCCGCCGAAGACGCCGGATAATGTGGCGGTTTTGCCGACGGAAAGATCAAGCTCACCGATCAGCAGCAGAAGCGACTGCGCCACCGCGATCATTCCGATAAACGCCAGGTCACGCATCAGTGACTGCAGATTAAACAGCGTCAGGAAATGAGGCGAGAAGACCGATGCAACGACGATCATCAGGATCAGCACGCCGAGGATCAGCGTAACATTATTTTTCAGGAGTTTTTTCACAAACCCGCTTCTGTTGGTATCTTTCATCATATTATCCTGCATTATGATCTTCCTCCTTTGTTTCCTGCCCAATTCCCAGAATTGCTTTCAAAATCGTGTCTTTATTTGCATTTCCGTCAAATTCACCGGTCATACTTCCCTGATACATGCAGATGATCCGGTTGGAACATTTCCGGATCTCGTCCATTTCAGAGGATATCAGGATAATGCCAATGCCTTGTTCCGCCAGGCGTTTCATCAGTTTATAGATATCTGTTTTGGCACCGATATCGATGCCCTTGGTGGGTTCATCAAAGACCAGGATCTCGGGATCGGAACTGGTGCAGCGTCCCACGATCACCTTTTGTTGGTTTCCGCCGGAAAGGAATTTGATCTCCTTGTCGAAATCAGATGTTTTGATGTTGTATTCTTCTACGATCTCCGTGACCAAAGCCTTTTCTTTGGTTCGGGATATCCCGTTCCATCTGTTCAGCCTGTTCAGGGAATTCATGGAGGCATTGACGGAAACGCTGAGCTCCGGCAGGATTCCCTGGCTTCTACGTTCTTCCGGAAGATAAAACATCCCGTTTGCGACAGAAGCGTGCGTATCGTTCTTTTTCCATTTTTTACCGCGGGAACTGATATTTCCTTCATAGACAGGAAGGTACCCGAAAATGGCCTGCATCAGCTCGCTCCTGCCTGCACCCACCAGTCCGGAAAAACCGAGGATCTCTCCTTTTTTCAGCTGGAAACTGATATGATGGAAATCCTTGCCGGAAAGATTCTCCACTTCCAGGATGGTCTCCTCCGTGACATTGCCGGAATGGAACATTTCCTGGTAATCAATGACTTTTCCGGTCATCTGTTCAACGACCCAGTTGATATCCACGTCTGACAGCGGTTCCGTAGCCACCTTCAGGCCGTTGACAAAAACACTGATGGTGTCGCCCAGTTCGAATACTTCATCCAGCTTGTGGGAAATGAAAATGATCGCCTTGTTTTCCGCCTTAATGCTGTTTACGATCTCAAACAGCTGATGCGCTTCTTTTGTTGTCAGACAGGTGGTCGGTTCATCCAGGATAAGAACATCATATTCTTCCAGGGAAACGGCTCTGGCGATCTGCAGGAGCTGCTGTTCGGAAACCGAGATATCCTTGACAATATCGGATCCTTTCGCAGTAATGTGAAATTTCTCCAGGATTGGGGCTGCTTTTTCTTCCAGCCTGCGGTGTCTGATCCGGCCTTTGATCCCGGCCCGCTCAAAAGGAATAAACAGGTTTTCGGCCACGGTCATGTATTGAAACAGATCGATCTCCTGCGGTACATAGGCAATCCTCTGAAACAGCTTTCTGTCATTTTTGGCAGAACTGCCGCCGATCAGGATCTCACCGCTGTCCGGTTCATAGTTTCCTGTCAGACATTTGATCAACGTGCTTTTCCCGGCACCGTTTTCTCCTACAATGCAATGGATCTTTCCCAGCTCGAAGGAGATATCCACGTTTTCCAGTGCTTTTACACCGGGAAAGGTTTTTGTGATGCTCTTTGCCTCCAAAACGCTCATGGTTTACCTCATCTTTGTTTATCCGTAAGAAAGAAAAATGACGTTCCGGAGGCAGACTGTCAAAAGCCCGCCTCCAGCCGTCACACAAGTTATTTCATCATGTAAAAATGCTTAGTTCCAGGTTGTCTGATCCGAACGATCATTCTCCAGTGCCGACGATCTCGATCCACTCATCAATGTTATCCTGGTCAATGTAAAGGATACCGGTATTAACAAATTCCGGAACCGGCTGTCCCAGTGACATTTCCCAAAGCATCAGAACGGTCATGGAACCCTGCATCTGCGGCATGGTCGAGTAGGAGCATACGATCGTGCCTTTTTTGATGTACTGCAGGATCTGTGCCAGGTTCTCAGCGCCTACGAATGTGATATCCTCAGTTTTGCCGGCTTCTTCGATCGCTGCGGAGATACCGATGGGAGCAGCGCCGTCGCAGCACAGATATCCCTTCAGGTCCGGGTTTGCAGCGATAACTGCTGCTGCCTGCTGCTGGGAAGTCTGTACATCATCCTGGGAAGCACCGCCATCGATGATCTCGATGCCCGGATATTTCTCCAGAACAGCCATATGTGCTTCATATCTTTCGATATGGGTCGGAGCTGTAGGAACGCCGTGCATAACAGCTACCTTGCCTTCACCGCCAAGCAGTTCCACCAGTCTTTCTGCCTCGAGAGCTGCCTGCTCCGCAAAGTTATTGCCTACGGAGGAAAGACCGGAGCCTTCTACCACTGCATCAAACAGCATTACCGGAATACCCATTGCCTGGATCTCCTCGATAACGGATTTGCTGCCTTCATAGTCGACCGGGTCAATTGCGATACCATCCGGCTGTGTTGCTGCAGCCTGCTCCAGAATGGTGTTCTGTTCTGTTACATCAGCTGCGGAAGGAGCTCTGTAGTCAACGGTTACCTTAACGCCCAGCTGCTCGCTGAGTACTTCTGCCTGCTTCTGCGCACCCTGGTTTACAGCGTCAAACCATTCATGAACACATTTCGGAATGATAACGAAATTCAGGTCTTTCTCTGCTGCATTTGCGGTAATTGCGAATGCACAGGTGCCGACAATCAGCATGATCGCCAAAATGATGGATGTAAATCTTTTCATAATACCTAACTCCTTTCTTACCTTCTGATAAATTGGAAATCATACGAATTTGTACGTTTCATACAAAAAATATTACGCTTTAGATTTTGGATTGTCAATTTTTTCTTTCGTCTGCGAACAGTTTTAGTTTCGTTTATGTTTCGATTTTAAAATAGCAGAAAATGAGTAAGAGTTTTCTTTTACTTGCCTTAGCCTGCCGAATATGCCAGGATCTCTGCCAGATCAGGAGGGTGGCGCAAGCGGATCGTGAAAAGGGAGACGCAATAATTTTAAAATATTGTTTTAAATTCGGAATAATGTGTGGTATATTATAAAAAAATAATACAGAAAATCTTCCTTGCCTTATAGATCATCATAAGGAACATGGAAAGGGGTAAGAACCCACGAGTCGGTCACTGTGCGCCGTTTCATGAGCGGCAAGTCAGATACATGATGGAAGATGCGATTTATGCCTGTACCATGATTCGTGTTTGCTTGAAGGTTGATTGCGCCTGCATGGTTTTTTCGTGCATGCGCAATTTTTTTATTTGAAAACTTTATGCGGGGGACCGGAAGAATATGAAAAAATATATCATCGGGAGAATTCTGTTTGTCATTCCCATCATGCTGATCCTGTCCTTTTTTACGTTTTCCCTGACGTATCTGTCTCCTTCCGATCCGGTGACTCTGAAATATGAACGGATGGGCGCGGTGCCGGACAGGGAACAGCTGGAAAAGGTGAAGGAAGAGATGGGGCTGAATGATCCGTTTCTTGTCCAGTATGCCCGCTGGCTGGGCAGAGTGCTGCAGGGTGATCTGGGGGAATCTTACTATTATTCCACCAGTGTCTGGTA
The DNA here is from genome assembly GCA_017431485.1 of Parasporobacterium sp. Lineage (GTDB taxonomy): Bacteria > Bacillota > Clostridia > Lachnospirales > Lachnospiraceae > RGIG5612. The sequence goes on along the minus strand of JAFRKZ010000181.1, from coordinate 1,100 downwards.
TCAGATTTCCCGCAGGATCCCCAATACACTGCTGCTGACCGCAGCCACGTTGGTACTGACTGTGCTCTTCGCCGTTCCGCTGGGGGTGCTGTGCGCCTCCCGGCAGAATAAATGGGTTGACTATCTGTTTCGGTTTATCTCCTTCTTCGGCGTTTCCATGCCCAGTTTCTGGGTGGGAATGCTGCTTATGATCCTGTTCGGGGTCCGGCTGAAATGGCTTCCCATCATGGGAAGCGGCGATCTGAAGCATCTCATCCTCCCGGCGGTGACGCTTGCGTTCTGGATGACCTCCATCTATATCCGCCGGGTACGAGGCAGCATGCTGGAAGAAATGAACAAAGACTATCTGACCGGAAGCCGGGCACTGGGATATAAAAGGTCCCGGATCATATGGACGCAGATCCTACCCAATTCGCTGCTTTCCGTGATCACGATGTTCGGGATGTCCATCGGGGCGCTGCTGGGCGGCGCCACTATCGTGGAGACGATCTTTGAATGGCAGGGCGTCGGCAAGATGGCGGTAGAAGCCATTTCGATCAAGGATTATCCCGTCATTCAGGGGTATGTGCTGTGGATGGCGTTCATCTATGTCATCGTCAATCTGCTGGTGGATCTTTCCTATCAGATCCTGGATCCGCGGATCCGGCTGGGAGGTGACGGCAAATGAACATTTATGTCAGAAAAGCGTTAAAAACCCCGGCTTTTATGATCTGGTTTATTCTGGCCGTTCTGCTGATCCTGGTTCCGGTTGCTGCCCCGGTCATTGCTCCGCACGATCCGCTGGCGACGAATTACGGAGATTCCCTGAATCCCGGCAATGCGGAGTATCCGCTGGGAACGGATCAGATTGGCAGGTGCATTCTGTCCCGGCTGATCTATGGCGGCAGGACGTCGCTGCTGATCGTTTTCTGGGTGATCTTCATTGTTGCGGTCATCGGGATCGTGCTTGGCGTGATCTCCGGTTTCGCGGGGGGATGGGTGGATATGGTGATCACCCGGTTCACGGACATCGTAATGGCCATCCCTTCCACCGTGTTTGTCATCGCCCTGGTCAGCGTGCTGGGACCGGGCCTTCACAATACGATCTTAGCCATGTCTCT
>JAFRKZ010000180.1 GCA_017431485.1 Parasporobacterium sp. | reverse complement strand
CTCATCCGTAAGCGCAAATCCGAACAGATCCAGATTTTCTTTGATATGCTCCGGATTGGAGGAGCCCGGGATCACCACGATGCCCCGCTGCAGATCCCAGCGGAGGATGACCTGGGCAGAGGATACGCCATGGGCTTCCGCGATGGAACGGATCGTCTCATCGCCGAGAAGCTCTGCCGTATGGCCCCGGCCGCCCAAAGGATACCAGCACTGGACTACGATACCCTTTTCCTGGATAAATGGGACCACATCCTGCTCCTGATAGTAAGGATGGATCTCGTTTTGTACCAATGCCGGCATGATGTTGACCTGCGGCAGAAAATCAGTCAGTTCCTCTATATACCAGTTGGAAAGGCCCAGGGACCGGATCTTTCCCTGCTCCACATACGTCTCCATGGCTTTGTATGCTTTCACATCATCCGTTCCAGGATGATGGAGAAGCATCATGTCAATGTAGCCGATATCGAGCTTCTCGAGCGCCATCTCGATCGCGGCTTCCGGCTCCGAAAACTGGTTCGGATAGAGCTTCGTGATCACGAAGATATCCTCCCGGGGAATGCCGTATTCCTCCATGGCCTGCCGGATACCTTCCCCGACAGCTTCTTCGTTGTGATACATATAGGCCGTATCGATAAGCCGTCCGCCGTTTTGCAGAAGGGCTTTTACCGAATTCACGCAGGTATCATGATCGAGTGCGTAGGTTCCGAGACCCAGGATCGGCATGGTATAGCCGCTGTTTAAAAGAACCGTACGTTTTTCAAAGTTGAACTCTCCAACGGCTGCTGTAGATTCTCCACTGTTCTTCAGAGAGAAAACCACTGTCGGATCGCCGTCCCCAAGCGCATCCCGGATCTCTTCCGGGGACATACCCTGTACTTTTCCAAGACGCGTAAAGCTCCAGGTATTGGTGTCATAGTAGATCGTGATCTGGTTTCCCTGATAAAGGATCACATCGCCCGGTTCTGTCGTGATACGTTCATCGTTTGTCGGAAGTGTCGTTCCCAGCGGTCCGACCTTCTCAAAACCGCCATAATCGTGCATGTCGACCGTGAGGCCGCCACTTTGCAGAAGTTCCACAAAAGCCCTCGCGGAGGAATTACTTTCCGGCTTGATCGTAAGTGTTTTATCTCCAATATGCGCGTAGATCATGGTTTCTTCCCCGGCAGCCGGATCAGGCTCCGATTGCATTTCATTACCCGTCATTTCCTCTGCCTGAGAGGTTTCCGGATCCGTCGTTTGTCCGGGATTTGCTGCCTGACAGGCAGTAACGCAGGCCAGGAGCAGCAAAAGAGTCAGAATGACGGATATAATCTTTTTCCTGTTCATGGCCTGCCTCCGTATCCGTCTTATTTCAAGTATTCCGTGAAGAAGCTCTGGAGCTTATCGAAGGGGATCGCGTCCTTACCGCCGCCGTCGTAAAGGTCCGTGTGGGAAGCGCCCGGAATGATCAGCAGTTCCTTGTTGTCCGTATACTTGCTGTCCTTTACCATATCCGCATAAGCATCCTTACCGAAATAGCAGGAGTGTGCTTTGTCGCCGTGCATGACCAGCACCGCGGAACGGATCTCATTGGTATACTTCAGGATCGGCTGGTTCAGGAAGGACTCGCATCCGATAACGTTCCAGCCGCCGTTGGAGTTGAGGGACCTTGTGTGGTAACCGCGATCCGTCTTGTAGTAATCATAGTAGTCCTTTACGAAGTACGGCGCGTCCTCCGGAAGCGGATCGACCACACCGCCGCCGAGCGTATATTCACCGGCTTTCAGGTCCGCCAGCCTCTGTGTGCACATCGCCGCTCTCTTCTGATAGCGGGCTTCCTCGCTGTCCTCACTGTCAAAGTAGCCTTTGGCATTGACGCGGGTCATGTCGTACATGGTGGAAGCGACGGTTGCTTTGATGCGGGTATCCAGCGCTGCTGTGTTAAGCGCCATGCCGCCCCAGCCGCAGATGCCGATAATGCCGATGCGCTCCGGATCGACCTTATCGCAGAGGGACAGAAAATCAACTGCTGCCATGAAGTCTTCCGTATTGATATCCGGAGAAGCCATGTAACGGACATTACCGCCGCTCTCACCGGTGAAGGACGGATCAAAAGCGATGGTAAGAAATCCTCTTTCTGCCATGGTCTGTGCGTAAAGACCAGCGCACTGTTCCTTGACCGCGCCGAAGGGGCCGCAGACGGCGATGGCGGGAAGCTTTCCTTCCGCATCCTTCGGTACATACATATCTGCCGCCAGGGTAATACCATAGCGGTTCACGAAGGTCACCTTGCAGTGATCCACCTTGTCACTCTTCGGGAAGGTCTTATCCCAGTCCTGCGTCAGCTTCAGTTCTTCTTTCTTCATCATGATCCTTGTCCTCGCTTTCTCTTACTTCATCTGTTTTTCCTGATTCCGGATCAGGAAGTCCATGCGGTCTACCTTTCGCTGGCTCTCATGCATCTGCTCTATGAGGGTGCAGCGCTGTACTTTCATCTGGTGCAGCATTTCCCGGTAGCTGCCGGTTTCGTACAGGCTCCCGATCTG
>JAFRKZ010000179.1 GCA_017431485.1 Parasporobacterium sp. | reverse complement strand
TTGCCGGAGCACTGGTACTTGCTTTTGCGGGAACAGCAATGGCAGGAGAGGGTGAGACCAAAGCCCTCAAGCTCGCTTCCCACAACGCAGTCGTGGAAGGCAACCCGTATCGTGTTCGTTACGAACTGGATATGCAGGAGGCAGCAGCAGACGCTATCAACTATGGCTATGATGTAAGCTACAACTCCTTCGTGGCAAACTGGGATCAGAGTACTGAGACTCAGCAGCTGCAGAACTCCATCAATGAAGGCTATGACATCATCGTCAACGACCCGGTTGCTACCACCGGACTTGACCCGATCATCGAGGCCGCTCAGGATGCAGGCATCGTCTATATCAATGCTGACTGTGCTTATATGTCAACCGACGTAGACGTTCTGAACATCCTTACCGACCAGGAATATCTGGGATACAAGACCGGTACTTATGCAGGAGAAGCTCTCGGCGAAGGCGCTAAAGTTGTTATGATCGCTGCTCTGGAAGGCAATCAGGCCAACACAGACCGTCAGCGCGGCTTTGAGAAAGCGATCGAAGAGCACGGCCTTGAAGTTGTTGCAACAGGTAACCATGACTGGGATACCACACTGTCTCAGCAGACCATGGCAGAAATCCTGAACTCCGGCGTGGAATTTGACGGCGTTCTGGTATCACAGTGTGCAGAGAATGCATTCGAAGCATTCGACGCTGCAGGCGTTCCGTATCCGAAATTCATCGGCTTCGGCGATACCGGTGCTTACATGCAGAAGATGCTGGATGTCAACAAAGACGAAGTTGTCACCAAGTACATCGTTCTGTCCAATCCTCCAGGAGTAGGCGCAACCGCATTCAACTTCGCTCTGAACCTGTATGAAGGCAAAGAGCTGAAGGACGGCGTATTTGCAGAAGGATTCGAAGATACTCACCAGATCTGGATCCAGTCCAAAGTCTGCTACACAGATGAAGATGTTGTAAACGGAACACAGATCGACGGCAAGTCCATCGAAGAATATGCAAACAGCTATGAAGCCGGAGATTCCATTACCTTCTGGCTGACCAAACAGGAAGTAGCGGATACTTACTTCAACTAATTTGATTCAGTAAGACCGGAAAGCGTACAGGCCGGCGGTTTGATTGCCGCCGGCCTGCTTTTCAAATTGGGAGGTGAATGTCATTGCTTGAAATGAAAGGCATTGATAAACGATTCGGCGCAGTGGTCGCCCTGAACAAGGCGTCGCTCACCGTGGAAAACGGACAGATCGCGGCACTGGCCGGGTCCAACGGATCCGGAAAATCCACCATGGTCAAAGTGCTGGCAGGTCTGGTCGCGCCGAATGCAGGAGAGATCTTCATAGACGGGGACAAGAAGATCATCCACTCCGGTACGGACGCCGCCAGGGAAAATATTGCTACGGCATTTCAGGATCTGAGCCTGATCCCGACAATGTCCGTGAAGGACAATATCCTGCTGGGCTGTGAGATCTGTACGAAATCGGGAATGGTGGATGAAAAGACCTCCCGGCAGCAGGTCCAGGAACTGCTGGACCGGTTCCATATTGACTGTGATCCGGACGATTACGTCCAGACCCTGATGCCTTCTACCCAGAGCATGCTGGAGGTAGCCAAGGCAGTCTTTCGAAAACCGAAGATCCTTTTGCTGGATGAGGTGACCGCATCCCTTCATTATGATGAGATCGAAACGCTGTTCGGGATCATGCGGGAACTGAAAGCAGAAGGGATCTCCATGGTCTATGTAACTCACAGAATGAACGAGATCTTCGAGATCTGCGACACCATCACGATCATGCGAAGCAGCGAGACCGTGATCTCCGGGCAGGTTTCGGAATTTACCCTTGACGACATCATTTACTATATGACCGGTTCCCGGCCAAAACACGCACAGGCCAGGGAAAGCGACCTGTCCCATCTGGACGACAGGGAGGTCGTTGTAAATGTGAAAGATATATCCGTATACCCCAAAGTAAAAGACATTTCCATGAAGGCCTACAGAGGCGAGATCGTCGGTATCGGCGGGCTGGAGGGCCAGGGACAGCCGGAGGTGATCCGGTCGATCCTCGGCGCGGTAAAGCCCCAGAGCGGTTCCATTGAGTTCATGGGCAAGACCGTGAAATTCAAAGATCCCGCAGCCGGTGTCAAAGCCGGGATCGGCTTTATTTCCGGCGACAGGAACAAGGAGGCGATCTTCGATGTCCGGACGATCGCGGAAAATATCTTCGCGGGCAATTCCGCGAAGGAGTCCCTGTTTGCTTATCTGTCTGCCCGGAAGGTCCGGAAATTCTCAGAGGATGCGGTCAAAAAATACAACATCAAGATCGGAAAGCTGAAGGATCCGGCCAGCTCCCTGTCCGGCGGCAACCAGCAGAAGCTGGTTGTAGCCAGATGGATCGCCATGAATCCCAACCTGCTCCTTCTGGACGACCCCACCAAAGGCGTCGATATCCATTCCAGGCAGGAGATCCATGAGATCTTAAGAGAGTGCGCCGCCAACGGCATGACCATCATCATTTCCGCCAGCGACACGGAAGAGCTGCTGAACATTTCCGACCGGATCTATGTCTTCTATGAAGGCAAGGTCGCGGCAGAACTGGCAGGGGAAACGAAGACCGCGGAGCATCTGGTCTCCGCCATGATGGGCGTACAGGAATCCGGCGGAAAGGAGGCTGTGGAATGAGAGAATCCTTAAGACGGTTTCGAAGAAAACCTGCCTTCACCGGCTGTATCCTGTTCCTGGTCGTTCTGGTGCTGAACATTGTGATCCAGGGATGGTCCGCCTGCCTGTCGGGAGGCGTGACGGTCGGAAATATGCTGTCCTTCTTCCAGCCGACGGCCCTCAAGTCCATTTTCATGACCAACCTGCCCTTCATCCTGGTGACGGTCGGTCAGGCCCTTCTTTTGCTGGTAGGCCAGATGGACGTTTCCATCGGCGTGCAGATCGCTCTTGTTAACGTGGTCTGCATCATGGTTCCTCAGGAATGGGGAACGCCCGTATGGGTAGGCTGGCTGGTTGCCATGGTGGCGGCCTTTGGCATTTCCGCCCTTTGCGGCGCCTGCTGCGCGGTACTGAGGCTCCCGGCCCTGCTGGCCAGTTACGCTCTGACGTATCTTGTCAAGGGCATCAATGTCCTGATCATGGACGTTCCCCAGGGCTCAGTCCCCAAGACATACTGGAAACCCTATCAGTCTTCCCTCTACGGTCTGATCGGAGGCAAAGATGCGCCGGCGTTCCTGAAATTCCTGGATTACATCCCGGTGGCTGCGCTGGTCCTGGCAGCTGTGCTGCTGATCTGGCTGTTCATTTCCAAAAGACCCTTCGGCAAGCATATCTATGCAGTCGGTACGAGTCAGAGAAATGCGTTTGCAGCCGGCATCAGCCCGGTAAAAGTCCAGATGAAGGCCTTCCTGATCAAGGGCTTCTTCGTAGGCGTCGCAGGTATCTGCCTGACGCTGATGTCCGCATCGGGCAACCCGCTGCAGTGTGAAGAGTACGGCATCAAGTCCCTCTCCGCCGCTATCATCGGCGGTATGGGCTGGGGCGGCTGGGGCTCTTTGTCCTGCGGCGTATTCGGCGGCGGTTTCCTGGTCCTGATCCAGAACACGGTTTACTATTTTTTCACTTTACTGTCAAAGATCTTTACAGGTTTTTCGGTTACATCCTACTGGCAGAATTTTGTCTCCGATATCATCATCTTCGGCGGCCTTCTGATGACGATCGTTACCGCGAAAGAACAGCGTAAGACATTGCAGCAGGGACTGAAAGCCCAGTTCAAGAGAGGTGAAAAAAATGTCCAATAAGACCATGACTTTTAATCCGAATGCCAACAAAGATATCTTTTCGAAGATCAATCTGTTTGTGCAGACCCATACGGCGCTGATGGCGCTGATCATTGCCGTGGTCCTGTATGTGGTTACGATCATCATCAATCCCAGGGGATTCAATACGGTCGCCATCGGCAATATCATCCTGCTGACCATCATCCTGAGTATTCCGGCAGCAGGCCAGACCATGGTGCTCATCGGCGGCGGCATGGATTTCTCCGTCGGCGCGATCATGTCTTCCACGGCAGTTCTGACCACGTATACCATGAGAGGAGAGAACGGACATTTCATCACGGTGCTCCTTCTGTCCCTGGTGATCGGTGCGGCGGTAGGCTTTCTGAACGGTGTCTGCTGCGTAAAGATCGGGCTTCCGGCCATGATCGTGACCATGGCGATCTCCAATATCGTCACCCGCATGCAGTACATCCTGACCCAGGGTATCCTGAGCGGCAAGGCGTCGCCCCTGTTTTCCGCCAGTGTGAAATCCAAGATCTTTGGAGTGATCCCGATGATCGTGATCTATGCCATCATCGTCTGGCCCATTGTTTTTTATCTGCTGAAGAGATCCCGTTTTGGAAAGCAGCTGTACATGGTGGGCAACAACTCGGGAGCAGCCAGGCTGAACGGCGTCCGGGTCACGAAGATCCAGATCATGTCCTATATATTCTCCGGTATGCTGGCAGCATTTGCAGGCATGCTGGGAGCGGCGTACATGTCCACCGCCCGCTGCCAGATCTTCGATGATTACGCTTACATGTCATTGATCGCCGTGATCATCGGCGGGACCACATTTGCGGGCGGCAGCGGCACCTATGAAGGAAGCATTGCCGGTTCCCTGGTCATGGTCCTTCTGTCCAACCTGCTGACGACGCTGAATCCGACCCAGCCGGTCAGAAATGTGCTGAACGCTGCGATCCTGATCCTTCTG
>JAFRKZ010000178.1 GCA_017431485.1 Parasporobacterium sp. | reverse complement strand
TCCTTCTTTTCCACATTCAGTTCGATCTCTCTGAAACCTTCTTCCGGCGCTACCTGTGCCAGTACCTCAAAAAGATCGTCCGCGTTGTTCAGGTTTATATTTTTAGAAGGGAGTACCATGTCAACGCGGCCTTCACAATGATTGACTGTTTCAACAAGACCTTTCACATTCTTGATATTGTAAAGCTTCATTTAGTGTTCCTCCTTTGAGTTTTTTTTTGACGTGCCGTATTTTACGTCTTTTTTGTCTTGAAAGATATATGTTTATGGACTAAAATTAGTATTATCCGGCCATGAAATATTCCTTTATTATAACGAAATCGACAGAAAGGGGTCTATATGGAACTGAATCTTAACTATAATCAGCTGGAAAAGATAAGCGGCATGACAACCGAATACCCCTATGTTATGAACATCAACGACATGTCCAAGCTGATCGATCACACGATCCCCTGGCACTGGCACGAGGAGTTGGAACTTAACTATATAAAGAAAGGATCCCTCCGGGTCTTTACAAATAATTCCAAATATACGATCGAAGCAGGGGAAGGCTTTTTTATCAACACCAATGTCATGAACATGAAAGTCAGTACGGCGAAACGTGGCCGCACCACAGAGGTCAGTCATATCTTTCATCCGATCTTTCTGAGCGGCAACTTTCACAGTATTTACGAAACCAAATATCTGAACCCGATCATCAAAAACCCGCATATAGAAATAGTAAAATTTACGGAAGAAACCGAATCCGGCAAGGCTCTGCTCAGCATCCTGAAGAGGATCGAAGAACTGCAGGCAGAAAAGAACACAGAGTTTGCCACCCGGAATCTCCTGTCCGAAGCCTGGCTCCTGCTGATCCGGGAAGTCATGGAAAATCCCCAGGGACATACCAGGACCAGCTTGAAGACACAGGACAGGCTGCAGTACATGATCGCTTTTATCCACCGTCATTACCGGGAAAAGATCACGTTGGAAGACATTGCAGCCAGCGCCAGCATCTCCACCAGGGAAGCAACACGTACCTTCCGGCGGATCCGTGACAAGACCCCTGTAGATTATCTGATCGAATACCGGCTGAATAAAGCCGGGAACGATCTGCTCTCGACCAAAGACAGCATTACGGATATTGCTTACCGGAACGGATTTGAGAGCAGCGCCTATTTCGGAAAAATGTTCCGAAAACACTTCCAGATGACCCCTTCCCAGTTCCGGAAGACAGCCGGGAGCCAGACAGACCTGGACGAGCCGGAGCTGGATGAGATCGTGGAAGCTGCTGCCCTGGTATCTGAAGAAAATGAAAAGATCGAAACTGCCGCCGGCAGACTTTAAGCTGTAATATCTTTCCATATATGTGTCCGGCAGTGTTTCATTCAGACTGCTGTGTTTTTATCCGTAATTTAATGATTCCCTGAAAATAAGAATAGTTTTCTTTCGCAATTTCTTTATCTTGATAAAACAAGAATAGTCCACTATTCCTGTTTTACCTAAACACATAAAAAAAGGATATTTTTCACCAAACAAAAGAGAAAAACTATTCTTAAATCAGCAGGTCAAAGAATAAAAGGATAAAGTACTATTCTCGTTTTGGCAATATTTCAAAATTACGTAATTCCATACTGCCAGGCAAGGCCAGGAAGTTATCCGGCACAAAACAGGCAATGATAAACTGCATGTTAATGTAAAAAAATTGCCTCGCAAGGCCGCAGTTCCGCAAAAAAGAACGCCGTTAGCGTCGATCCTGTGCTATAATGTACAAAATTGACTTATGATCGGAGTTATATATGAAATTAAATGAATTATCCGCCGGTCAATCCGCAGTAATCACACAAGTAAACGGGAGCGGCGCACTGCGCCAGCATATTCTGGATATGGGAGTGATCCCAGGAGTATCTGTGAAGATGATCCGTCTTGCGCCTATGGGAGATCCGATGGAGATCCGGTTGCATGGATACGAACTGACGCTGCGTCTGGAAGACGCGGAAAATATCCTGATCGAACTCACAGAGTCTGAGACTGCCCAGGAAGATATCTCTTCCATTGTTCCGGACAAATCCCATAAAAAGCACAGTCTTCATCACCCTGGGCTTGGCGAGACTGGCAAATATCATGCCAAAGGAAGCGGCGATCCGCTTCCCGAAGGAACAGCGCTGACCTTTGCCCTGGTGGGCAACCAGAACAGCGGAAAGACTACTCTGTTCAACCAGCTGACCGGTTCCAACCAGCATGTAGGCAATTTCCCCGGTGTAACGGTAGACCGCAAGGACGGCGTGATCCGTCATCATGCAGATACCGTCATTACCGATCTGCCCGGCATCTATTCCATGTCCCCGTATTCCAGCGAAGAGCTGGTTTCCCGGAACTTTGTCATGTATGACAAGCCCAGGGCGATCATCAATATCGTAGATGCCAACAACATTGAGCGAAACCTGTACCTGACCATGCAGCTTTTGGAAATGGACATCCCGGTGGTGGTGGCCCTGAATATGATGGACGAGATGACCAGCAACGGCGGTTCGGTGGATGTCAACTCCATGGAAGCGCTTCTGGGCACTCCTGTTGTGCCGATTTCCGCAGCGAAGAACCAGGGCATCGACGAGCTGATAAGGCATGCCCTTCATATTGCCAAATATCAGGAAAAGCCTATGGTGCAGGACTTCTGCGACCAAAATGACCACGGAGGCGGCGTTCACCGGTGTCTCCACGCTGTCCGCCATCTGATCGAGGATCATGCCGCAAACGCCGGGATTCCCCTTCGCTTTGCTGCCAGCAAGATCATTGAAGGAGATGAACTGATCCTGGAGCAGCTGAACCTGGATCAGAATGAACGGGAACTGCTTGATCACATTGTCCTGCAGATGGAATCAGAGCGTGGACTGGACAGAAGCGCAGCGATCGCGGATATGCGTTTCTCCTATATCCAGAAAGTCTGCAGCCGCTGCGTCATCAAGCCCCGCGAGAGCAAAGAACATATCCGCAGCCAGAAGATCGACCGCCTGCTGACCGGCAAATATACAGCGATCCCTATTTTCATCCTGATCATGGGAGCGATCTTTTTCCTGACCTTCAACGTGATCGGCGCCTGGCTTCAACAGCTGTTTGAACTCGGGATCGGCGCGTTAACAGCCCTGGTGGACAATGCCATGACCGCTGCAGGCGTCAATGACGTCATCCACGGTCTGGTGATCGGCGGTATCTTCGAAGGCGTCGGAAGTGTCCTCAGTTTTCTTCCCATCATTGTTACTATGTTCTTCTTCCTGTCTTTGCTGGAAGACAGCGGCTATATTGCCAGAGTGGCTTTTTTCATGGACAAACTGCTTCGAAAGCTCGGACTCTCCGGAAGAAGCATTGTGCCGATGCTGATCGGGTTCGGCTGTACGGTACCGGCTGTCATGTCGACCAGGACCCTTCCCAGCGATCGCGACCGGAGGATGACCATCCTTTTGACTCCGTTTATGAGCTGCACGGCGAAGCTTCCGATCTACGCATTCTTTATCGATGCTTTCTTCCTGCAGTACAAAGCCCTGTTCATGATCGGGATCTATCTGCTGGGCATCATTATCAGCATCCTCGCCGCCCTGCTCTTTAAAAAGACCATGTTCAAGGGAGAAGCGGTTCCCTTTGTCATGGAGCTTCCCAATTACCGTATGCCGGGAGCAAAAAATGTGCTGCTTCTTCTCTGGGAAAAGACAAAGGATTTCCTGCAGAGAGCATTCTCCGTGATCCTGATCGCCACGATCGTGGTATGGTTCCTGAAGAGTTTCAACTTCCAGTTCCAGTTGGTAGAAAACTCCCAGAACAGCATTCTTGCCGCTATTGCAGGCTTTCTGGTACCTGTTTTTGCCCCGATCGGACTTGGGAACTGGCAGATCATCACTTCCCTTATCAGCGGTTTCATGGCCAAAGAAAGCGTGGTTTCCATTCTGGAAGTGCTGTTCCGTTCCGCAGGAGGGATCACAGCTGTCATCAGTTCCCTGACTGCCGTCACGATCATCGTATTCAGTCTTCTGTATACGCCCTGTGTCGCTTCCATCGCATCGATCCGCAGGGAACTCGGGCATAAATGGGCGATCGGGGTCGTGATCTGGCAATGCGTGATCGCCTGGGTAGCAGCGCTCATCGTGCGGCTTCTGGGCATGCTGTTTGGATGGGGGTAAGTAAAAAGATGAACATCTGGGATATTATCATCATATGCGGCGTTGCAGGGGTGGTCATTCTTGCCATTGTCCTGCTTCGGAAAAGCAGGCATTCCTCAGGATGCTGCGGAGGCGGCTCCGGCTCATACTGCAGCCGTTGTTCCGGTGGTTCCTGCTCTTCCTGCTGCCATCACAAAGATCCCTGATACAGACATACAACCATATAGAATGATCATAACAAAGGAGCGAAACAATGACGGAAAAAGAAAAACAGCTGCGAGGCGAAGAATTCTTAAATTCTGACAAAGAGATCGGTGCTGCGAAAGCCCGCGCCCGGGTGATGTGCCAGAAACTGGACGCCATCCCGGCAGACGATGGGACAGCGATCCAGGCCTGGGCTGAGGAAATGTTCGCGAAATGCGGAGAAAACCTGTATCTGAAGCCGCCTTTCCACTGTGATTATGGCTATATGATACAGGCAGGGAAAAATGTCCTGATCAATTTCCAGTGCGTCTTTCTGGATGCAGGGCCGATCACCATCGGTGACAATTGCTTCATCGGCCCGAACTGCGGCTTCTATACCGTCAGCCACCCGTTGGATCCCCAGCGCAGGAATGAAGGCTATGTCACCGGAAGGCCCATCACATTAAAAGAAAATGTCTGGCTGGGCGGCGGCTGTACGATCCTTCCGGGCGTCACGATCGGAAAGAACTCCGTGATCGGTGCGGGATCTGTCGTCACAAAAGACATCCCTGACAATGTGATCGCCGTTGGCAATCCGGCACGGATCCTTAAGCATCTGGATTGATCTTCCCGTCTGCTTTCAGACGGTCAGATATCAATGCTTTGCTGCCTGAGGGCCGGTGCCACAGAAACCGCGACAGAACGGTTATAGGGGATCAACGTCGCCTGAAACGCATGGTACAGATCGGATTTTCCGGGCCAGACAGTGTTTTTCACCTGATTGGTCCGGTTCATCTGATGGAACCAGGATCCATTCACCGGATCCAGCACATACTGATCCAGATATTCCATAAATCCGGCATAATCCGCTGCATAGCGAAGGTCTTTCCGGATCCTGTAAAGAACGGCAGACGTATTGATCGCTTCTGCCAGGGTCCAGTGCATGCGGTCATGTACCACCGGATTTCCTTCCCAATCTGTTGTATAGACGATGCCCGGCGCGCCGTCGGCGTTCCAGGCATCACAGACAGCACGCTGATAAAGATGTTCCGCTGCGGAAATGTATATTTCCGGAACATCCGCGCCACCTTCTCCCTTATAGGCGGAAAATGCCCACTGAAGGATCAGCCTCGCCCACTCGATCCCGTGTCCCGGCGTTGCGCCGTACGGTTTGAAGGGATCGTCAGGCTTTTCTTTCTGACAGTCAAGATCCGGTTTCCAGTCTTTGGTAAAATGTTCCGGTATCCGCCATTGATTCTCTTGCGCCCAGGCGATCACCCGGTCGATGATCCTTCCTGCCCGGTCCCGGTACATTTCATTTCCCAGCACATCTGCTGCCGCAAGGAATGCTTCCACCGTATGCATATTGGCATTCAGTCCGCGGTAATCCGAAAGGACCTTAAAATCCGTATCCCAGGTATCTGCTGCCAGTCCTTCTTTTTCCTCCCAGAAATACCGGTCATAAACCTCCAGTGCTTCCTCCAGGAGCGCTCTTCCTTCTTCGACACCAGCAAGGCCCGCAGAACTGGCTGCCAGGATCACGAAGGCATGTGCATAACACTGTTTATCCGGAAGGATCGTACCGTCTGCTGCAATACCGGCATACCAGCCTCCGTTTTTCTTGTCTTTCAGTTCTGTACGGAGCCCCCGTATGGCAGCTTCAGCCAGTTCTTTACTTCCCTGATATCCCAGCAGTTCTCCCATGCTGTATACATGCGCCATCCGGCAGGTGATCCAGGTTTCCCGGGGACGTTCTTTCCACGGCGTCCCGTCATCTCCCAGATAATAGGATGCCCCTCCGGGAGACGGAAACTGTTTCCCGAACCGCAGCAGATCTTCCCTAATCCTTTTCAGAAACGCTTTGTTCTCGTCTGTATCCAGCTGATATTTTCGATCCATTTTTCCCTCCACACACAACCTACAAAGTCTTTTCCAGGATCTTTACGATCCCCGAAAGCCCTTCCAGGTCTTCTTTCGAAAACCGGGTAAGGACAGGGCTGTC
>JAFRKZ010000177.1 GCA_017431485.1 Parasporobacterium sp. | reverse complement strand
GGAGCATTTCCTCGTAGCCGCTCCTGTTCAGAATACCTGACAGCAGGTCTGAGATCTGGGTCTCTTCATAACCATCCGAGAATTCTTCGATCAGCTCCACAAAATTCTTCGCCTTTGTTCCCCGGAAGATCTCATGGTCCAGTGTCTTACGCAATGCGTCATACAGGCTGCAGTCATGCTCCTGCGCATATGCCTCCAGGAACTCCATCCGCCGCCTCCCCATGTTCCGCTTCGGCTGGTTCACGATCCTGCGGAAAGAGAGGTCGTCCTTCATCGTGATCATCCGCAGATAACTCAGGGCGTCCTTGATCTCCGCCCGTCCGAAGAACGGGACCCCGCTGTAAATATGGTAAGGGATCTTCTCCTTCAGCAGTGAATCCTCCACGTTGCGGGAGACGAAATGGGATCTGTAAAGAACGGTCATATCTTTATAGGGGATCCCCGTTTCGTGCAGCGCTTTGATCTGCCCGGCGATCCAGCCGGCTTCTCCCGCCGCATTCTGCGCAAAATGAAACAGCGGTTTTTCCCCGTCCGGCAGGACGGCCTGCAGATCCTTCGGGATCCGGTGCCGGTTCTTTCCGATCAGGGAATTGGCAGCCGCCAGGATCTGCGGGGAGGAGCGGTAATTCTTCAGCATCATTACCGTCCTGGTCCCCGGAAATGCGGAGCTCAGATCCAGAAGATAACGGATGTCAGCTCCTCTCCAGGTATAGATCGTCTGGTCCGGATCGCCTACGACAAAAAGATTTTTATGATAGCCGCACAGAACCTTCATCAGCTCATACTGCAGCCCATCGATATCCTGGAATTCATCGATCATGATGTATTCCAGGCGCTTCTGCCATTTCAGGCGGATCTGTTCGTTCTGCCGGAAGATATACAGGGTAAATTTGATCAGGTCATTGTAGTCCAGGGCAAAATTCTTCTTCTCCTGGTACAGATACCCGTAGAAAATGATCTCGTCCGTGGTATCTGCGCTGTCGTACTTCTCCCGGAGGACCTCCAGGGACATATCCAGCATGTCCAGATAGTATTCGGGCTTGCGGAACAGTTTCTGGATCTCGATCATGTCCCGGGCGTCGGAAAACGTCCTGTCCCTGAGCGTTAAGCCGCGTTCCTCGTAAATGATCTTCAGCATGGAGTCAATATCCGAATTGTCCAGCACAATAAAACTCTTCGGGTACTGCACTGCATAGCTGTCCTCCTGCAGAACGGAAACACAGAACCCGTGGAAGGTGTTGATATACCCGGTGTCCTCATCCCCGATCAGATTGTGGATCCGCTGCCGCATTTCATTGGCCGCTTTATTGGTAAATGTAACGCACAGGATGTTCCCGGGAAGGATCCCCATCTCATTGACCAGAAACGCAAACCGATGGGTCAGCGCCCGGGTTTTGCCAGAACCTGCACCGGCCACCACCCGGATGATGCCTTCTGTCGCCGTGACGGCTTCCTTCTGTTCTTCATTCAGCAGATAGTCCATCTTCTTCTCCCGCCTGTTGATGTTTGCTTCCTGTCAGTGCCGGCTGCTCTTTTTCCTGCCTTTCTGTCAGTCGGCAGCGAACTTATTATACAATACATCGAACACATGTTCAACTGCGGTGGACAGTGTACGGCGAGTCGGCAATGAAAAGCGGTGGGAGATTGTAATGAAATCGAGGCTGTGCATGATTTTTCAGATCTGCCTGCAGCATTTGCGAGGCTATGCATGATTTTTTGTAATAAATCTGAGGCTATGCATGATTTCAGGCCTCGAAAAGGGGGTAAAATCATGCATAGCGCCACTTTCGGTGCATGGGATTTTTGAAAATCGTGCACAGCCCCGGTTTTGTTACAGCATTTTTCAAAAAATCGTGCATAGCCTCGATTTCGTTACACCCTCGATCTGCAGACAGCCATGAAAACATGCATAGCCTCGTAAAGGCAGCAGCGGATTTTCGATTGTTCCGGAAAATAATCGATGCTAAAATAGAGCCATCATAACAGAGGTATTATTTATGAAGACATTCCGGCTGCTCGCCCTGGATCTGGACGGGACACTTCTCACAAACAGCAAACAGATAACGAAACGGACGCGGCGCGCGCTTCTTGCTGCCGCGGACGCCGGCATACAGATCGCCCTGGTCACCGGCCGCCCTCATTCGGGGCTTCCGGAAGAACTGCTTTCCATCCCGCAGATCCGCTACGCCATTACTTCAAACGGCGCCGTTACCATGGATCTTTCCACGGGGCAGAAACTCCGCACGGCGCTGATGCCGGGCAGCATTGTCCCGGAGATCATAAAGTATCCGCAGGAGAACGGCCTGATCTACAATGTATTTCTGGACGGGATCGGATATTGTGATCCACAGTCTTTTGACCGGCTGACAAACTTTTTTGCAGGAACCGTCCTGGAAGAATATGTCCGCAGAAGCCGGCGCAGCACAGATAATATCATGGAATGTGTGCAAGCCCACCCGGAAGGAGTCGAGAACATCTGGATCATGGCACGGGATCAGGCAGAACGGAATGCACTGGCGCAGATGCTTCCCCCGGGACACTATCTGCAGATCTTTTTTACTGCTGATAAAGATCTGGAGATCAGCGACCGCCTGGCCGGCAAGGGGCTTTCTCTGGAAGAACTGGCTGCTTCACTGGGAATTGCAAAAGAAGAGATCCTCGCCTTCGGCGACAATGAAAATGATCTGGTCATGTTTCATTCTGCCGGTACGTCCGTTGCCATGGGCAACGCCTCGGAAGCGGTCCGGTCCCGGGCCGATCTGGTGACAGACACCAACGAACACGACGGAGTCGCCATGGTCCTGGAGCAGCTGCTTCCATAGCGCAATATATTTCTGACACATTGACATAAAAATGCGGCTGCGCATCGATTTTTCTGTAAAATCTTTGCGCAACCGCATTATTTATTTGTTATTTTAGGCGCGTTTCTCTTGCGCATCCGCAGATTTATTGCTGCCTGGTCCTGATTATTTCACGATGATCACGATCTCGCCTTCATAGCTTCCTGCTTCCACAGCCGTTTCCACACCGTCAACTGTCATGACGACTTCTGCGCCGTCAGCGCCGACGATGGAAGATGCGTCGTCAATCGTAAGGGCTGTCAGATAGGAATCTTCCGTGACATTCCAGGTTGCGCCGGTCAGCGTCAGGCTGAGGCCGAATCCTTCCTCATGGAAGCTTCCCAGTTCAGTAGCTGCAGCATAACCGATTGCCTGCATGGTATTGGAACCGGAGGCAAAATAAGTCACCTCCCAGGTGTCCTGCCCCAGGGAGATGGCGCCGGTGACAGACGAATTGTCCAATGTTACTTCCAGGCTTCTCGGAGTACGGATGCCCACGCCTGCCGGGCCGCTGGTCGCGGTGTATTCATCTCCTGTCATGGCAGCGGTATTTAGGATGTCGCCGGCCATTTCGGAATTGAGGATCGTCACGACCGGAGCAGCGCCGGTGGATTCCGTTCCGGAACCACCGTCAGAGTTGTGGATCAGCTTGGCAATGCAGTTGGAATCTTCTGCGCTGAAGATCGTGTGGACATAGTTTTCGTCCACGCCGGCGGTTGTACCGAAGAGTTCATCTACTTCCGCGATATCGGCACCATAGGCTGCTGCCAACTCGGGATCGATGGTATAGGTTCCGTCAAACGCGATGCTGCAGTTGTCGAAGACCACCTTGTTGGCGGTATCCCGGAGCATAACGCCGGCTTCTCCTACATGAAGCTCGGTGTCCTTGAAGACTATATCACCTTTGCTGTTTCCGGAGTGGGTCATGACGCCGTACTCGCCGGCATTGATCACACAGTTCTCGTAGGAAACGATACCGCTGCCCGTTTCGACTGCCGCATAATCCGGAACGTCAATGGCAGAACCGACAAAATAATCCCTGGCAGCGCCGTCGGAATAAGCACCGTAGCCGCTGGTCAGGACCGCAATATAACTGTCATTGATATGCAGCTGTGTCGGTTCATCCCAGTTGGTGTACAGATCGTCGCTGTCGGTGCTCAGTGCGCCCCAGCCCTGGGAGACGACCACAGAATTGTTGTAGGTAACGGAAGATGAACCGACTGCATTGGTGGCGCGGACTTTGCCTTCCAGGAACAATCCCGGAGGGCATCCCTGCATGGTCATCAGGTTCGGATCAGATACGCCATAGAAGACGGAATCATTGACTGTTACGACCGCTCCGAAACGGGTGAAGAGGGTTCCCCTTGCCGGTCCTTTCGTGACTACATGGAAATGATTCAGCTCCGCTACGGCATTGTCCGATGCATACACGGCAGCGCCGAAGCCGCCCATGTCGTTTCCGCCGATACCGGCTAATTCAATATCATAATCATTCAGCACAACCGTTTCCGGTGCTTCCAGTCCCAGATTGGTGTAGCTGCTGGTGCTTCCATTGTCAACCAGTTCCTGGGCGATCTCTTCGATGCTGAGACCGGCGTCATAGCCAAGTGCCTCGCAGAAGGCTTCCCAGTCCGGATAATAGCTGCTGGTGATATAGGAGAAGTTGATCTTCTCTGCCACCAGTGCCGGATCAGATTCGCCGCCCAGCACGAATGCGCCGGTATTGCGGATCACGATGCCGTTTGCATTATCCTGTGCCACTTTGATACTGGTCACACCGTCTTCTTCCGTCACGCCGTCCATAGTGGAAAATGTTTCATCCAGTTCGCCGCCATCATAAACAAGGCTGGCGGTGGTGATCAGTTTCTGTACCTGCCCCATGGCTACGCCGTCCAGAGTGATGGCCTGCTCGGGATTTTCCTCTGCGGAAGCCGAATAAGTCGGTTCTGCCGGGCCGCTCGGTGATCCGCCGGATCCCGGGCCTCCTTCGGATTCTCCTTCTGCGGATTCCCCGCCGGATTCTCCTTCTGCGGATTCTCCCGGACCTCCGGGACCTCCCGGGCCGCCTTCAGATTCCCCGGCACCGGGTGTTTCCACCGATTCTCCTGCCGGCGCTTCGCCGGGTGCTGCCGGTGCACCTGCCAGTGCACAAACGCTAAACGTCGCGCAGAAAACGGCAGCGATCAGGATTGCCAATACTTTTTTCATAGTTTCTCCTTTCTGCTCTGTCCTTAGACAGACATATAATGTAAAGAAGCATAGAAACCACTCTATGCTTCTTTACTATAACACGCAGAAATGCCGTGATAAAGTTTTCGATTTCATGCAATCCGGGGATGTGCCGGGGACTTCCGAACTTGGAAAATCCCGTGAGGGTGCTGCCTACAGAGCGAAATTGCCGTCTTTGAAGATCTGCACTTCCCGTCCGTCCTCTGTCACGCCGGTGATCTCAAGGTCTGCCGTTCCGATCATAAAATCTTCATGATTGTCCGAATCATTGAGACCTGCTGCCTCCGCCTCTTCCGGCGTCATCTCGCAGCCGCCCTCCACGCATTCCGGATAAGCTGCCCCGAAAGCGATGTGGCAGGCTGCATTTTCATCAAACAGGGTATTGTAATACAGAAGATTCTGGTTGGAGATGGGAGAGTCATATTCCACCAGCGCCAGCTCGCCGAAATAGCGGCTTCCTTCGTCCATATCAAGAACCTGCTCCAGGATCTCAAGCCCTTCTTCCGCCTCGGCTTTCACGATCTTTCCGTTTTCTACTGTAAAGCGGATCCCGGTGATCAGGTTGCCATGCAGGCACAGCGGCCTTGATGCTGCCAGGACGCCGTTCCCGCCGTATTTATGGGGTGCGGTAAAAATCTCCTCGGTGGGCATATTGGCGATGAAGTCCACGCCTTTCCCGTTTTTCTCGCTTCCTCCGCACCAGATACAGTTTTTCGGAAGCTCTACCGTATAATCCGTTCCGAGCCCGCTGGTATAATGAAGCTGTCTGAGTTTCATGCCGGTCAGAAGCTCACAGCGATTCCTTAATTTCTGTGTATGCTGCTGCCATTTTTGCACCGCATCGCCGCTGCCGTCGATCCGCATGGTCTCATAGATCGCATTCCACAGAGCTTCCATGGCCTTCTCATCTTCCAACCCCGGGAACATTTTCCTTGCCCAGGGCAGTACCGGTACGGAAACGAGGCACCAGGAAAACTCGCTTCGCATCAGCTTGTCATAAAACTCTTTCAGCCCTTTATTCCGTGCAGCGGACGCCCTGCGGATCCTGTCGGGATCGATCCCTGCCAGCGCCTCCGGATCTTCTGCATAGATCGCGATCCGGGCAAACCTCTGGTCTGCCGCCAGTGTGTTGTATTCGAGGGTCTCCCATTCGGGAAATACGTCAAATACATCATCGGCCGCATGCTGGTATTTCAGCCGGCCGACGGCGTCATCGGACCATTTTACGATCACTTCCCTGGCACCTGCCGCATAGGCTTCCTCCGTGATCATTCTGGCAAACTCCGCGCAGTCCACGGGAGAGTTCAGCATCAGGATATCATCCTTCTGTACATTTGCCCCGATGCGTACGGCAAGGCGGGCGTATTCCTGCATTCTATTATCCATCTTCAGTCCTTCCTGCCGGATGTTCATAAGGCGGGCAGCTATTCTGCCATCTTCTTTGTTTCTCCGGCGATTTACTCCGGCAGATATTATAACAGATTATTTCCCTTTGCACAGACACCCTCTCCGTGTTAATATCTCTTTCGGCATGCAGCAGCAAAACAGGCGTACGAAAACAGAATCTCGCTGCGGCAGCTTAAGGAAGTCCCATGAAAAAGGCATCGAACACCAAATCTGCAAATCCCCTATGGACAAGGGATTTCACCATACTGACCCTGGGAAGCGTTGTTTCCATGCTGGGAAATGCCATGTCGGGCTTCGCCATGAGCCTGATGGTCCTGGATATTTCCGGCTCCACCATGCTGTACGCGCTGTACATTGCCATGTACACCCTGCCGCAGATCATCATGCCGGTCTTCTCCGGCGCGGTGCTGGACCGTTTTTCCCGGAAAAAAACCATTTATACCCTGGACTTCATTTCCGCCGGCCTGTACCTTTTGATGGCGCTCATCCTGACCACCGGCTGGTTTTCCTTCCCGGTCTTTCTGATCTACTGTTTCCTGCTGGGATCGATCCAAAGCATTTACATGGTGGCGTACGAAAGCTTCTATCCCCTCCTGATCTCGGAAGGCAATTTCCAGAAAGCCTATTCCATCGCCAGCGTACTGGAAACATTTTCCGCCGTCATGGTCCCGGTCTCCACGTTCCTGTATAACCGGATCGGACTGGCGCCTCTTCTGGGAGCCAACAGCCTGTGTTTCCTGATCGCCGCTATCCTGGAAACCCGGATCCGCACCGATGAGCATTATATTGAAAGTCAGAAGCAGACGGCATCGGCGGGACTCAGCCACATGCGGCAGATGCTGCGGGATACGAAAGAAGGCTTCCTCTATCTGCTGTCAGAAAAAGGCCTTCTGGCCATTGCAGTATATTTTGCTTTTTCCGCCTTCAGTATGGGCGTCTCCAGCGTCATCACCCTGCCGTATTTTAAAAACTCTTTTGAAAACGGAGAATATATCTACATGATCGTCTGGGGAATGTCTCTTCTGGGACGGGCGATCGGCGGCGGCATCCACTACCGGCTTAAGATCCCGGTCCGGATAAAATACCGGATCGCCCTGACGGTGTACATCGCCATTTCCGTTTTTGAAGCGGTGTACTTGTTCTTCCCGATCCCGGTCATGATGCTTTTTTGTTTCCTCATCGGTATCGGCGGCGTCACCAGTTATACGATCCGGATCTCTGCCACCCAGAGTTATGTTCCCGATGAAAAGAAAGGCCGTTTCAACGGGGTCTTCAACATGATCAATACCGTCGGCTCCCTGATCGGCGAGATCACTGCAGGGCTCTTAACGCTTCTTTTGCCGGAGCGGATCGTCCTGATGTCCGCCCTTCTTCTGTGCGCTATGGCAGCTGTCTGTGTGATCGGCGGCGGAAGACGACAGGTAGCCCGGATCTACAACCGGCAGCAATAGCGCAGCAGCGTCATTGGAGAATTCTTTTTTTGTTCCTGATTTTAGCATTCGACTGGTCTGAGAACAGTATGTGTTCTCAGATCAAGAATTTTCATATACGAGAACGCAAAGTGTTCTTGCACAGAGATTTCTCATATTTGAGAACTGCAAAACTATTCTCAGATTGGGGATTTGTTTCAAATAAGAATAAAAAGCGTTCTTAAAATGGCATTTTCTTGAATTCAAGAACGCTTGGACTGTTCTCATATACAAGAATTGCCAAAACAAGAACGCTTTGTGTTCTCAAATTTCAAGAAGCCTGAAATGAGAACGCATGCACTGCCAGACGGAAAACAAAGCAGATTATCCCAATGTAATGTCTACCTGCGCTGTATCCCCTGAACAATCCGGAAGGATCACCCTGCCGTCCGGCGTGACCGGAAGTTCCTGTCCGTCCATCTGGGCTTTTTTGATGCCCTGCTGGACATGAGCAGAATTATCTACCCGGATCTGATAAGTCGTTCCGCGGAACGTGCGGCTTACCTCGAACCCGTCCCATTCGGCCGGAATGACCGGATTGATGCAAAGGCCTTCCACTTCCGGCT
>JAFRKZ010000023.1 GCA_017431485.1 Parasporobacterium sp. | reverse complement strand
TTTACGGCTTCGCTTGCCTCCCGGGCCACCTTCACCCTGAAACTTTTGCTGTAGTTTACTTTCATGCCTTCGTCCTCCTTCGAGTTAAAATGATTATACTACAATTATCTTTTTCAACTCTACTTTTTGGGGGACGGAGCAGTATGCGTGATCTTGAAATGCGGCACGTAACGATTTGCCGGGTATGAGCGGTTTTTGAGCCGGAAACGGCCGAAAAATCGTTCATACCCGCTATTTTATTGCATTTTTCCACTGAAAATCGTTCATACCGGCCCAATCGTTGCAGCATTTAAAAGATGGCATTCTTAATTGTCATGGCGCTTTAAAGAAAGTATAATACGATTACCCGGCACAATTGCCGGGAAGATATATCCTGAAAGAGAAAGCAATATGAAAAAGACATTTTATATAGCAGCTATACTGGTGATCTGCCTTACAGGCGCCCTGATCGTTCCTATGGCAGGCAATAACCGGGCGGCAGCAGACCTGCTCACGGAAGAACAAAAGCAGGAAGCTGTCGCACTTTGTTTTCAGAACGGAGAAATGACAGCTCTTTCTGCAGGATCATCCGAAGAGATCACACAGGAGGAACTCGAGAAGCTGGAGATTACTTTTGACGGGCAGGATCTGGAGATCCGGAAGGCCGGGACCTATATCCTTTCCGGCGCATTGGAAGGCTCAGTCCTGATCTCATCCGCAAAGAAAAAAGAAGTGACACTTGTGCTGGATGGATTCTGCGCTGTCAATGAATCAGGGGAAGCCCTGTCTGTCAGCAAGACAGGAAACCTTGTCCTCATTCTGAATGATGGGACGGAAAATGTCCTCACCAGTGGAATCGCAGTGGCCGAGTCTATGGCAGATACTGCGGCTGAGGACGAGGCAGAAGAGGATGCCAAAGGGGGCGCCTTTCACAGCAAAGCCGAAACACTGATCCGCGGCGGAGGCTCCCTGAAGGTGAACGGATACCTGAACAACGGGATCCATGTCACAAAATCCCTTGTTGTGGAATCCGGAGATATCACCGTTTATGCGAAAAACAATGCCGTGAAAGTGAAGGATGCGTTCTGTATGAACGGCGGAAAACTGACGATCACCTCGGAAGACGACGGGATCAAGGCAGAGCGGGAGGAAGAGATCGCAGCAGCGGCAGTAACCGACCCAGAGACAGGAGAGATCCTGCAGGAAGCGGAGATCGCGGTACCGGCAGCAGGGGAAGTGATACTGAACGGCGGAGAAATACAGATCACAGCAGCAGGGAGCGGGATCCAGACCCTTCAGGGGATCACCCTGAACGCAGGGACGCTGACCGTGCGAAGCAGCAAGGACGGACTGAAGGCAGGAACCGTTCTGACTGTCAATGATGGAACGGTCTATGTGGATTCCGATCAGGACGCCCTGTTTGCAGCAGAAAATCTGTTTGTTTGCGGCGGCACTCTGGATCTGAAGACAGAGGGAGACTACAAGCATAAAGCAGGGGAGGGAGAATCCTTCGGAGGACCTCCGGGAGGGAACCGGAATTCCACAAGTTCCCAGCCCAGCCGGAAGGCTCTGAAATCCGACGGAGGCATATCGATCACCGGAGGAGATATCAGGATCGATTCTGCCGATGACGCCGTGCACTGCGCTGAAATCCTGGAGATCGCCGGCGGCACGATCAGCATCAGCACAGGAGATGACGGGCTTCATTCCGACACACAGATCGATCTGTCGGACGGAACAGTCACGATACTGACCAGTTATGAAGCGGTGGAGGCCAACCAGATCAACATCTCCGGAGGCGATCTGAAGGTTGCTTCCAATGACGACGGCTTCAACGCCAACGGCGGGGACAGCTTCGGAGGACCCAGCCGGGGACAGGCGGCTTCTGATACGAGCAAGGAAACGCCGAACCTGAATATTTCCGGGGGAACGATCTATGTCAATGCTGTCGGAGACGGGCTGGATTCCAATGCCAATATCACGATCAGCGGAGGCTATACGGTAGTGGACGGTCCTACAAGCAGCGCAAACGGACCGCTGGATGGAGGAACGGAAAACGGCGGCGTGATCAGTATCAGCGGTGGAACCGTTTTTGCCGGCGGAGCGTCCGGTATGGCAGAAGGATTTTCTGCCAACTCAAGCCAGTGTTCCTTCCTGATCACCTTTCCGATCTCTTATGCGGAAGGAACCCTGATCACCGTGTCTTTGCCGGACGGAACGGAACTGTTCCGGCATACTGCCGCATCCGGCGGCAATTCCCTTGTTTTCAGCTGTCCGGAGCTCGTGATGGGTGAAAGCTGTATCCTGACGGTAGCAGAGTATGAGTTTGAACTGCCGCTGACGAAAATGAGCAACTATCTGCGTGTCTCTTCAGACGGAGAAGTGACGCAGGGAAGCAGCGCAGGCGGCGGATTTCCGGGCGGCGGATTTCCGGGAGGTCCCGGGAGATAGTAAAAGTACAGTCCGGCGGCGATCCGGCAGGACTGTTTGGGAGAAGAGTGATGGCAAATTATTTGGATTATCTGGCCTGGAGAGGGGATCTGACATTTGACCGGGCACCGTTCAATGAGATCGACAGTGCGATCCTGGCGGAGATTTCCTATCTTCCTTTTGAGGAACTGGATATCAGTGCCCATGAGATCAGCAGCATCAGGGAGGCAGTGACAGGTTTTCTCGAGATGGAGGATCTGGAGGATAAGGTTACAGCACAGTATCATATCGACCTGATCAAGGCTCTGGCTTCCGGAGAACGGTTTATCGATCTGCCGGTCCTGGAATTCCGGAATATCTTTGATGAAAGCCATGTGGTCCAGTTTACCGTGATCACGATCCAGCTGGCACCGGAGATCTACTATGTTTCTTTCCGGGGGACCAATCATACTCTGGTGGGATGGCAGGAAGATTTCAACCTGGGAGTGGAATTTCCGGTGCTGTCCCAGAAACTGGCTGCCATCTATCTGAACGGACTGAGCACAAAGATCACCGGAGAGCTGATCCTGGGCGGACATTCCAAGGGCGGGAATCTGGCCGTCTATGCAGGGGCTTTCTGCAAACCGGGCCTGCAGAAGCGGATCCGTGCCATCTACAATTTTGACGGACCGGGATTTGAATCCTGGATCATGGCCCAGCCGGCCTATCTTCAGATCGAGGACAGGATCAGGACATTTGTTCCGCAGGATTCCATCATTGGCATGCTGCTGGAGCAGGCGGAAGGATATCAGGTAGTACGCAGCGCGGAAAGCGGCAGCTTCGCACAGCATCTGATGACTTCCTGGGAAGTGGAACGGGACCATTTCATCAAACTGGAATCCGTGACCAATAAGAGCCTTTTCCTGGATGCCGCTATTACAGAATGGATCCGGCGTATGGATTATGAACAGCGGAAAACATTTGTCGAAGTTCTGTTCAACATTTTCAAGGATGCCGATGTGCAGTCCCTGTCCGAGATCAGTCCGAAGCGGATCCGGCAGATGCTCAGCATCATCAAATCCTATCGAAGCCTGGATCATGACAACAGGGAACATATGGGAGATACTATCATGGCACTGGTCCGCTGTGTCAGGGAAGAAGCGCCGGCTTTTGGAATGGGAGGCTTCCGGCTGCTGTGGA
>JAFRKZ010000176.1 GCA_017431485.1 Parasporobacterium sp. | reverse complement strand
TCCGAGAAATCAAAGGTATATGCAAAATTCAGCGGGGCGACATCCGTAATCTTCAGATAAAGCTCAAAAGATTCCAGGATACGCCGCTTCAGTCCGAATGCTGCTGCCGGGTTGCCATGACTGAACAACACCGCCCTCAGTTTTTTTTCAGGATGTATCTGCAGATACTGCCGTATGGCTCCGCTGAAGCATACGGCCAGGGTGCACGTTTCGCTGTCCGATAAGTATCTTCCGATATAGGACATGGCGTGCCTCTGGTAAAGGTATGCCAGTTCCATCTCGACGGGCAGCAGATTTTTGATCACAGCAGGATCCTGGTAATGGGAAAACATGGTGTGCCCTTTTGCGAGCTGCAAAAAGAAGATGCGCAGCACCTGGTCAAATTCCCGGTCGACCGAAAAATCCACCCGAAACACATTCCGGATCTCCGCAAAATACTTTGCTACCTCTTCATTGACAAACGCAGGAAACTGTATCGTATGCTCACCTTCCCGGAGCCAGTTTCCTTCCGGCATCTGTGTTTCGGAAATAAACTGGTTGATCCTTGCCTGCTCCGAAGCAGGATAGGTCATACCCGTCTGCTTCTGCATCAGGTCAAACAGTTCGGCGACTGCTTTTCCCACATTGCCGGAGACATCCGGCAGGGGCAGTCCCTCCGGAAAGATATGCCCGTGGATCACCCGGTAATGCATGATGCCAAGCAGAAGCTGAAGCGCCGTCAGCGTAGCATCATCCATTTTAATGCCATACCGGAACAAGGTGCCGGTGGTTTCGCTGATCAGTACCTTCATCAGGTCCAGATTCAGGAAACTGCCGATATAGAAGGCATTTTTCTGGGCCGCATAATCCCAGTCCTCATGAAACAGATTTAGAAGAACTGCCCGGATCTTTTCTTCATCCTGTTCAAACGAAACCTCGTCTCCCTTGATCACAAGCTTCAGATACGGAGGTCCGTAAGTATATTTTTTTTCGATCCGTTTCAGATCCGATAAAAGCGCCGTGTGGCTTAAGTATACCTCTTCCTCCAGATCATACAGATTGATCGGCTGATCAGCTTCGCACAAGCGGAAAACAAGATAACGGATCCGTTCCGAACGGGAGAAAAAAGCCGTTTCCGTCCTTTGGATCTCCCGGACACGTTCCGAATCGGAAGGGTCAATAAAAAAGCCCTTGCTCTGAATGGAGATAATGTTCACATGCAAGGGAGCAAGGAGCCGGTCCATATCATGTATGTCGTTTCGTATGGTCCTGGAGGACACCTTCATGCTCTCAGCCAGTTCTTTACTGGTCACAAAAGATGCTCTTTGTTCCAGGATACGAAGGATTTTTCTCTGGCGAAGGGAAAGTTTCAGTGATTCCACAATGATCTTCCTATTGAAAACCGCAGCCATCCCCCCAAACGGACAATGGCTGCGGTCATCTGTTTATAATTATGCTTTGTTTTCTGCTGCCGCACGTACAGCGGAGATTACGATATTGCCTTTGATCTCGGAAACCGGTGCTCCTCTGGAGCAGTCGCAGATAATGCTGTTAAATCCCTGCAGCATCGGTCCGTATGCGTCTGCATGACCAAACTGCTGGATCAGTTTTACAGCCGTATTTCCCACGTTCAGATCCGGCCAGATCAGCACATTGGCTTTTCCTGCCACTTTGCTTTCCCGTTTCACCTTCTTGGCGGCAACCTCCGGAACGATGGCGGCATCCAGCTGGAACTCCCCGTCGATAGCAAGATCCGGCCGCTGCTCATTGGCGATCCTGAGGGCTTCTTTTACCTTATCGATCAGTTCGCCTTCCCCGCTTCCCAGGGTGGAATAACTGATCATGGCGCATCTGGGTTCCCAGTCCAGGAGATTTCGTACCGTATCACATGCCGCGATGGCGATACTTGCCAGCTGCTCCGGATCCGGATTGGTACAGACGGCGCTGTCTCCGATGGCCAGGAGGGTTCCTTCACTTCCTGCATATCCGGGGATATCCGCAAGGCCGATGCTGGAGATCGTCGCCAGCCCCTCTTTCATACCGATCACCGTCTGGCCTGCCAGAAGCACATCTCCTGTTGTATTGTCGATACCGGCAAAGGTTACGTCCGCATCGCCGGCTCTCTGCATGACCATCGCATAATAAAGGGGATCTTTCATTCTGCGGATCAGTGGTTTTTGCTTCAGCATCGTTCCGGGCAGATTGACATAGATGTCGATCAGTTTGTCCCTGTAGGCCTCATCATTGATATCCACAAACTGAAACACCGAAAGATCATAGCCTCTTTCCACAGCAAGTTTTTTCAATTCTTCCGCATCGCCGACCAGGATCGGAATAATATATCCGTCTTTTCCTGTCTCATAAGCCGCCTGCATCATCTTTTCATTGGCAGCTTCCGGAAAAGCGACTTTCTGCGGATTTAATTTTGCTTTTTCATAAATGCGGTCTAAAACGCTCATAACTCCTCCTTGCGCAGAACACTACTCATCCAATTCAAAAAACAGTGTGGTATATCTTCCCATGTCATAAAAAACAGGACGGACACGCACGGGCAGCTTCGGATCGATCTCTCTGCCTTTTTTCTTATTGATTCCCAGGATTACGGCATTGATCGACGGACCTTCGTCCAGCTGCACCTCGCCGCACACGTATTTAAGCCCTCTGTCTTCCAGCTCCAGTCTTGCATTCAGCACTCCGGTGAATACGAAACTCTTAAGCTGTCCTTTTCCCGACAGGGTGATCCATTCGGTCTCATGGTATCCGCAGCTGTTGCAGGCCAGATGCGGCGGAAATTCGATGGCGCCGCACTCCTTGCATTTTCTTGCGTAGATCACGCCGTCTTTCAGTCCGTTCCAGAACTTTTCCACCATATGTTCCGGGTTCCAGAATTCTTCCGTTTTCATTCTTTCTGTACTCATATCAGCTCTCCCCCCCTTAGAAATTGGCCTCAAGGATCAGGGCGCGGACATTCTGCGCACCGCCGAATCCTCTGAGGAAGACATGTTTCGGGAGCTTTTTGATCTGACGTTCTCCTGCTTCCCCACGCATCTGTGTAACAGCCTCGAAAACATCTGCCATACCGGAAGCTCCGAATGCATGGCCATAGGAAGTTCTGCCGCCGTTGGTGTTCATCGGCTTATCGCCGTCAAAAGCGATCCTTCCGTCCAGAACATATTTCCAGCCTTCTCCCTTGGGAAGATAACCGATCTCTTCCGCAGCCAGGAACGCCGAAGATCCGATAAAGTCGTTGACATACAGTAGATCGATATCGTCTGCCGTCAATCCGGTGAGCTCGAAGACCTGTCTTGCGGCTTCCGCCGTCGCCTGCTTCTCCAAATGCGGAACGATGGCGTCCAGCACGGAAGCGCCGGTTCCGAGAACTTCGACGGGCTTATCGTTAAACTCTTTGGCGATCTCTGTCGGCACCACAATACAGGCGGCAGCGCCGTCGGCGACACAGGAATCGCTGGAAGTTCTGAGATACTGGGTCATCTTCGGATTATGAGCTGATTTCATATAATCCCATACATTGTCATATCCTGCCTCGGCTGCCAGTTCATCAAAGGGTTTCCTCCGGATGGCCCTGGGGCACAGAGCCGCTGCGCGGCGGAAATGATACGCCTGATGGATCAGGATATCATCGATCTGTTCCGGAGTCAGGTTGTTTTCCTTGGCGTAGTAGTTGATCCAGTCATCGTGATTCATACCGGGGCCGCCGCCTAAGTATCGGCCGTACGCCCTGTCAAAGATAGAATCAAGATCCGGGAACAGTACCTCGGAAGTCAGCGGCACGCGCATATGGTCCGGCGTATTGCCGTCCGGCATACCGGTTCCCTGGTCGCAGGCTCCGGTCAAAACGATGTCATAGGCTCCGCTGGCAACTGCAAACACGGCTTCTTCCAAAGCGATATATCCGGTGCAGCATCCTTCTGAATGGGACAGGGAGCCTTTGCCTCTCATACCGAACCAGTCGGCAACCTGAAGGTTCGGGGTGATGCAGCCGTTCAATACATGCGGATTGGCGCTTCCATGAAAGAAATACTGTACATCCCTGGGTTCCACACCGGCGTCTTTCATGGCGTCCAGCGCTGCATGTCCGAAGAGTTCGCCGTTTGTAAGACCTTTATAGGTCGGGTTCTCAACGCCGTTAAAAAATGGCGTGGCTCCGACTCCGACGATAGAAACGCTGCGCAGGTTTTTTCCAAGCTTTACATTTCTTACCATAATTCATACTCCGTTCCGCCGCAATCAGATGGTTGCAGCATAATCCGATTTACATTTCATCCATGACATAGTCTGCCAGATCGCCGATGGTCTTGAAGTTTCCGAATCTTGCGACGGGGATCATAACGTCAAATTCATTTTCGATGGAAGAACTCATGGTGACTCTCTGGAAAGATTTCACGCCCAGTTCTTCTGCGATATTGGTGTCTTCTGTAATGGTGGATGCATCTTTTTCAAATGCAATGGCTGCATATTCGATCATTTTTGCTACGACTTCTTCTCTGGTCATAATCCGTATCTCCTTTTTCTATACTTCCTTCCCTCTGTTACATAATCGAACCTCTGATCCTCCGAGTTCGAACATTTATATGATTATACATGATTCCGTAAATGATGAGAATCCTGTGATCATTCTTTTTAAAAACAGGGCGGGGAAGAGCCCCGCCCATATAAAGCTGTTCCGACTGTTTCTTATTTGTAGAATCCTGTCAGATCAACAAATCCTCTTTCAGAGGTGTTATATCCCTTGATATCTTTTCCGGTAAGAGCTGCATGCATTTCCGGATAAGTATTGGAGAACATCATTTCTGCTTTCCAGGTTTCTTCCAGGCTCTTGCCGATTTCCTTGGCTTTCGCCTCATCAGACTCTTCAATAAAGGCCTGAACGCCTTCTTCGATCTCAGGTGTGGTCCACTTGGATCCGCCGATGCAGAAGGTGTTGATGAACATCGAACGGAAGAATGTCATGATAGCCGGGTATCTTGCGTCAGCCAGGTCGCCTACATGGATCAGGTCATAGGTTCCGCCGTTTGCCTGCTCTACGAACTGCGGGGTATCAACGATGTTGATGGTCAGATTGATGCCGACCTGTCTCAGGTTCTCCTGAATAACGGTAAAGATCGGGCTCTGATCCTGCATACCGACGATGGAAAGATCCAGACCGTCTGCATAGCCTGCTTCTGCAAGGAGAGCTTTCGCGCCTTCGATATCCTGAGCACGCTCTTCTGCTGTAAATGTTTCGTTGTAGTATTTGCTCTCGATCGGGAAGTAGCCATGTACTTCTTGGCCCATGCCGGAGGTACCGACCATTGCAATGGCATTAAAGTCAAGAGCTTTGTCGATGGCCTGGCGGACACGGATATCAGCGGTTGCGCCGGCGTTCGGTCCCATGTTGTACCACAGCCTGGTGTTCTGACCAAAGGTGTGAGCGATTACATTTACTGCTTCGTTTCCAATGTAGGTGGTAGCCATGCTGATGGGCATGTCATATGCAACCTGTACATCGCCGGACATGATAGCCAGGGCACGGGAAGCCGGATCATTGATGAATGTCAGGCGGATTTCTTTGTAGTATCCCTTATAATCCGGGTTCCAGTAATTATCATTTCTTTCCAGGATGATGTACTGGTTGGATACCCACTCTTTAAATTTGTACTTGCCGGATCCGAAAACAGGATTCTTGACAGCAGCTTCCACACCGCCGGCTGCTTCCACTTCTTCTTTACTTACGATACCGAAACCGCCCCATGCCAGCATGGCCAGAAGGTCGGGAGCAACGGTATTAAACTCGATAATAACCGCATTATCACCGTCTGCTTCAGCGCCTGCGACAAAACGTCCGATATCACTGTTGGCAGCATATTCCATCCAGATACCGACTGTATAAACCACGTCTTCCGGAACAAGCGGTGAGCCGTCCGTCATGGTTACGCCTTCACGAAGAGTGAATTTGCAGTGTGTGGCGTCCAGCCATTCCCATTCCGTTGCCAGTCCGGGAACTACTTCATTGGTCCTTCTGTCAAATTCCACCAGACGATCGGTAATGGCATGCATGATGATTTCTTCTTCATTGCCGACAACTCCGGATCCGCCGCCCCAAAGGTAAGCCGGTTCTGCAGAGAAACAAACATTGATCTGTTCATCTGTGACCTCCGTATTGGCCGGATCAACGTTTGCATCCAAAACCCCCTCTGCAGCAAAAGCGGTAAATGCCATCGCCAGAGACATCACCACTGCAAGGATCAAACATACGATTTTCTTCATACTCTTTTTGCCTCCTTCTTAATTGAATAAGTTTCTATGTAAAGGAGCCTTTGCTCCTGTTACACGTATCTAGTTGGGACACCTTTTTGTTATACGGCCTGGTCTGCGGCAATCAGAGCCTTCATCTTTTTGATCGCTTCTTCCGGCATGGGCTCATAGATCCCTGCCACCTTGGCATAATAGGTTGTCGTTGCCATCTCTTCTGTGTAGATGGCTGCTGCCATCGCCTGGGCCATATTCTTGCCGCAGCAGAACATGCCGTGGTTCTTGATCAGGCAGGACAATCCGTCTTCTCCCAGGGTTTCCACAACCTTTGCCGCAACTTCATCGCTGCCCGGCATGGTAAAAGGAACGATCCTTACCGGAACGAATTCACACTGCGGAGGAGTAATGGGCTTTAATTCCCAGTTCATCGCGCAGATGGTCGCAAACATGCCATGGGTGTGTACGGTTGCAGTAACATCCTTGCGGGCACGCATCACAGCCGTATGCATCGGGGTTTCCGATGAGGGCTTGAACGGTCCGTCAAGCCATTTGCCGTTCATATCCACGATCGCGATCTGATCGACCGTCATGGTCTTATAGCGGATCCCGCTGGGAGTGATGGCTACCACGTCTTCATCCGGATCTTTCATGGCAATGTTGCCGGATGTGCCGTGGATCAGTCCCATATCCACACAGTCCAAAATAGCGTTCAATACTGTCTGTCTAGTTTTTTCGTATTTCATTTCCTTCGCTCCTTTTATGAATAATCCTTTTCTAACAGGTTAGATCTGCAGCGCTGTATAATATCCCTGGCTGATGGCGTGATAGATCTGTCCCACATTGCGGCTGTCACCGATGATGTAAGACTCATCCACCATGCTGCACAGTTCATCTGCGATCTGCCATTTCGGCCGGAAGCCGAGCGCGCATACCACCGTATCCGCCTCGATCACAAATTCTTTTCCGTCTCTTTCCACCAGGACGCCCTGCGGAACGATCTCCTTTACCGTGGTTCCGGCGTAGCATTCTGCTGCGTCATAAACGAACGGCATCAGACCTCCCCGATAGAAAGAGTTTACTTCCTGAGCGATCTCGCTCTTCATTTCAATAATGGAGACCTCATGTCCTTCGTGTTTGAAAGAGATCGCCGCTTCCGCTCCTACCAGGCCGCCGCCCATGATGGCAACTCTTTTTCCCAGTCTTTCCGGATGAAGCTCTGCATCGATACTCATCACCACATTGTCACCATCCAGACCTTTGATCGGCGGACGAAGCTCCGTGGAACCGATCGCCACGATCAATGCATCCGGGTCGAGTTCCTTGACAAACGCAGGGGTCACTTCCGTGTTCAGCAGGACTTCCACATCGGCTTCCCTGAGCCTGTTTTCCAGCACTTTGCAGAGTTTGCGGATATCTTCCTTGAAAAATGCAGATCCTGCGGGATGCAGATTGCCGCCCAGCTTTTCAGACTTTTCTGCCAGGGTCACCTGATGGCCGCGCTGTGCCAGTGTGATGGCCGCTTCCATACCGCCTGGGCCGCCGCCAACTACCAGTACTCTCTTTTTCTGTTTTGCCATCCGGCAGGACCGTTTGTCAGCAAGTTCCTGTCCGATCACCGGATTGACGGTACATTTGATGGATTCCGATTTCACGATCTCGCCGAAACATTCATAGCATCTCAGGCACGGTGTGATATCATCCGCCCGGCCATGCAGCGCCTTATCCGGCAGATAGGGATCTGCCAGCAGGCCTCTTCCGATGGCGATAAGATCCGCCTGTCCGGAAGCAATGATCTCTTCCATCTGGGCAGGGTCAATTAATGCGCCGACGCAGACAACCGGTTTGCTGACATGCTTTTTAATGTTTGCTGCCAGATAGACATTGACGCCTCTTTCAAAGAACGTCGACGGGTGGGTCCGGCAGAACATAGCCGGATCTTCATGATTGCCGCAGGAGACATGGAAAAGATCGACCTTATCATCCACCATTTCTGCCAGTTTGACACAGTCGTCCATGTTAAGGCCGGCTTCGCTCATGTCATCGCCGGAGATCCGGATCTCGATGGGAAATCCTCTTCCCACGCCTGCTCTGACCGCATCCAGTACACAGAGCAGCAGTCTGGCACGGTTTTCAAAGCTTCCGCCGAATTCGTCTGTCCTGTGATTCAGGCCCGGTGACAGGAACTGGGAGATCAGCCATCCATGAGCTGCATGGACCTGCACCATATCAAAACCGCAGTCTTTGCACAGGATCGCTGCATTTTTATAGGATTCGATGATCTCATAGATCATAGCGGTGGGCATTTCATGAACGACACCCTCCGGGGTAACTTCATCGCTGACGCCCCAGGCCGTCACGGAAGTGTCCAGTACCGTTCCTCCAACGCTGGCCAGCCCGCCGTACTTGCCGCCGTGAGACAGCTGGATATTGGCGTAGGCGCCGGCGTTATGGATCGCCTTGGTGGCTTCATTCAGCATCAGCTTGACGCCGTAGGAATCCAGCTGCACCTGTTTGTTATGGGATTTTCCGGTGGCGGAATGGACAATGGATTCACCCATGGTCACAACCGCTGCCCCACCCATGGCTTTCTTTTCCAGATAAGCGACCATTTCCGCAGTCAGATGTCCCTGTGTGGTCAGCATATGAGGACTTGTTGGCGCTGCTATGATCCTGTTCTTCAGACGGATATTGCCGATCCGGATCGGGGAAAACAGATGCGGATACAGTTCTTTTCCGGGATATTTATTCGTGCCCATGATCAACTCCTTATCTCAGCTTCCAGAGGAACTTCCTTGGTTCGCCGTTCAGATATGCCAGTACTTCATCTCCCATCATGGAACCTGACCATCCGTCAACATCCGTCGTCAGGCCGGCCATATGCGGAGTGCATAAAACATTTCTCATCTTAAGCAGCGGATGGTTTGCCGGAACCGGCTCTTTCCAGAATACGTCAATGGCAGCTCCTGCGATCTCGCCGCTCTGAAGTGCTTCTACAAAATCTTTCTGGTCAATGACCCATGCTCTTGCTGTATTGATCAGATAAGCGGATTTCTTCATCTGTTTGAAATAATCTTTATTCACGATATTTTTGGTATCCGGAACGACCGGCAGATGAACGCTGACGATATCGCTCTGGGACAGAGTCTCCTCCAGAGTCGCTGCCTTGCAGCCGTCCGCTTCGATCCGCTCTGCCGGAAGAAATGCGTCGTACGCTAAAACTTCCATGCCAAACGCCTTGGCGCGGACTGCCACTTCCCGTCCGATGGCTCCATAACCCAGAAGACCAAGCTTCTTTCCATAGAGTTCAAATCCGATGCCGTAGTCCATGAACGGATGTTTTTCATCGAGGGGGCCGAAGGTGACGTTTTTCACATCCGGAACATCATAGATATCACACGCTTCGCTGGTATGCTCGCCTTTTCTGAGGCCTTCATAACTAAGGGCGATATTTCTGGACAGAGCGATCATCAGACCGATGGTATATTCGGCAACGGCAACTCTGTTCCGCCCGGGAGTATAGGAAAGGTCAAGGCCGGCGTCTGCGATGGCTTTATAATCCACGGTTGCAGGCGTTCCCTTTGCCACGCCCAGGAACTTCATGCCGGCATCCGCCCAGGCTTTGATCGTATCAGCACCGGCGTATTCATCGCCCAGTACCACCAGTTCATTGCCCATGCATTCTTCACGGGTCATCTCTTCCGTAACATTTCCCTTTCCGTGTTTTAATTCGCCGCAGACAGTAATGTCACAGACTTCTTTGATCTTTTCCAGTTTTGCTTCCGGGATCGGTGTGCAAAGCGCCATTTTCTTTTTCATCGCAAATCTCCTCCTCGCTTATCCATTCTCGAATGATTATAATATTCCCTATATTAAGAATATCGTTTCTTTCTCTATTGTGCAAATGTGTTTTTTCCTAATATATGTGGAAAAACTATCTGTCCCTTCTACATTCCCTCCAGCGTATTCTTCAGGCTCTTAAGGTCTGGATCCAGTTTCTGATACATGCTGACATAGTAAGGATATAATTTGTCATAAACAGCGGTCCATTCCGGGATCGGCGCAATGACTTCTTCCACTTTTAAGATTTTCTTCACTGCCTCGGAGAGATCCGGGAACATGCCGACCCGATGGCCGACGATCAATGCGTCTCCTACAGGAACATCTCCCGATTCGCCGCTCATCACATAGACCGGCATATTAAGGACCGATGCCTTGATCATATTCCAGGTCCGGCTCCGGGATCCGCCTCCGCAGATCCGCAGCAGATCCACCTTGGCGCCGCTCTCTCTCACCGTTTCGATCACATGTCTCAAGGCAAAAGCGGTTCCTTCAAAGACAGCCCGGATCAGATCGTTCCGTTCCATGTTCATGCGCATTCCGATGAACATCCCGCTGGCATGGTCGTTCCATAACGGCGCCCGTTCTCCTAAAAGATAGGGGAAGAATATAAGGCCGTTTGCGCCGGGCTTGGCCTGAAGGGCAAGCTCGTTAAGATATGCATACACATTCAGTCCATGCTCATTCGCATATTCCCGTTCCTTCACTGCCAGCTTGTCGATCATCCACTGGATCGCAGCTCCGGATGACTGGATCGGCGCATCAAAGATCCATGGGATATTATCTATGACGCAGGGTCTGGTGACCACAGGCACATCCGTAGAACTTTGTACTTCGCTTCCGGCAAATACCAGGGAAGTCGTCCCGGAGGATTCCCCGGCTTCTCCCATACGGCTGATCCCGGTGGCATACATGGCGGCCATAGCGTCGGAACATCCGGCAAGAACGGGGATTCCCGCTGCAAGTCCCGTTTCCTTTGCGGCTTCCGGGGTAACGTATCCGATGATCTCATCTACCTGCTTCAGCGCCGGCATTTTTTCGGAAAAATCCACGCCGATCACGGAGGCGATCTCCTCCGACCAGTTCTGCTTTTCCACATCCATGCATTGAGTCCTGTAAGCCTGGTCCGTATCTGTGACCATCACGCCGGTCAGTTTATAATTGATATAAGAGCTCGCCTGCAGGAAAGCAGCGGTCCTTTCATAAAGATCCGGCTCATTGCGCCTGAACCACAGTAATTTATTAGGAAGAAACGCCACGGACGGCTGCCCGCCGACGATATTGATGAACCTGTCCCGTCCGATCGTTTCCAGGATCTCATTCAATTCCCCGGAAGATCTTCCATCCTGATAAGTCATGGCCATTCGAAGGGGCATCCCGTTGCTGTCCACCGGAAGACATGTCACCGTATGGGAGCTGACGCAGATTCCCATGATATTATTCAGCTCCTCCCGGCTCAGGCTTTTCGATAACTCCGAAAAAATCTCCGATGCGCTTTTCCACCATTCATTGGCATCCTGTTCATGCATGTTCGGCCCGGACTGCAAAAATGTACTGGGCCTGCTCGCTTTGGCGATCACTTTCCCATCGCTGCGGAGCACAACGGCCTTGATATTGGTGGTGCCGCAGTCCATGCCTATGACAAATTGATTCTGTTCTGACATATTATTTCCTCCTGAACGGATCCTTTTTACGCCGCACTGTCATAAATCCTGATCCTTCAGTCCCAGGGATGAAGAACCACCTTGATGGCCTCTCCGCTTCTGGTAAGCTTAATCCCTTCGTTGATCTTATCCAGCGGAAGAATATGCGTGATAAACTTCTCCGTCGGAAACGCCGGGGAGATGGCCAGCTGGAACGCCCGCTTGGACTGATCATAGGAAGCGCCGAAATGGCCCTTGATCCAGATGTTGTTGTAATGGATCAGGTTGGTGTCCAGTTCCGTCAGGGATCCCTTGGGAACGCCGCCGAAGAAGACCACAAGTCCGCCTTTTCTGACCATGTATAGGCTCTGGGCCTGGGTCGCATTGGCCGGCGTTGCGGAAATGACTTTGTCAGCGCCTTTTCCGCCCGTAAGTTTCAGTACCGCTTCGATGGGATCTTCCTCGGAACTGTTGATGATATGGTCTACGCCAAACTGTTTTGCCATCTGGAGCCTGGAGTCGTTGATATCGATCATAATGACTTTCTGGGCACCGCGGATCCTGGACAGCTGCGCCATAAAATCGCCGATCGGACCTGCACCGATGATCACGATGGTATCCGAAAATCCAACGCCGATGTTTTCCAGACAGGCAAAGACGCTTGTCAGCGGTTCTCCCAGGCTGGCTGCTTCAAAGGTGACATCTTCCGGGATCTCATAGATCCCGCCATAATGGATCTTTTCCCCGCCCACTGCGATATACTGGGCAAATCCGCCTGTCCCCGCCAGTTTCGCCACATGCTCGTTGCTGCAGTTCTCGCTGTGTCCGCTGATGCACTCTTCACATTCCATGCAATAGGTTCCCGGGAATAAAAACAGTCTGTCCCCGACTTTGTATTTGGTCTCTTCCGGCCCGGTTTCATCTACCACGCCTACGATCTCATGCCCGTAGATAAACGGATATTTCCCTTTCCTGGAGTCCGTGGTCAGGTTGCGGATATCGGAACCGCACAGGCCCACTGCCATTATTTTCAATATCAGTCCATCAGAAGGGCAGACCGGTTTTTCGGTCTCTTCCACCCGGATATCATTCGGTCCATACATTAAGGCTGCTTTCATTTTCATGGCATACTTCCTTTCTTCTCTATCGGCAGGGCTGCAGAACGTCCCAGTGCTCCGCCAGTTTGCCGTCTTCCAGACGATAGATATCCACGACACGGCAGATCGTGTTTCCTTCCGGATCCACATTTTTCAGATATACTGCGCAGACATTGTCTTCCTCAATGATCCTGACAATATTCAGATGAAAAGTAGGGTTGGAAATGAATTTTTCCGCAAAGGCTTCTTTCAGTGCCTCCCGGCCCTGATCGACGCCCGGGTTATGCTGGATATAATCTTCCCTCACATACTTATCTGCTGCTTCGATGATATGATCATTGAAAAATTCTTTATAAAACGCCCTGATCACTTCTTTATTTGTCATAGTCATTCCCTTTCTTCTTCCGGGACACACTTGCCCTATTTTGTATATAGATTATACAGGCTCAGTCAGGTGTTCAATATATCAAAACCGACTCTTTGTCCTGTTAATTTCTTACATTGACAATTCTGCTTTACTTAACAAGGTCAAAATTGAAGTCAGATAAATGCTCTTTGTGAATAGAATAACAGATCCCGGGAAATAGGATTGACGATGGTTTTGTTCCCTGTTATCCTATGAGCACGTATGGTCGTTTTTAGGACTGCTGGTCATTGTTTGCAGAGAAAGGAACTTGGTTTATGTTTGGTTACGCAGGAAAACTTCTTTTCGCAGATCTTTCCACCGGTGCTCTGGAGATCAGAGACCTTCCGGAAGAGACCGCCCGGAATTTTATCGGAGGCCCCGGACTGGGGGCTTATTACCTGTATCAGGAAATGCCTGCTCATGCTGATCCGCTGTCCCCGGAAAGCGTGATTGTCGTAACCGGCGGCGTCTGTGTGGGAACCGGTGCTTTTTTTGCCAACAGGACATTTGTCTGCCATAAGTCACCGGTATACGGCGGTTTCAATGACAGTAACGCAGGCGGCCTGTTCTCTACGGAACTGAAAAAAGCCGGTTTTGATGCTGTCATTATCAAGGGAAGATCCGAAAAACCGGTCTATCTGCATATCAAAGACGGCGTGCCGGAATTATGCGACGCCGCGGAAATCTGGGGAAAAACGATCCCTGAAGTGGAAGACTGGTTTGTGGAGCGATACGGCGTCAAACGCCCGAAACTTCTGTCCATCGGACCTGCCGGGGAAAACCTTTCCTATTTTTCAGGGTGTGTCACCGACAGGGAGCGGGTTGCAGCCCGCGGCGGAAACGGAGCGGTGTTCGGTTCCAAACTGCTGAAGACCATCTTTGTGGAAGGAACCGGGAAGATGGAAGTCTTTGACCCGGAAGAAGTGAAACGCCTGAATACCCAGTGCCGGGAAGGGATTGCCAAAAACCCTCTCGCCACCGCATTTTTTAACTATGGAAGCAACAACGGCCTCGATTTCTTCCTTTCCATCGGAAAGAACCCGGTGAAAAACTGGGGCGGTTCCATCGAAGATCTGGGAGTCGATGAGATCGAGGACCTGATCATTCCCAAGACGGACCCGAAATGGAAAAAAAGGCTCTACGCCTGCATGAGCTGTCCGCTCCACTGCGGAGCAGTCTATGACGTGACCAATGACAGCCCCTATGGCATAAAGGAAACGCCCCGCCCGGAATATGAGACTTATGCTTCTTACGGCACCATCATGATGATCAAAGATGCCCAGCTGGTCTTCTATATGAACCAGCGTTCCAATGATTACGGCATCGATACCATCAGCTGCGGAAATACCATTTCCTGGGCGATGGAATGTTATGAAAACGGAGTGCTTACCAAAGACGATCTCGACGGCATCGAACTGACCTGGGGAAATGAACAGGCGGTCAAAGCCATTTTCGATAAGATCTGCCTGGATGAAGGCTGCGGAAAGATCCTGAAACTGGGCTCTTTGCACGCCTGCAAAGCCTACGGAAAGGGAGAGCAGTATCTGCAGCTGGCCAGCGGGATCGAGATCGGTCAGCATGACCCGCGGGAAGAGATCGGCACCGGCAGAGTATTTGCCTATGATCCCACGCCGGGACGCCATATGAGAGGCGGCCTTGGCGGAGCCTATACGGGACAGGATTTCCGCGGTACCGGATTTGCCGATGTCTACGCCATGTCTGCCAATGAAAACTGCTATAATGCAGGCCTTTGCAACTTTGCCCAGTTCCCGACCCCGGGCGGAATGGTCGGCATGCAGAAATGGATCCACGCCTGCACCGGACTCATCGAAAGCGACAGGGAAGCCTACTACACCGGCATCCGGAGTTTTCTGATCCGCCAGGCGTTTAACCTGAGGGAAGGACAGCGAAGAAAAGACTGGTATCTGTCTCCCCGTCTTCGCGGGGAAGAGCCCATGGAAGGCCCGCTGAAAGGAAGAACCTGCGATATCGACAAGTTAGGGGACAATTTCTTTGAAGCCCTCGGCTG
>JAFRKZ010000175.1 GCA_017431485.1 Parasporobacterium sp. | reverse complement strand
TGTACAAAAAAATATTCCTGATGCACAATTTAACCATATCGGTTATAATACACAGAAATATACTTACGGAGGAAGATTTTATGACAGATAAACTGGAACACGGCGAAAACTGTACCTGTGGCTGCCAGGATGGCAAAGACGAGGATGTGAAGATCACCCTCGAGTTTGAGGATGATGAAAAAGTAGTGGTGGAACCGCTCTTTATATTTAATCTGGACGGCAAGGATTATATTGCCCTTGTTCCGGAAGATAAGGGATCAGATGATGCAGAGGATGAAGACGACGATGTATACCTTTACATCTATCATGATCTGTCGGACGAGGAATTTGAATTCCTGGATATCGAAGATGATGAGGAATTCGACAAAGTCTGCAAAGAATTCGAACGCATCATAGAAGAAGCGCAAGGTACCGAAGAATAATCCGAAATAATCACAAGATAAGTATTTCACGATACAACTGACTTTCTTCTGAGCCGGTTGTATTTGTGTATGTAAGGAACAGGAGGAAAAATTTAATGAGCGACTGCTGCTGCAAAGATGAAAACATGAAAGCTCTTGATAAAGTGCTGGATGAATGCGGTCATGACGCAGGCAATCTGATCACGATCCTTCAGAATGCCCAGGAGATCTACGGGTATCTGCCTTCGGAGATCATTTACTATGTGGCCTCCCAGACCGGGATCTCGCCGGCCAGAGTCATGGGCGTAGCTACTTTTTATTCCCAGTTCCGTCTGGAGCCGGTCGGAAAATACCTCATCATGCTGTGCAAGGGTACGGCATGTCATGTTAATGGTTCCGATACTCTGGAGGATGTGATCTGCAGTGAGCTTGGGATCTCCAACGGGCAGACTACCAGCGACGGGATCTTTTCCCTGAAGACGGTGGCATGTCTGGGATGCTGCTCTCTGTCACCCGTCATGATGATCAATGAGGAAGTATTCGGACTTCTGACTTCAGACAAGGTGATCGGTATCCTGAATGATTTCCGGAAGAAAGCGCAGGAAGAAGGAGGTGTACAGGCATGATGAAGATCGTTGTCGGACAGGGATCCTGCGGAATCGCGGCAGGAGCCGGAAAAACATTTGAAGCCATTAAGGCCTGTATGAAAGAACAGGAGCCGTTTGAACTGGGCAGCACCGGATGCAACGGTATGTGCTTTCTGGAGCCGATCGTAGATATTTACGACGGACATAAGCTTGTAAAAAGACTTGTTAACGTATCCGCAGATAAGGCCGAAACCCTTGTCAGCGCAGTGCGGGCAGGGGATCTGTCAGCTCTGTCAGACCTGGTGATCAAACCGGAAGATGAAGAATTCCTGACCCAGCAGACCAGGATCGCTCTTCGTAACTGTGGCATCATCGATCCGGAAGATATCGCTTCCTATAAGGAACGGGACGGTTACAAAGCACTGGAGAAGGTCCTTACCTCCATGACCCCGGAAGAAGTCATTGAAGAGATCAAGGTTTCCGGGCTTGCAGGCCGCGGCGGCGCAGGATTTCCTACCTGGTTCAAATGGAATGCAGCCAGACAGTCGCCAGGAGAAGAAAAGTACCTGATCTGCAATGCAGATGAAGGCGATCCCGGTGCTTTCATGGACAGAGCTGTCATTGAGTCCGATCCCCATAACCTGATCGAAGGCATGATGATCGCAGCCTACGCCATCGGTGCTTCTGAAGCGATCGTCTATGTCCGTGCAGAGTATCCCCTGGCGATCATTCATCTGAATGAAGCGATCCGGCAGGCAAGGGCGGCCGGTTACATCGGACAGAATATCCTGGGAACCGGATTCTCCTGTGAATTCCGCTATATGGCCGGCGCAGGAGCTTTTGTATGCGGTGAAGAGACAGCCCTGATAGAATCCCTGGAAGGAAAACGCGGCATGCCGAGACTTAAACCGCCGTTCCCGGCAGCAGCAGGTTATAAGATGAAGCCTTCCAATATCAATAACGTGGAAACCTTTGCCAACGTGGCCTGGATCATCCTGAACGGCGGGGAAAAGTTCGCTGCCATGGGAACGGAAAACAGCAAAGGCACCAAGGTGTTTGCCCTGACCGGCAAGATCCGCCGGGGCG
Organism: Parasporobacterium sp.; assembly: GCA_017431485.1. Classification (GTDB taxonomy): domain Bacteria; phylum Bacillota; class Clostridia; order Lachnospirales; family Lachnospiraceae; genus RGIG5612. Next base: position 2,887 of record JAFRKZ010000175.1, on the reverse strand, counting down.
GCCTGGTGGAAATCCCCATGGGACAGACTCTGCGCCATGTTATTTTTGATATCGGCGGCGGGATCCGCGAAGGTAAGATGATCAAAGCGGTTCAGCTCGGCGGCCCTTCCGGAGGATGTATCCCGGAGCATCTGCTGGATACCGTGATCGATTACAAGGCGCTCAGTGCCACCGGTGCCATCATGGGATCCGGCGGTATGGTCGTCATGGATGAGAATACCTGTATGGTAGGTATGGCAAAGTTCTTCCTTGACTTTACTTCCAAGGAATCCTGCGGCAAATGCGTCCACTGCCGGATCGGCACCAGAAGGATGCTGGAGGTCCTGAACCGCATCGTGGAAGGAAATGGAAAAGAAGGCGATATCGAGCTTCTGGAAGAACTGTGCTATTCCATCAAGGACGGTGCCTTATGCGGACTGGGCCAGACTGCGCCGAATCCGGTGCTGACTACGATCCGGTATTTCCGGGATGAGTACGAAGCCCATATCGGTGAGAAGAGATGTCCGGCTGCAGAGTGCAGAGATCTTCTGATGTATTATATTGACCCTGATAAATGTAAAGGATGTACTGCCTGTGCAAGAAAATGTCCTGCGGACGCGATCAGCGGCACCGTAAAATCTGCCCACAGCATTGATCCTGAGAAATGCATCAAATGCGGTACCTGCAAGAGTACCTGTAAGTTTGACGCCATTTATGTGAAATAGGGAGGTGAGAGCAAGTGGAACAGATCAAGATCACGATTAACGGAAAAGAATGTATCGGCAATAAAGGTGACTCTATTTTAAAGATCGCGACGGCAAACGGCGTTTACATCCCTACCCTGTGTCATTTTGAAGGCGTCAAGGACTATGGAGCCTGCGGGATCTGCCTTGTGGAAGGAGAAGGCCTGCCGAAACTGATGCGCGCGTGTTCAACAGCTGCAGCAGACGGATGGGTACTCAGCACGGAAACCGACCGGGTGAAAAAAGCCCGCAAGATCGCTCTGGAACTGCTGATGAGCGATCATGACGGAGACTGTGTGGGTCCCTGCTCCCTGAACTGCCCGGCGGGTACCGATGCCCAGGGGTATATCAAGCAGATCGCCCTGGGAAATGATTATAAGGCAGTGAAGATCGTAAAAGAGACCAACCCGCTTCCGGCATCCATCGGAAGGGTATGCCCGCATCCCTGTGAAAAGAACTGCCGCAGAAGATTTGTAGAGCAGCCTATGAGCATCGCTTATATGAAATATTTTGCTGCAGACAGGGACCTGCATCTTACCAGCCCTTATGACGGCGTGACAGACGGAACGGTCTTTCGCGGCGGTATGGACGGAAAATGCGGGATATCGATCCCGCCGACCTACAAACCGGAAGTGAAAAAGGCGACCGGCAAAAAAGTAGCGGTCATAGGAGGTGGTCCGGGCGGACTGACTGCGGCATTCTTCCTGAGGAGAAACGGCCATGAAGTGACGGTCTATGACGCGATGCCGGAAATGGGCGGTATGCTCCGCTACGGTATTCCGGAATACCGGCTTCCCAAGAGGATCCTGCACCGGGAGATCGCGGAGATCGCCAACCTGGGCGTCAAGCTGGTCAATAATGTCAGGATCGGTGGAGAATCTTCACCGGCAGCATTTACCGGTGCAGAAGTGATCTCACTGGAGTCTCTGCGAAAAGACTATGATGCAGTCGTGATTGCGGTAGGTGCCTGGAAGAGTTCTTCTGTGGGATGCCCGGGTGAAGACGCGGAAGGCGTCCTGGGCGGTATCGATTTCCTGCGGGATGTAGCTCTGGCAGTGCAGCCCTACGATCCGGAGGGGACTCTTTCCCGCTCCATCAACATCGGCAAAAAGGTGGCCATCGTAGGAGGCGGCAATACAGCCATGGATGCCTGCAGAACAGCTGTCCGTCTGGGAGCGGAAGATGTCTATGTCATCTATCGGAGGACCAGAAATGAGATGCCGGCGGATGAGGAAGAGATCGACGACGCCATTGAGGAAGGCGTTACCTTCAAGTTCCTGACCAATCCTGCCGAGATCATTTCCGAAAACGGAAAAGTGAAAAAGATCAAACTGCAGGTCATGGAACTGGGTGAGCCGGATGCTTCCGGGCGGCGCAGTCCGGTGCCGGTAGAAGGCAAGTTTGAGATCCTGGATGTGGATACCGTCATTGCGGCGATCGGACAGAAACTGGATCCGGCAGGATTCGAGGAGCTGGAGTTTAACCGCAAGGGGATCATCGCAGCGGATGAGTCTACTTTCCGGACTAATCTGGAAGGCGTATTCGCCATCGGTGACGCCACCAACAAAGGCGCCGATATCGCCATTGCAGCCATCGGGGAAGGAAATAAAGCTGCCCAGGTGGTGGATTCCTACCTGAACGGAGAGATCATCCCCTATAAGAAACCTTTCGTTTCCGAGCGGGATGAAGAGATCGTGAAGAAGGAACTGGCAGAGCGTGAAAAAGCAGCCCGCATCATCATGCCGAAGAGAACTCCGGAAGAGAGAAGACATGATTTCAAAGAGGTCAATCTGGGATTCGCTGAGGAAGACGTCCGCAAGGAAGCGGCACGCTGCCTTGAGTGCGGCTGCCATGATTATGAAGACTGCCGCCTGATCTTTACGGCCCGCCGGGAAGAGATCTGTCCCGCAAGGCTGAAAGGACAGCATCATCCTGGATTTGTGGAGCAGAAACTGGTAAGCATCGAGCGGAATCAGAACAAGTGCATCCTGTGCAACCTGTGCATCCGGACCTGTGATGAAAATGCAAAGAAAGGAATCCTGGGACTGGTAGGACGTGGATTTACTTCCGTGATCAAACCGGAATTCAACGATCCTTCCGTGATCGCCGGCTGCAAGGACTGCCATCTGTGCGCAGACGCCTGCCCGACCGGCGCGCTGAAGATC
>JAFRKZ010000174.1 GCA_017431485.1 Parasporobacterium sp. | reverse complement strand
GCTGTTTTACGGCTTCGCTGTACGCGTTCATAATGATCTCTCTGGAACTGAATGCACTTACGAGCATCAGAAGGGTCGATTCAGGAAGATGGAAATTTGTGATCAGGCAGTCTGTGATCTTAAAACGGTAACCGGGATAGATAAATATATCGGTCCAGAAAGATGCAGGCTTAACGATTCCGTTATCATCCGCAATACTTTCCAGTGTCCTGGTGGAAGTCGTGCCGACACAGATGATCCTGCCGCCTGCCGCTTTCGTCCGGTTAATGATAGCTGCATTTTCCTCTGTCAGGATGCAGAGTTCCGAATGCATCTTATGATCGGTAACGATCTCCTCTTTGACAGGACGGAATGTACCAAGGCCAACATGAAGCGTCACATGGGCAATACTGACTCCCATATTCCGGATCTGATCCAGAAGTTCTGTTGTGAAATGAAGGCCTGCAGTTGGTGCAGCAGCTGATCCTTCATGGCGGGCATAAACCGTCTGATACCGGTTTTTATCTTGCAGCTGATGTGTAATATAAGGAGGAAGAGGCATCTGTCCCAAACGGTCCAGGATCTCTTCAAAGATGCCGTCATAGGTAAACCGGATCATACGGTTTCCGTCGGGAAGAACATCGATGATCTCTCCCGCAAGTTCTGCATTTCCCGCTTCAGAAGAACCAAATAAAAGCCTGCATCCGGTGCGGGCCTTTTTCCCGGGTTTTACCAGACATTCCCAGTCGGTATCGGATCTGCGGGTCAGAAGAAGTATTTCGATCACCGCATGCGTATCTGTCCTGGTCCCGAACAATCTGGCAGGGATCACTTTGGTATCATTGATCACCAGACAGTCAGAAGGTTTCAGATAGTCTGTAATGTTCCTGAAAATGTCATGTCGGATCTCTCCTGTGTGACGGTCGACCACCATAAGACGGGAGCTGCTCCGGTCCGTCAGGGGATCCTGTGCGATCAGTTCTTTCGGCAGTTCATAATAAAAATCTTTTACTTTCATAGCCCACGTATCGTAACACAAATTGAGTTTATTTCAATAGGTTTCATATCTGTTGCATCTGATTTTTTACTATGCTATAGTAAACGATGGCTTAGAATGAGCAAAAAGGAGGAGGTAACAAGATGTATACTAACAATGCATTACTGATCGCGTCAAATGAACAGCCTGTTTTCATGCTTCCGCAGATGGCAGCCAGACATGGCTTGATCACAGGAGCAACAGGTACCGGCAAAACAGTTACGGTAAAGGTTCTCGCAGAAGCCTTCTCCGATGCAGGGGTGCCAGTATTTCTTTCTGATATTAAAGGAGATCTGACCGGAATGAGTATCCCCGGGCAGCATACAGAAGATCTTCAGAAGAGGATCGATATGCTGGGCCTTTCCCGTTTCGGATGGCAGTATAAAGCCTTTCCGACAGTATACTGGGATGTGTTCGCCCATAAGGGGATCCCGGTACGTGCCACGATCTCTGAGATGGGTCCTTTGCTCCTGTCCCGCCTGATGGATCTTTCTGCAGCGCAGGAAGGCGTATTGAATATCATTTTCCGGATCGCTGATGATCAGGGACTTCTTCTGCTGGATCTGAAAGATTTAAGAAGCGTGGTCCAGGCAGTCGGTGATCATGCTGCTGATTATAAGACATCGTATGGAAATATTGCATCTACCTCCATTGGTGCGATCCAGAGAGGACTTCTGAAACTGGAATCCCAGGGGGCGGATATGTTCTTCGGAGAACCGGCGCTGGATATCATGGACTGGATCCGCTGTGACAGCACTGGAAGAGGTGTGATCAATGTTCTCAACTGTGTAGAGTTGTTCCAGAAACCGGATCTTTACACGGCGTATCTGTTATGGATGCTTTCGGAACTTTATGAAACACTGCCGGAAGTTGGGGATCTGGATAAGCCGAGAATGGTCTTCTTCTTTGATGAAGCACATCTTCTTTTCAAGCTGCGGTCCAAAGAGCTGCTTGATAAGGTAGAGCAGGTGATCAGGCTGATCAGGTCCAAGGGTGTAGGCGTTTTCTTTATTACTCAGAATCCTGCTGATATACCGGATTCAGTACTGGCACAGCTGGGCAATAAGATCCAGCATGCATTAAGAGCTTATACACCTTCCGAACAGAAAGCAGTCAGGGCAGCCGCTCAGTCCTTCCCGATCAATCCTGCTTTCAAAACAGAGGATGTTATTCCTGTACTCGGGAAAGGGGAAGCCCTGGTGTCCTTCCTGGACGAGAAAGGGATCCCGGGAATGGTCCAGAGAGCTTATATCCTTCCGCCGCAGTCTCAGATGGGGATCGCTGACGACGGCATTGTAGGATCCATGATCCTGCAATCTGATATGTATCCGAAGTACAGCCAAATGGTGGACAGAGAATCGGCTTATGAGCTTTTGAACGGCATTATGCCGTCCGGAGTGACATTGCAGTATGCTCAGGCTCCGGCAGGGAATTACTATGCTCCGAATATGCAGCCGAATCAGAATGCTGCCGGCAGTTGGATCTGCCCATTCTGCGGTATGTCCAATGCAGGCAATTTCTGTGGAAACTGCGGACAGGCAAGACCTGTACAGCAGGCAGCTCCTTCGCCGTTTATGGCTGAAGCTCCGCAGGCCCCGAGTGTTACCAATTATCAGGAGAGTACAGGCCAAAACCTGACAGAACAGTTTATCCAGCAAAATTACGGACAAACACCTGCTCAGGCACCCATACAGCAAAGCTATGCACAGCCTCCGCAGTATAGTCCGTATCAACAGTATGCTCAGATGGGATCCTACAGCGGACCTTCCCTGGTAGCTTCTGTACAGGCACAGCAGATGGCACAGGCGGCGCAGACGCAGACCTTTACGCAGGCACAGCTTGACAAAATGCAGAAAGAAGCAGTAAAACAGGCAAAAGCAGAATTAAAAGCAGAGCAGGCAGCCAATAAAGAGTCTGATCTTTCAAAATCAGCAAAGAGCATAGCGACCAGCGGAGCAAGAACAGCCGTCAATTATCTGGTCAGAGGTGCGCTCGGCACACTGCTTAAAAAGAAATAAAAGTATAGAAACAGTTGGAGGATTCAATGAAAGTTACTTATAACCATAAAGAGATCGAAAAGAAATGGGATGGTGCCTGGAAAGTCAACCCGGTAAATGTAGATGACGGAAAGAAGGAGAAGTACTACTGCCTGGATATGTTTCCGTATCCTTCCGGACATGGTCTGCATGTAGGACACTGGAGAGGTTATGTGATCAGTGATGTATGGAGCAGATACAAGCTGATGCAGGGATATTATCTGATCCACCCCATGGGATGGGATGCTTTCGGTCTTCCGGCTGAAAACTACGCGATCAAGAACGGGATTCATCCCAGTATTTCCACAGCCGAAAATATCGCGAACATAAAACGTCAGATCAACCAGATCGCTGCTATTTATGACTGGGACAGGGAAGTCAATACCACCGATCCTGATTTTTACAAATGGACCCAGTGGATCTTTGTTCAGATGTTCAAGGCAGGGCTCGCCTATGAAAAAGAGATGCCTATCAACTGGTGTCCTTCCTGCAAGACAGGACTTGCCAACGAAGAAGTTGTAGACGGCAAATGTGAACGCTGTCACAGTGAGGTTACGAAAAAGAATCTGCGGCAGTGGATGCTGAAGATCACTGCATATGCGGACAGACTTCTGGATGATCTTGCCACACTCGACTGGCCGGAGAAAGTCATCAAAATGCAGACGGAATGGATCGGAAGATCCTATGGCGCAGAGATCGATTTTCCGGTAGAAGGAAGCGACAAAAAGATCCGTGTCTATACCACAAGGCCGGATACCCTTTACGGCGCTACTTTTATGGTCCTTGCTCCGGAGCATGAACTGTCTGCTTCCCTTGCCACGGATGAGACGAAAGCGGCTGTGGATAAATACATCTTTGATGCCGGCATGAAGTCTAATGTAGACCGTATGGCCGATAAGGAAAAGACCGGCGTGTTTACGGGAAGCTATGCGATCAATCCGCTGAACCAGGCGAAGATCCCGATCTGGATCTCGGACTATGTACTGGCTGATTATGGAACGGGAGCTATTATGTGCGTTCCTGCTCATGACGACCGTGACTTTGCCTTTGCGAAAAAATTTGATCTGCCTATTATTCCTGTCATTTCTCCGGACGGACAGGATGTTGCGGAAATGGAAGAAGCCTATACGGGTTCCGGTATTGTGATCAATTCCGGTGAATGGAATGGAAGAGACAGCGCCGAACTGAAAGAAGCTGCACCTGCAGAGATCGAGGAAAGAGGCATCGGCACGAAGAAAGTCAATTATAAGCTCCGTGACTGGGTCTTTTCCAGACAGCGGTACTGGGGAGAGCCGATCCCGATCATCCATTGCCCGAAATGCGGCAACGTTCCGGTTCCCGAAGATCAGCTGCCGCTGGTGCTTCCGGATGTGGAGAGCTATCAGCCTACCGGCACAGGCGAGTCGCCTCTGGCCGCAATCGATGAATGGGTCAATACAACCTGCCCCTGCTGTGGTGCGCCGGCAAAGAGAGAGACCAATACCATGCCCCAGTGGGCAGGGTCTTCCTGGTATTTCCTTCGCTATGTGGATCCTCACAATAAAGAAGCGCTTGTGGATCGGGAAAAGGCTGATAAATATCTTCCTGTCGATATGTATATCGGCGGCGTGGAACATGCGGTTCTTCACCTTCTGTACTCCAGGTTCTACACCAAATTCCTGAATGATATCGGAGTAGTTGATTTTAATGAACCATTTAAGAAACTGTTCAATCAGGGAATGGTATGCGGGCGTGACAGGGAAACCGGTGCAGCAACCAAGATGAGCAAATCTCTCGGCAATATTGTTTCTCCGGATGATATGGTACGGGATTACGGCTGTGATGCCTTAAGGCTTTACGAACTGTTTATCGGACCACCGGAGCTGGATTCGATCTGGGACGAAAGAGGCATCGACGGTGTATATCGTTTCCTGTGCAGACTGTACAGCCTTGTCATGTCCAATCTGGAAAGTACTGTTGAGGCTACCGATGAGATGATAAGGACCAGACATAAAATGGTCTGTGATATCACGAAACGTCTGGAATCCTTCAGCCTGAATACAGTTGTCAGCGGTTTTATGGAGTATACCAACAAACTGACTGATATCAGCAAAAAAGAAGGCGGTCTTGACCGGGAAACCATGGAAACAGTGATCAGGCTGATCGCACCGTTTGCACCGCATATCGCAGAAGAAATGTGGCAGGCATACGGACATGAAGAATCGGTATTTGACAGCCGTTTCGGATGGCCGGCTTACGATGAAGCGCTTACAAAAGATGACGAGATCGAGATCGGTGTACAGGTGAATGGCAAAGTCAGATGTACCATCCGGATCCCTGTTGACATTTCCCAGGAAGAAGCTCTTGCAAAAGCCAAAGAAGCTCTTGGGGATAAACTGCAGGGTGAGATCCGAAAAGAGATCTATGTTCCCGGTCGTATCATCAATATCGTTGCAAAATGATCATTGTTTTTCATATGTATTTATAAACCGTATTTCATGCCCTGTTTTATGGAACAGGGCATGAGTTTCATTTCCTTTTCATGACAACAACTATCATCATTGAAATCATTATCATCATCATACTGATCATTCTTTCGGCATTTTTTTCTTCTTCTGAAACAGCCCTGACAACGATCACTCCCCACAGGCTGAGGACCATGACAGAAGAAAATTACAAAAATGCGCATACTCTGGAAAAGGTGCTTTCCAATAAAGAGAAAATGCTCAGTGTGATCCTGATCTGCAATAATATCGTCAATATTGCCGTATCGGCACTGAGTACTGTTCTGATCCAGAAAATTTTCGGCAACTGGGCAGTCAGTATCGGGACAGGGATACTGACCGTCCTGATACTTGTTTTCGGCGAGATCTCTCCGAAAACCATCGCTACTTACCGGGCAGAAAGACTGGCGCTTCTTTTTGCGCCTGTGATCTGGTTTCTGATGAAAGTCCTGACTCCGCTTGCGTATGCCGTGAATTTTCTTTCCTCCGGCGTTCTGAAACTGTCAGGGGTGAACCGGAAAGACAAACAGGAGTCCTATACGGAAAATGAGATCCGTTCCATTGTTGAAGTATCCACAGAGGAAGGCGTGATCGAGGACGAAGAAAAGGATCTCATCAACAACGTTTTTGATTTTACGGATAAGATCGCAAGGGAGGTCATGGTCCCCAGGGTCAATATTGTGTCGATCAGTGAAGAATCCGGCATTGATGAGATCCGGGAAACTTATATCACTAATATGTATACCAGACTTCCTGTGTCTGATCCGGAGGGAAACTCTTTTGTGGGAATGTTGAATTTCAAAGACTTCATATTCCTGTCTGACCAGGAAAAAGATGATTTCCGTGTTGAAAAGTATATGAGAGAGCTTCCGTATACTTTTGAAAACAAACATCTGTCAGAACTGTTTATGGAAATGAAGAAGCAGCGGATCAATATGATGGCAGTTATGGATGAATACGGGGAAACAACCGGTATCATTACCATGGAAGATCTGCTGGAGGAACTGGTAGGAGAGATCCGGGATGAATATGACGCAGATGAGGAAAATGAGCTGGTCCATACCGGAGAAAACGAATATGAAGTACCGGGATCCATGAGCATTTCCGATGTGAATGACAGGATCGGCACCGAGCTGGAATCTGACGCCTATGATTCTATCGGAGGATTGCTGATGGAACAGCTGGAACGACTTCCGGCAGAAGGAGATGAAGCAAGGATCGGAGACATAGTCATATCAGCGGAAAAACTGGACGGTACCAGGATCGAAACCGTGAAGATCAGAAGAATAAAGGATCAGTAAGCCTGCAGAATGGAAAACGGAGAGCGAAATAATAAACTGAATACAGGTCTGACGTCGGAACAGGTACGTGAAAGAGTAAATGCGGGGCAAGTAAACGGTGATCCGGATATTATGACAAAATCCTATAAAAGGATCTTGAGGGATAATCTGTTTACCCTGTTCAATCTGGTCAATGTGATCTTACTTGTCTGTATCCTGATATCCGGATCCTATAAAAATGCAATGTTTTTCCTGGTGGTGATCTGGAATTTCCTGATCGGAACCATCCAGGAGATCCGTGCCAAAAAAACAATTGAAAAACTGTCTCTCCTGTCAGCTCCCAAAACTTATGTTCTTCGGGACAGCACTTTTCGGGAAATCGACGTCAGTGAGATCGTACAGGGGGATATCGTACAGCTGAAATCTGGCAATCAGATCTGTGCGGATGCAGTTGTCCTTGAAGGAACCTGTCAGGTAAATGAAAGCCTTATTACGGGGGAAAACGACCTGATCCTGAAACAAAAGGGCGATCATCTGATCTCTGGCTCCTTTCTGGTTTCCGGCCATGTCATGGCAGAAACCGAACATGTCGGGAAAGATAATTATATCAATCAGATCACCCAGGGAGCCAAATATTATAAAAAACCTGATTCCGTCATTATGCGTTCGGTTCGGTCTATAGTAAGAACTGTGGCTATCTTTCTGCTCCCTCTGGCAGGACTTCTGGTCTGGAATAATTTCTTCCGGTTGGAACAGGATTTTCAGACAGCTATGGTAAAGACTGTTGCGGCAGTTTCTTCTATGATCCCAGGCGGACTTGTGCTGCTGGTCAGTATCGTTCTGGCAGTCAGCGTTGTCAGGCTGTCCGTGCATCATACACTGGTGCAGGACCTGTATTGTGTGGAAAATCTTGCCAGAGTGGATACGCTGCTGCTGGATAAAACAGGGACTATTACGGAAGGGATCATGACCGTAGAGGATCTGGTATTGCTTCCGGATGCAGACCAGAACTATGGGTATTATGATCAGGAGAAGATCGTCGGACTGTTAAAAACATATATGGAACTTACTGCGGATGATAATGCAACGGCATTGGCAGTAAAAGATCATCTGGACTCTTTCACTGAAATCTTGCCTGATAAATGCATTTCCTGTGATAAGAACGTTATTTCCGTACCGTTCTCTTCGGAAAGAAAATGGTCTATGACAGGAATACCGGGAAAGATCCTGATGTTTATGGGAGCGCCGGAGATCCTTCTAAAAGGATCTGACCGGGAAGTGCTCCACAAAGCCACAGGTTATACGGAACAGGGAAAAAGAGTTGTTTTATTTGCGGTATCGAAAAGTGGATCACGAAAAGAGACAGACTGTTCGGAAGCAGATATGCAAACACTGCCGACTGATATCATGCCACTGGTGCTGCTTGTCCTGTCAGATTGCATCAGAAAACAGGCGCCTGATACATTCCGTTTTTTTGAGCAGGAGGGCGTCAGTATTAAAGTGATATCCGGGGATTCTCCCGCGACTGTTTCCCATGTGGCGCAGGATGCGGGACTGGTTCACGCAGACAGGATGATCGACGCTTCTTCATTGGATAGTTATGAAAAGATCTATGATGCGGTACAGAAATATACTGTTTTCGGACGGGTGAGCCCCGATCAGAAGCTTCAGTTTGTGAAAGCGCTGAAAGAGCAGGGGCATGTAGTCGCTATGACAGGGGATGGTGTAAATGATGTTCTTGCCCTTAAGGAGGCTGATTGTTCCGTCGCGATGCAGTCGGGGAGTGATGCTGCAAGAAATATCGCCAATATCGTGCTTCTGGACAATGTTTTTTCTTCTCTGCCGCTGGTCCTGGCGGAAGGCAGGAAATCTATCAATAACCTGCAGCGTTCTGCCGGCCTTTATCTGACCAAGACGGTTTATTCATTCCTGTTTGCTGTTCTGTTCCTGCTGCTGTCTTCTATTGTTTATCCCTTTGAGAATATCCAGATCACACTGATCGGTGCTGTGACGATAGGGATACCGTCCTTTTTTCTGGCGCTGGAGCCAAGAGCGGAACGGGTCAGAAAGCATTTTCTGTTCAACGTCTTTCGGATCGCTGTTCCGACAGGGATCATGGAAGCCGCAGCGCTTCTTATAATGCTGTCTGTCATGGAAAAACGCCTGATACTGAGTGCAGCGGAATTCTCCTGTGCTGCTTCTTATCTGATGATGCTTATGGGGATCATAGCAGTCTTTCATCTATGCGGAACAATGCGTCTTTGGAAAGTGCTGCTGGTCATTTTGCTGGCTGCAGCAGCGGCAGGAGCTGCGCTTTTATTCCCGGGACTTTTTTCCTTTGTTGTTTTATCAGGGGCTGTGTGGAAGATCATACTGATCACTGCAGGCGTCTTTTTCCTGCTGCATGGTCTGATCTTCAGGATCCTGATCCCGATCTATGATAAACGATCCGAAAAGAAAGGAGAGAAATGATATGTATCTGTTCGACGAAATGCCGTATCTGAAAAATGAAAAGATCGAGCTGAGACAGATATCCCGGGAGGATGCATCGCAGCTGGGAGCTTTTTGCAGAGACCGATCGGTTTATACTTATCTTCCCACCTTTCTGTATGAACAAAAATATCAGGATCCTTTGTTTACGATCGATCATATGATGGAAGAATGCTTTGATACGGGGGAGTCGATCCTTCTGGGAATTTATCCGGCAGAAGATGCCGGCCGGTTTATGGGAATCGCGGAGTTTTATGACTATGACAAAAGAAAGAACAAGGTTTCCATCGGCTGCAGACTGGCGAGGGAATACTGGTACCAGGGGATCGCTTGTGACGCGATCCGTCTGATGATGGAATATCTGGAGCAGAAGATCCGGATCCGTACCGTGACCCTCCATATCATGACACATAATAAAGCCTCTCAAAAACTGGCAAAGAAGCTCGGCTTCGAAAAAAGATATGAAAATATTTGGGAAGACTGGGGCAGGGAAGGACCTGTCCTGGTAGATAAATATGTGTTCCAGTATAAGGAAAATCCGAAAATGAGCATAGAAAAATCGGTGTGACAGGATTTGAACCTGCGACCTCTGCGTCCCGAACGCAGCGCTCTACCAAACTGAGCCACACACCGAATGCGAGTGTTATTATACCACATTTTTTTTTATTGTCTATATTTAATTTTCGAAAATTCTTGCTATTATTAATAAAGCATCGGTTCTTGGAAGGAGTACGCTGTATGGTGTATTGCCGGTGTCCAGAGCAACTACTGAACGATTCCTGGGAGCACACGGCAGCCGATGCTGTTTTATTACCATAAAATACATATAAAAAAGAGAAAAACAATGAAGATCAACATTCTAGATACCAATACACTTACCAGAAATGATCTTGATTTCAGCTGTATTAATGTGCTGGGAGAGACATCCTATTTTAATATTCTTGGGAAAGAGGAATTGATCCGGAGCTGCCGGGAGGCCGATGTTCTGCTGATCAATAAAGCGCAGATGTCGGAAGAAGTTATTCGGGAACTTTCTGCTTTGAAATATATTGGCCTGTTTGCGACGGGCTACAATAATGTGGATCTTGCTGCCTGTGACCGCTGCGGGATCGTGGTGGCAAATGTTCCGGGTTACAGCACAGATTCCGTAGCCCAGCATACCTTTGCCTTTATCCTGATGCATGCTTCCAATCTTCCGCTGTACAATGAATCCGTGCATCGCGGAGAATGGATCTTCTCCGATTCCTTTTCATTTTTTCCGTATCCGATCTCGGAACTTGCCGGTAAAACACTGGGGATCATCGGATTCGGGAACATCGGCAGGAAAGTTGCTCAGATAGGAAGTGCCTTCGGAATGCATATTCTGGTCATGAACCGCAGCCCTATAAAAGTCGGAAGATATCAGCAGACAGATCTGGAAACCCTGCTGAAAGAGTCCGATTATGTGACGCTGCACTGTCCTTTGAATCCGGAATCTGCCGATCTGATCAATGAAAAAACCCTGGCGCTCATGAAACCGACGGCTTTTCTGATCAATACTTCCCGGGGCGGAGTCGTGGATTCGGAAGCATTGGCACTTGCTCTTGACAAGGAACAGATTGCGGGAGCCGGTATAGATGTGTTGCCTGTAGAGCCGATGCCGGCAGATGATCCGCTGTACAAAGCCATAAACTGCATCATTACGCCACATATTGGATGGGCTTCCATAGAAGCCAGAAGAAGGTGTGTCAGGCTTGTTGCGGACAATCTGAAAGCCTGGATGGAGGGAAATCCGATCAACATTGTCAATCATGGTTTTCACAAATAAAGGGATTTTCTAAAAACAACTTGAAATTCTGACGTAATTCATTATAATTCAATACGTTAACTAACTAAAGTATATATTTATCAGTAAAGGAAGATGAAACTTATGCCTAAATATTATCAGCCGGAGATCGAAACGGCATCCTATGATGAGATCAAGAAGATCCAGAATGAAAAACTTGTCAAGCAGGTACATCATGTTTACAACAATGTCGCTTACTATCGGAACCTGATGGATGAGAAGGGTGTTTCTCCCGATGATATCAAGACCGTAGATGATATCAAAAAACTGCCGTTTCTGACAAAGGCTGACCTGAGAGAGGCCTATCCTTACGGCCTCCTGGGAACAGATCTGAAAAACTGTGTCCGGATCCATTCCACATCCGGAACAACCGGAAAAAGAGTTGTAGCATTTTACACACAGAATGACATAGACCTTTGGGAAGAATGCTGTGCAAGAGCGCTTGTAGCCGCAGGAGGGACTCCTCAGGATGTGGTACAGGTTGCTTATGGATTCGGTTTGTTTACAGGTGGTTCCGGACTAAACGGAGGATCTCATAAGCTGGGTTCCCTTACCCTTCCGATGTCTTCCGGCAATACAGACCGGCAGATCCAGTTCCTCATGGATCTCGGTGCTACGATCCTGTGCTGCACACCGTCTTATGCGGCATTTATCGGTGAAACGCTTGCGGAAAAAGGCTTTAAACCGGAAGATAATACTCTGAAAGCCGGAATCTTCGGTGCAGAACCCTGGACCGAAGAAATGCGCCATGACATTGAAAGAAGTCTGGGGATCAAAGCGTTTGATATCTACGGACTGACAGAGATCAGCGGTCCCGGCGTTGCTTTTGAATGTGAAGAACAGACAGGCATGCACATCAATGAAGATCATTTCTATGCGGAGATCATTGATCCGGAGACAGGTGAAGTCCTTCCGGAAGGAGAAGAAGGAGAGCTTGTGTTTACTTCCCTGGATAAGGAAGCCTTTCCGCTGCTGAGATACAGGACAAGGGATCTGTGTGTCCTTACCAGGAAGAAATGTTCCTGCGGCAGAACACATGTAAAGATGTGCAAACCGAAAGGAAGATCAGATGATATGCTGATCATCAGGGGCGTCAATGTCTTCCCGAGCCAGATCGAGACCGTGCTTCTGAATGAAGGATATACACCGAATTATCAGATCGTTGTGGACAGAGAGAACAACACGGATACTCTGGACATCTATGTAGAGATGCAGCCGGATCAGTTCTCTGACGTGATCAGCGATCTTCAGGAGAGAGAGAAAGCTCTTGCCGGCGCCATGAGAACCATGTTGGGGATCGGCCCGAAGATGCATCTGGTAGCGCCGAAGTCTGTGGCAAGAAGTGAAGGAAAAGCTGTCAGGGTAGTGGATAAACGTAAACTGCATGACTGATCAGGGGGTGAAAATATGGCGATCAAACAGATTTCTGCATTAGTGGAAAACAAGCCGGGTAAAGTACTGGAACTTTTTAAGATCCTTTCAGACGCCGGCATCAATATCAGGGCGATGAATATTGCCGATACAAAAGATTTCGGTATTTTGAGACTGATCGTAGCAGATGTCGGCAGGACAAAGGAAGTTCTGGAATCTGCCACCATCGTGAAACTGACCGATGTGATCGCAGTGGAGATGGCGGACGAATCCGGGTCGCTCTGCAAGATCCTGGAAGTGCTGGCAGACGCCGGAATAAATATTGAATATGCCTATGCCTTTGTCACACCGACGAAACTCGGTGCTTATACGGTCATCCGGGTGGATGATGCACAGAAAGCGGAAAAAGCTTTATCAGATCAAAAATATGTCCTGCTGACACAGCAGGACATGGAAAATCTGTAACAGATTCTTTACCGGGAATAGCGGGATCATCTGTTCTTCAGGATCCCGCTCCGGTCGATTACGTCGATCATTTCTTCTAATTCTGCCGGCGGTAGTACCAGGGCGAAACGGACATAGCCCTCTCCGCAGCTGCCGAAGGCACTGCCTGGGGTACACAGTACCCCTGTTTTTTCCAGCAACTCCATACAGAATTCCTGAGAGGAGGAAAATCCTTCCGGGATCCTGACCCATGCAAACATGGTCCCTTTGCTGTCTGCCACATTCCATCCGATCCTGCGAAGACCATGGCATAGAGTATCTCTGCGTTCCTGGTATTTCCGGCATTGTTCCTTCACACCGTCAAGAGGTCCTGTAAGGGCGGCAACAGCCGCTTTCTGGATCGGATAGAACATACCGAAATCATACTGGGAGCGGAGCAGCTTCATGGCGTCAATGATCTGTTTGTTTCCGATCACATAGGAAATACGGGCTCCGGTAAGATTAAAGGATTTGGAAAGAGAAAAGAATTCAATCCCGATTTCTTTTGCTCCGGGATAATTCAAAAAGGATCCGCCGTAAGCTCCGTCGTAAATGATATCGGAATAGGCATTGTCATGAACGATAATGATATTATGCCTGCGGGAAAATGCGATCAGTTCTTCATAGAAAGAAGAAGGAGCAACGGCACAGACAGGATTGTAGGGGTAAGAGACCATGATGTATTTTGCTTTCTCTGCAACCTCCTCCGGGATCTCATCGAATCGGGGAAGAAAGTCATTTTCTTCTTTCAGATCATAGAAATACAGCTGCGCGTCTCCCAGATAAGCGCCTACTTCAAAGACCGGATAGCCGGGATTGGGCAGAAGCACAACGTCACCGGGATCGCATAAAGCCAGACCAAGATGGGCAACTCCTTCCTGGGAACCGCTGACGGACATGATCTCATCTGTTTCGATATCGACATGAAAACGGTTTTTATAGTATTGTTTTACAGCTTCCAGCATTTCAGGGGTATCACGAAGAGAATAATGCCAGTTTTCCGGATCTTTTGCGCTTTCGATCAGTGCTTCCTGTATATGCGGTGCAACCGGAAAATCAGGGGTTCCGATAAACAGATTGTACATTTTTCTTCCGGTTTTCAGAAACTCTTCTTTTTTTTCATCGAGAGCGGTAAAGATCCCTGTCTGAAAATGGTTCAGTCTTGATGCAGTATGTATTTCCATTCTGATTTCTCCTGACTTTGATAATCGTTTCCTGTTACTTTAAACCTGTTTTCCATAAGTGTAAAGCAAATTGTATTGACTTTAGCAAAGGGAATCTGTACAATACAACTTTGTAGGACTTTACTATAGTAAAGAACTGAACTTCACGTTATATCATTACATTCAGAAAGGAACCTGTTATATGTATTCTTACGAAACCCTTTATTCCCAGGATCCGGAGGTGGCTCTTGCGATCCGCGGAGAAAGAGACCGTCAGCATTCCCATCTGGAACTGATCGCTTCGGAAAATTTTGTCAGTCCTGCTGTCATGGCGGCAATGGGCAGCTATTTTACCAACAAATATGCTGAAGGATACCCCGGCAAGAGATATTACGGCGGCTGCCAGTATACAGATATCGTAGAGAATCTTGCCAGAGACAGGGCAAAAGAATTGTTTCAGTGTGAATATGTCAATGTGCAGCCACATGCCGGATCCCAGGCCAATACAGCAGTACAGCTGGCAGTCCTGAAACCGGGAGACACCATGCTGGGTATGGATCTGAACAGCGGCGGACATTTATCCCACGGGAGCAAGGCCAATATATCAGGCCTTCTGTACCATGTAGAGTCCTACGGTGTGGCAGAAGACGGGTATATTGATTATGACGCTGTAATGAAGCAGGCAAAGATGACCATGCCGAAACTGATCATCTGTGGTGCCAGTGCTTATCCGAGAGCGATCGATTTCAAGAAATTCAGGGAGATCGCAGATGAAGTCGGAGCTGTTCTTCTTGCGGATATTGCCCATATCTCCGGTCTTGTTTGCACAGGAGAACACATGAGTCCGATTCCTTATGCTCATGTGACGACCAGCACGACACACAAGACGCTGAGAGGCCCAAGGGGCGGCATGATCATGTCCAGCCAGAAGGTAGCGGATGAATTGAAACTGAACAAAGCAGTTTTTCCGGGGCTTCAGGGAGGTCCTCTGGTACATGTGATCGCTGCGAAAGCGGTATGCTATCGGGAAGCTCTTCAGCCGGAATTCAAGACCTATGCAAAACAGATCAAGGCTAACGCTGCTGCGCTTGCCGGTGCGCTGATGGACAGAGGGTTTACGATCTTTACAAACGGAACTGATAATCACCTGATGCTGGTGGATCTGAGACCTATTGGAGTGACCGGTGTAGAAGCGGAAGACAATCTGGATCTTGCCGGGATCACCTGCAATAAAAATGCGATCCCGCATGATACGACATCCAAGAGCGTAACGGGTGGTATCCGTCTGGGTACGGCTGCTCTTACCACAAGAGGAATGAAAGAAAAGGACATGGAGACTGTTGCAGAAGCCATCAAACTTGTCCTGATCGACAAAACAGCTGCAGCCTGCGAAGAAGCGGCGAAGATGGTAAAGAACCTGACGGAAGCATATCCGTTGTATCAGAATCTGTAACTAATAAAGTTGACAAACTTTTAAAATAATAGACCCGGATACATGTCGTGTGTTTTTCCGTAAAATGTAAAAATCGCGGAAACAAGAATAGTTTGTTTTCGCGATTTCTTTGTTGAAATAAAATAAGAATAGTCCACTATTCTTTTTTTGCGTGATTTATCGATTTGAGAATACTATTTCCTGTTTTTTTGGGGAAAAGTATTCTTTTTTCGTATTTTTCATGAAGAAAAGAATAAAGCACTATTCTTATTTGACCAGTTTATTGAATTTGCGAAACAGGAACTTGCCGGAAACGTTCCTGCTCAGAATAATTCTTATAAATCCTTACCGGTCAGCTGCTTATATGCCTGCAGGTACTTTTCGATGGTCTTATCAACGATTTCCTGGGGCAGAGTCCAGTTATGCCCTTCATTGGCTTTGAGCCAGTCGCGTGCAAACTGTTTGTCATAGGAAGGCTGTCCGTGCCCGGGTTCATAGGTGTCGGCAGGCCAGAAACGGGAACTGTCCGGAGTCAGCATCTCATCTCCCAGTACAATATTACCCTGTTCATCCAGACCGAATTCGAACTTGGTATCTGCGATGATGATCCCGCGCTCAAGAGCATGCTGAGCGCATTTTTTATATAAGGCGATCGTGTAATCCCGGAGCTTTTCTGCATATTCCTGTCCTTTTCCCGGGAATGCCTTCTCAAGATAGTCAATACTTTCTTCGTAGGAAATGTTAATATCGTGATCTCCGATCTCCGCCTTTGTAGAAGGCGTATAGATCGGTTCCGGCAGTTTATCGGATTCCTTCAGGCCTTCCGGAAGCCTGATACCGCACACAGTACCGGTTTTCTGGTAACTTGCCCATCCGCTGCCGGTGATATATCCTCTGACGATACACTCAACGGGAAGCATGGTCAGTTTCCGGCAGAGCATACTGTTGCCGTCAAAACGAGGCTGACGGAAAAACTCCGGCATATCATTGACATCTGTTGAAAGCATGTGATTTGGCAGGATATCGCTGGTATAGTCAAACCAGAAGCGGGACATCTGGGTAAGGACTTTGCCTTTTTTGCTGACCTGGTTGTTCAGGATCACATCAAAGCAGCTGATCCTGTCTGTTGCCACCATGATCAAAGTATCCCCATTATCGTATATTTCCCTGACTTTTCCTTCTTTCACAGGTTTTAATTCTGTCATAGCTGATCTCCTTTTAATTATCGTGTACATGATTAATCATTATAACACAATCAAAAAGATCTTGATATACAAAGTCCTTATCTTCAGGTGCCAATTTTTACGGCCTTTGATTGACGGCGGGAAAAAAGCACTATATGATAAAAAGAAAAGGGAGCAGCATAATATTGGGAAAAGAACGACTGGATAAGATCATCGCTTCTGTCGGATCCTATTCCAGAAGCGATGCAAAAAAACTGATCAAGGCAGGAAAAGTGAGTGTCGGATCTGTTACGGTTTCATCACCGGAAATGAAATGTGATCCGGCAGTAGAACGGATCATGATAAACGGTATTCTGCTTCAGTATTCTCAGAATATTTTCCTGATGATGAATAAGCCTGCAGGGGTACTGACAGCAACAAAAGATGGGTATGCTAAGACTGTCCTGGACCTGCTTCCTGCGGAATATCGAAACAGAGAAGTGTTCCCGGTAGGAAGGCTGGACAAGGATACGGAGGGCCTTCTTTTGATCACTGACGACGGATTGCTCGCTCACAGACTGCTTTCTCCGAAGTACCATGTGGAAAAAGAATACCTGGTCAGGATAGAAGGAACACTTTCTGAGACAGATGTTCAAAAATTTCAGAACGGCATCATACTGGCAGACGGGTTTCAATGTATGGCGGCGGAACTGGTGATCCTGTCAGAGCAGAAAACAGACAATACGGATACGACGGATGCATTAATAACCATACAGGAAGGTAAGTACCACCAGATCAAGCGGATGTTCGGTATCCTTGAAAAACCTGTAATTTATCTGAAACGGCTGCGAATGGGCCCTATCAGACTTGATGATTCTCTGAAACCGGGTGGTTTCAGACTGCTGACAGAGGAAGAGATAGGTATTCTGAAAAGTGCAGCGGAAAGAAAAGATCCGGAATGGGAGTTATCAGATCATGAATAAAAATAAAGCAGTTCATTTATTGAAACAGTACGGCCTGATCATCATCAGTGCTTTTATCTATGCGATTGCCTTTAACTGGTTTTTTGATCCAAACGAGATCTCCATGGGAGGGTTTACCGGTATTGCGCAGATCATCAATCATTATGTGCCGGTTCTCCCGGTAGGTGTTCTTGTGGTTGTTCTGAATATCCCGTTATTTATCCTGGGCGTTAAATATCAGGGATTTCATGTATTATGGTCCTCTCTGTTCGCCATGGTAGTCAGTTCTGTCTTTATGGATCTTCTTCCTTTGTTTATCACATTCCAGCCTATGGTGGATCATCTGATCGCATGTATCTTCGGAGGTGCTATGCTGGGACTTTCCCTGGGACTGATGCTCTGGGTAGGAGCCACGACGGGAGGTACGGAACTGGCGGCAAGCCTGCTGAAAAGGAAATTCGTCCATATACAGATCGGCAAGATCTGCCTGGTCATCGATGTGATCGTGATCATTTTGTATGCTATGGCGTTCAGAGCGCTGAATAACGCTTTATATGCAGGAATTGCGCTGTTTATAAGTTCAGTGGCCATGGATGCGGTAATCTACGGACGAAAAAATTCCAAAGCAGCGTTTGTCATCTGCAGCAACGGCGACAATGTCCTGAAAGCGATGCTGGCTGAAGATATGGGAGTGACCAGGATCCAGGGTGAAGGAGGATTTACCAAGGGGGAGAAAGATGTTTTGATATGTGCTTTCAAACCCAGCCGGATCGCCAGACTGAAGAGTATTGTAGCGGAAAATGACCCCAGTGCATTTGTGATCATCTGTGATGCCAAAGATGTATTTGGGGAAGGATTTTCCCGTTATGATTCAAATATATTATAATCAGATTCTCAATTTCATATTCACCGAGATTCTTTTTGTGAAATTCCAAAAATTTTTATAAAAATAGTAACATAAGCCGTTTTTTGTAATAATGATATGTGCTATTCTATACCTAGCAACAAAGTAGGTAAATGGGCAAAGAAAGGGGGAAGGACATGATCATTATTGGAGAGAAGATCAACGGCGCTATTCCGTCTGTAGCAAAAGCGATTGCTGAAAAAGATGAAGGGTGGATCCGTGATCTGGCAAAAAGACAGAGTGATGCTGGCGCAGATTATATCGATGTCTGTTCCTCTGTGATAGAAAAGGATGTTGAAACACTGAAATGGCTGATCAAGCTGGTTCAGGAAGTCTGTGACAGACCGATCAGCATCGACAGCCCCAGCGCGCAGTCCATCGTGAATTCCATTCCGTTCTGCAGCAAACCGGGAATCATCAACTCTGTGTCCCTGGAAGGCGATAAGATCGATAGAGTGTTTCCGGTGATCGCGGATACCAAATGGGAATGCATTGCTCTGCTAAGCGGTGAAAAAAAGATCTCTGAAGATGTACAGGATCGTATTGATTCCTTCGAAAAGATCATGGAAAGGGCAAAAGAATACAAGATATCTCCTTCGAGACTTCATATCGATCCCCTGGTCTTTTCCGTTGGAATGAATCCGGAATCGTTCCTTGGTTATGCGGAAGTGGCACGATATATCAAAAAGAATTATCCGGAAGTTCATATTACCAGCGGTCTTTCCAATATTTCCTTTGGG
>JAFRKZ010000022.1 GCA_017431485.1 Parasporobacterium sp. | reverse complement strand
GCGGTCTACTTTCAGGAATCCATCCTGCCTCAGAGAGGAATAAGCTTTATTGACCGTGTGCATGTTCACACCGATATCATCCGCCATATTCCTGACGGAAGGCAGGGATTCTCCGTTTTTCAGCTGGGAAGTGGCGATCGCCACGATGATCTGGTTCCTCAGCTGGACGTAGATGGCTTCCTCGCTGTTAAAATCAATCTCTATCAACATAACAAACCTCTGTTTCTGAAACTGCTTCCGGCAGTTTCCCTTTGGCTGATATATAGTTCTAACTGTTATATTGATGATATAACAGTTGGTCTTTTATGTCAATTCACCTCTTCTGACAGCCGTTTTCTGTACAGAGGAATTCTCTGTTGGCAAAAACCTCCTCAAATCAGGTATCCGGCGAAAACAGGGAGGGTGTATCCTCCTCAGATCGGGCACCTTGCGAAAACAGGGAGGGTGTACCCTCCTTAAATCGGGCAACTAGAGAAAACAGGGAGGGTGTACCCTCCTCAAATCGAGCACTTGGCGAAAACAGGAAGGGTGTACCCTCCTTAAATCGGGCAACTAGAGAAAACAAGGAGGGTGTACCCTCCTCAAATCGGGCACTTGGCGAAAACAGGGAGGGTGTACCCTCCTCAAATCGGCACCTGGCGAAAACAGGGAGGGTGTACCCTCCTCAAATCGGGCACTTGGCGAAAACAAGGAGGGTGTACCCTCCTCAAATCGGGCACCTGGCGAAAACAGGAAGGGTGTACCCTCCTCAAATCGAGCACTTGGCGAAAACAGGGAGGGTGTACCCTCCTCAAATCGGGCACCTGGCGAAAACAAGGAGGGTGTACCCCTCTCAAAATCGACTGCTACCCAAAACAGGGGCAGTTTGGCTAATCATTACACATCTATTAAAATGCCCGGGACAGCTCTCAGCTCCCGGGCACGATCCTGCGGTTCAATATGATCGTCTGCAGATCACAGTCCTGCGTTCTCCTGCTCCTTGTAGTTTTCATAGCGCTTCTTTGCGTCGGCATCCGCCATTGCAAAAAGCTTTTCCGCATTTTCCGGGAAGGTCCGTCTTAAAGCATTATAACGCGTCTCTCCATCCAGGAACTCTTCATAGCCAAGGGTCGGCTCTTTTGAATCGAGCGTTAACGGTTTTTCCTTCTTCGGATCGTATCTGTAAAGCAGCCAGTATCCTGAATCCACCGCACGTTTCATCTCGGCCTGCACATTCGCCATACCGGCCTTTATGCCGTGGGAAGTACATGGAGTGTAGGCGATGATGACCGAAGGTCCCGGATGTGCCTCCGCTTCCTTTATGGCCTTTAAAAGCTGCGGCATGGAAGCTCCCATGGCAACCTGGGCCACATACACATTTCCGTAAGCCCGGCAGAGCGCTCCCAGATCCTTCTTTTTGCTTCTTTTGCCCGCGGAGGCAAACTCCGCCACAGCTCCGAGAGGCGTTGCCTTGGAGCTCTGCCCGCCGGTATTGGAATACACTTCTGTATCGATGACAAAAACATTGATGTCCTCGCCGGTAGCGATCACATGATCCAACCCGCCGTAGCCAATGTCATATGCCCATCCGTCTCCGCCATACATCCAGAAGCTCTTTTTAGCCAGACGGTCTTTTCTTTCAAGGATAGCTGATGCAAGCGCAGAGATCTCCGGATCCGTACCGGAATCTGCGCCGGCATTTCCGGCTTCTGTAATATCTTCCAACTCCTTTATCAGCTTGTCCGTAGCCTTTCTGGATGCATCCGGATCCTCATAGCGTTCTAGCCACTCTTTCGCTGCCGGACTGTCTGTCAGTCTAATGTATTCCTCAACGTTCGCTTTTTGTTTCTTTCGCTGCTGGCGCACCGAAAGCGCCATACCCAGAGCCAGCTCCGCATTGTTTTCAAACAGACTGTTTGTCCACGCCGGACCGAAGCCCCGCTTATTTGTGGTATAAGGGATCCCCGGGAAAGGAGCGCCCCAGGCCTGGGAACAGCCGGTGCCATTTGCCCAGTAAAGTCTTTCTCCGAACAGCTGGGTCAGAAGCTTTGCATATGGAGTCTCACCACAGCCTGCACAGGCTGCGGAAAATTCCACCAGAGGCTGTCTGAACTGACTGCCCTTTACCGTGTAAGGATCAAACAGATCGCCCTTATCCGAAAGGGAAAGACCATAGTTCCAGATATCTATCTGACTTTCAGCGAACTGAGCAGGAACCATATCAAGCGCCTTCACCGGGCAGACACTGGCACAGCTTCCGCAGCCGGTACAATCAAAAGTGGATACCTGGATAGCAAACTTCATGCCCTGCACCTTCGGGCCCTTTGCGTCCGCCATCTCAAATCCTGCCGGAGCGCCTTTGGCCTCCTCATCATTAAGTAAATAAGGTCTTATTACCGCATGCGGGCAAACAAATGAACACTGGTTGCACTGGATACACCTGTCGGCATCCCATTTCGGTATTGTTACCGCGATACCGCGTTTTTCATAGGCGGTAAGGCCCATATCTATATGCCCGTCCTCATAACCTGCAAAAGCGCTGACCGGAAGGTCGTCACCCTTCTGCCGGTTAACCGGGATCAGGATGTTCTTTACGACATCCGGAATGCAGTCCTTCGCGCAGCTGCTGCATCCTGACGAGCAGGCTTTTCCTCTGCCCGCAGCGATGGCAAGGTTAATATCCATTGGCTGCCCCTCATCCGGCGCGGCGGCCCAGTCTTCTGGTATCTCTACCTTCAAGGCCCCTTTCGCTCCGGCGTCAATGGCTGCGAGATTCATTTCCACCACCTGGTCTCCTTTGGCAAAATAGGTGTCCTTTGCAGCCCGTTTCATAAATCCCAGCGCTTCCTCTATTGGAATAACAGGCATCAGTTGGAAGAAGGCGGACTGCAGGATGGTGTTGGTGTGAGAACCCAGACCCAGCTTCTGAGCAATGGCTGTGGCATCGATCAGATAAAGTTTGATGTCTTTTTCGGCGATGTCGCGTCTGGCCTTGGCCGGCAGCATCTGCGAAAGCTCATCCGCGCTCCATTTTGTATTTAAAAGCAATGTACCGCCCGGCTTTATCTCCCCGGTGATATCATACTGCAGCATGAAGCTTTCCTTATGGCAGGCCACAAAATCCGCGTTTTTGACATAATAAGATCCCCTGATCGGATGGTCGCTGAAGCGAAGATGAGATTTTGTGATGCCAAAGGACTTTTTGGCGTCATATTCAAAATACGCCTGCCCGAACTTTTCTGTATGGTCGCTGATGATCTTTACGGTGTTATGGTTTGCACCTACCGTACCATCTCCGCCAAGTCCCCAGAACTTGCACTCTACCATGGACTTATCCTGGCTTTCCCAGTGTTTTGATTCCAGGGACAGATGCGTAACATCATCCGTGATGCCGATCGTAAAATGATTCAACGGCTCTTCCTGCGCCAGGTTGTCAAATACCGCCACAATCTGTCCCGGGTCTGTATCCTTTGAGGACAGTCCGTATCGGCCTCCGATCACCCGGATATTCTTTCCGCCGCACATAATGGCAGTGCAGACATCCTCAAACAGCGGTTCTCCGATAGAACCCATATCCTTGCAGCGGTCCAGGACCGCAATGCGTTTTACACTCCCCGGCAGTGCTTTCAGGAAATATTCTGCCGAGAAAGGCCTGTAAAGGTGAACCTGAAGCAAGCCCGCTTTTCTGCCCCGGGACTGAAGATATTCCACAGCCTCCATGGCGGCTCCTGTAACAGAACCCATGAGGATCACAACATCTTCAGCATCCGGATCCCCGTAATAATTGAACAGATGATAATCTCTGCCTGTCTTTTCGTTTATCATGCAAAGATATTTCTCGACAATATCCGGCAGTTCATCGTAGAAGCGGTTGTTAGATTCACGTACCTGGAAATATACGTCCGGGTTGATAACCGTGTTGCGCAGTGTAGGATGTTCCGGATTCAGTGCGTCATCCTTAAAACGCTTTAATGCGTCCTGATCGATCATGTCCAGGTACATCTGCTCCGGGAACACCTCTACCTTGCTGATCTCGTGAGAAGTTCTGAAACCGTCAAAGAAGTGCATGAACGGGATTCTGCTCTCGATTGCCGCCAGATGCGCCACCGGAGCCAGGTCACTTACTTCCTGCACACTGGAACTGCAAAACTGGGCAAAGCCGGTCTGTCTGCAGGCCATCACATCCGAATGGTCTCCGAAGATGCTCATTCCATGTGTTCCCACTGTCCTGGCTGCCACATGGAGCACCGCAGGCTGCCGCTCACCGGCGATCCGGTAAAGCACAGGGATCATCAGCATAAGTCCCTGGGATGATGTAAAGGATGTGGAAAGAGCCCCTGTCTGGATCGATCCGTGCACAGCCCCTATCGCCCCCGCCTCGGACTGCATCTCTATAAGCCTCACAGTCTGTCCGAACATATTCTTCCTGCCCCTTGCAGACCAGGAGTCCGTACGGCTCGCCATTGGTGAGGATGGCGTGATGGGGTAGATCGCTGCTATCTCCGTAAATGGATAGGCACGGTTAGCCGCCGCCTCATTTCCGTCCATTGTTGCAAATGATGTTCTCGCTTTTTCCATATTATTTCTTATCTCCACTTAATCCCAGTTTTTCAATAGCTTCCTCACGCATTTTATACTTCAATATTTTTCCGGCTGCATTCATCGGGAATGCATCAACAAATCTGATATATCTGGGAACCTTGTGCCTTGCCAGTGATGCTGCGATAAAGCTGTGCATCTCTTCTTCGGTACAGGTTTCGCCTTCCTTTAAGATAATGCAGGCCATGGCTTCCTCACCGTATTTTTCGTCCGGAACGCCGATCACCTGAACATCCTGCACCCTAGGATTGGTGTAGATGAACTCTTCGATCTCCTTCGGGTAAAGATTCTCACCGCCCCGGATGATCATATCCTTCAATCGTCCGGTGATGCGGAAAGTTCCGTCCTCGTTCATGCAGGCCAGATCGCCGGAGTGAAGCCAGCCCTCATCATCGATCGTTTCACGGGTGGCGTCCGGCATCTTGTAATAACCCTTCATCTGGTTGTAACCTTTGGCGCAGAACTCGCCGTTTACACCCGGAGGAAGTGTTTTCCCGGTTTCCGGGTCTACCACCTTGCACTGCACATGCGGGAATGCATAACCCACTGTTTCCGTACGGACATCAAGGGAATCTGTCCATGCAGACATCGTGTTGCCGGGAGCCGTTTCGGTCTGACCGTATACACTCACAATACCGGTCATGTTCATTTCATCCGGTCGGGCAGCCCTTCTCATAAGCTCCGGCGGGCATCCGCTTCCCGCCATGATCCCTGTTCTCATATAAGAAAAATCAGTCTTACGGTAATCCGGATGATTAAACATGGCAATGAACATGGTCGGCACACCATTAAAAGCTGTGATCCGCTCCTGATTTATGCAGGCCAGAGATGATTTTGCCGAAAAATAAGGCATTGGGCAGATGGTAGATCCATGGGTCATGGATGATGTCATCGAGAGCGTCATCCCGAAACAGTGGAACATGGGAACATGGATCATGAAGCGGTCCGCTGTGGAAAGCCCCATGCGGTCTCCTATGCACTTGCCGTTATTCACCACGTTGTAGTGAGTCAGCATAACTCCTTTCGGAAAGCCCGTGGTTCCGGAAGTGTACTGCATATTGCAGACATCATTGGGCTTTACCCTGGCTGCCAGACGGGAAATTTCCTCTGCCGGAACCAGTTCTGCTCTCTCAAGGGATTCTTCAAATGTCAGGCATCCCGGCATTTTAAAACCCACCGTGATCACATTTCTCAGGAATGGGAGTTTTCTGCAGTGCAGAGGTTCGCCGGGCTTATTCCCTGCTATCTCAGGGCAGAGAGTGCCTATGATCTCCCTGTAATTTGAATCCAGCTGACTCTCTACCATCACGAGGGTATGGGTGTCGGACTGTCTTAACAGATACTCTGCCTCATGGATCTTGTATGCTGTGTTCACCGTCACCAGTACCGCGCCGAGCTTAACCGTGGCCCAGAAAGTGATGTACCAGGCCGGCACATTGGTAGCCCAGATAGCCACCTTGCTTCCGGCGGTTACACCCATGGAGACCAGTGTCCTGGCGAAATTGTCAACATCATCCCGGAACTCAGAATAAGTTCTGGTGTAGTCTAAAGTTGTATATTTAAATGCATACTGATCAGGAAACTCCTCCACCACCCGGTCCAGAACCTGTGAAAAAGTCATATTCAAAAGTTCGTCTTTCTTCCAGATATACTGGCCTGTACCGTCGTGATTTGGATAAAGGGCTTTCTTCTGGGTCCTGGTATCGTCAAAATGACGCATGTAGTTGATAAAATAGGGCATGATGATACTCAGGTCATCGAAATCCGGGAGCCACTGACTCTTCCATTCCATGGAGATCATGCCGTCATAATTGATGGAAGAAAGCGCCCGCATCATATCGTCTATCGGAAGAGTTCCCTCACCGATAAGATTATAACTTTTGTCATCATTGGAATCTCTCAGATGCACATGTTTTACATATGCGCCAAGATTCTTTATGGTGGTATCCGCACTCTCACCAAAATCCCTGTAGGGATGATGCATATCCCAGGAAGCTCCCAGCTCATCCGAGGCATAACTGTCCATCAGATCGCGGAGACGCTTTGTATCTGCGTAGATCCCGGTTGTTTCCATAAGGACCACCACGCCGCGCTCCGCTGCCGCCGGAAGCAGGATATCAAGCCTTTCCCGTATCCGTTCCTCATGATCTGTAAGAGCGATACAAACCACATAGGGTACCTTCAGGTTTTTCGCGATTTCCATCTGGTCAATGAGGATCTGTGTGAAATCTTCGGCCACGCTGATATCGCAGGCAGTATCTATGCAGGGGATCTCGATATGCTTTTCCTTCAAGTCCCTGACAGTCGCAGCCGCATTGTATTTATGGAACAGCCCCCCGCGTCCGGTGAGTTCCGGGTGTTTGTATAGATTATAAAATTCTACGCCGTCGTACTCGGCATCGATGGCAGCATCTATAAAAACATTCGGATCCACATCTTCCCATCCCCGGGTCAAAAATGAAAATCTCATGCCTCAGCCTCCTCATATACAATCTTGTTGAGTGCATTAACGTAGGCTCTTATGCTCGAGCCTATGATATCCGTGGAGATGCCCCTGCCGGGATAGATCTTTCCATTTGAGATAAGCCTGACCACAGTCTCGCCTACAGCCTCCTGGCCCTCTGTCACGGATCTTACCTGAAAGTCATCCAGCTCGTAGTGACAGCCTACAATTTTTTCTATAGCAAGAAAAGCCGCATCTACAGGGCCATCCCCTATCACTACGCTCTCCATTTTTTCACCGTCCTTTATCATGGTAATATGGGCGGTGGAACCGATGGTATTTCCATGATTGATCACATATTTCTCAAGCGTATAGGCGGCCGGCACCTGCATGGCGGCTGAAGCGACTATGGCATCCAGCTCTCTGCCGCTGATGGAATCCTTTTTCGCCGCTATCCGTTCAAAGGCCTCCCAGACAAGCTGTCCGTCCTCATCGCTTAAATCATAACCCAGCTTCTTAACAGCTGCCAGAACAGCCTGCATATTGTCCGAGGATGAAAGCAGCATGGTGTCCTCCTCGTCATTTACGCCGTTTTCAAATGGTGTTGTCTTGCTCTTCTCCGTATTACAGAGCCAGTTGATCTGCTTGATCACCCTGCCCAGTTCCACTGTTCGCACAAGGCAGCTGATCCCAAGTGTTCCCCCTTTTGCAGAAAGGATCCTTGCCATATCTGCAAATGATGCGATGTCGCCGGTACACGCGGTAGTCTTGATCTCCCTTGCACCATTGCTTACAGCAACCACAGCACAGGCGTTTGCCACAGAAAGACCGTTTGAACAGGAAACTCCCAGCGTCACATCCTTAAGTGACGGAATATTTGCATACAGTTTATTCAGAAAAGAATGGAATTCCACCGGAAGCATGGTGCCCGCAGTATCGCACACGGTGATCGTGGAAGCTCCGGCGTCTATGGCCGCTCCTATCACATCATAAAGAAAATCCTCGTCCGCTCTGGTGGCGTCATCCGCGATAAATTCCACATCAGCAGTGTATCTGCAGCAGTTTTTTATGGTATCCGTGATAAGCGCTTTCATATCGGGAGCTTTTTTGTGATACAGATACTCCATCTGCACAGTACTCACCGGAGCCGGAACCTGAAGTCTGGGATATTTAGCGCCCTTTAAGGCATTCCAGACATTATCCACGGACTCTTCTTTGAAATCCACCGGAACCGCCACAACGCTGTTCTTTGTATTTCCCGCGACCGACTTGATCAGAAGGGAATCCACCTTCACATTTTCCATTGACTCCAGCTCGATAACAGATGTGCCCAGCCTGTCAAGGAGCCTGGCCAGTTCCAGTTTATTTTTGAAAGAAAGCTTTCCCATTCCTGTTTTTTTGTGCATCGTCATTGAAGCATCGCTTATCTTTACAATATCCATCATAAATCTCCTTTAATAAAAAATCCCTGAAACCTCAGCATAACTAAGGTTTCAGGGACGAATAAACAAATACAGCGTCTATCCGCGGTACCACCCTGCTTTCCGCCTGCAAAGAGCGGACACTCATGTAGGACTCCATCAAGTCCCCGGTCTGTAACGGGACCTCCCGTGTTTCACTACTGACACAGCTTTCCAGCTTTTGCGTTCGCAAAACCGACTCCGGAGCCAGCTGCCTGACCTTTCCGTTCTCTGACTCGCAGCAACCGTCAGCTCTCTCCTGCACATCCGTGAAAGGCATCTCTCCATCATTGTCTTTGTTCGTGTTTTAAGTTGTCAAACTTCAACCAGTATAATTCGAGGCAAAAAACATGTCAAGAAATAGTTACAATAAATTTATGTCAGATCTTCACTCTCCAGCCATACTTATCTTCCAGTCTTCCCAGCTGGATGCCTGTCACAGTCTCATACAGCTTGTGGCTGATCTCTCCTGTTTTGCCGTCACCGATCGTCATGACATCATCCTTATACCTGAGTTTTCCCACAGGGGAGATCACAGCTGCAGTGCCAGTGCCAAAGACTTCTTCCAGTTTTCCGTTCTGCTGAGCTTCAAGCAGTTCATCAACACTTATCTTGCGCTCTTCTACTTCAAACCCCCAGTCCTTGCATATCCTGATCACAGAGTCTCTGGTAATACCCGGCAGGATACTTCCGTTAAGCATAGGAGTAACGATCTTTCCATCTATCTTGAAGAAAATATTCATGGATCCAACTTCTTCTATGTATTTGCGTTCTACTCCATCCAGCCACAAAACCTGTGCATATCCATCATTGTGAGCCTTTTCCTGGCCAATGAGGCTGGCTGCATAATTTCCACCGGTCTTTGCAAATCCCATTCCGCCTCTTACTGCCCTGACATAATCATCTTCGATCCAGATCCCGACAGGATCCAGGCCGCTCTCATAATATGCTCCGCTGGGTGAAAGGATTATCATGAAAAGGTAAGTTTTTGAAACAGCAACACCCAGGAAAGCATCCGTTGCGATAATAAAAGGTCTGATATAAAGGGATGTTCCGGGTTCCGTCGGGATCCAGTCTGCATCCACGGAAACCAGAGTGGTCACAGCCTGAACAAAATCTTCTTCAGGGATCTGCGGAATGCACAGTCTCTTGTTGCTGAGATTTGTTCTTTTGGCATTCATGTCCGGTCTGAAGCAGTAGTTATTTCCGTCTACCCCCTTGTATGCCTTGAGTCCCTCAAACATTTCCTGGGCATAATGGAAAACCATGGTAGCAGGAGACAGGGAAAGATCGTGAAATGGCTCTATTCTCGGGTCAAACCATCCTTTTCCCTCTTCATAATTCATTATGAACATATGATCTGTAAAGACTTTTCCAAAGCCAAGCTTTCCTGATGGCTTCTCTTTGGGATGTTCCGTTTTTGTGATCCTGATATCCAGCATTTTTATCTCCTCCTGATCTTAAATATTCTGTACTTTCATATAGCCTCATGCATCAGGCAAGCACGGCACCTTTATCCGCCGATGTCACCAGCTTTGCGTATCTGGCTGCGTATCCTGTCTTGATCCTTGGTTCCGGCTCTGTCCATTTTGCTCTTCTGGCTGCAAGTTCCTCATCAGAAACCTTCATTTCCAGCTTGCAGTTCGGAATATCGATGGAAATGATATCGCCTTCCTGCACCAGGGCAATATTGCCGCCGGATGCCGCTTCAGGGCTTACATGGCCGATGGCAGCGCCCCGGGTCGCACCGGAGAAACGGCCGTCGGTGATCAGGGCAACGCTGGAACCGAGTCCCATACCCACGATCGCGGAAGTCGGATTGAGCATTTCCCGCATGCCCGGGCCGCCTTTCGGGCCTTCGTAACGGATGATGACCACATCACCCGGATTGATCTTCTTGTTGTAGATAGCCGTGATCGCATCTTCTTCTGAATCAAAGACTCTTGCCGGCCCTTCATGCACCATCATCTCAGCTGCTACAGCAGACTGCTTGACAACGCTGCCGTCCGGAGCCAGATTGCCCTTCAGGACTGCAATACCGCCGCTCTGTGAGAATGGATTATCGATCGTACGGATGACTTCCGGATTGAGGTTCTGAACACTGGCCAGATTCTCGCCCATGGTCTTGCCGGTTACGGTCATGACATTCAGGTCAAGCAGGTTCTTTTTGGTAAGTTCCTTCATAACAGCATAAACACCGCCTGCCAGATCCAGATCTTCCATGAAGGTATCGCCAGCCGGAGCCAGATGACACAGATTCGGAGTCCGGCTGCTGATCTCATTGGACTTGTCAAGACTGATGGTAAGACCTGTTTCATGAGCGATGGCCGGAAGATGCAGCATCGTATTGGTAGAGCATCCCAGAGCCATATCTACGGTCTCAGCATTATCAAATGCTTCCGGAGTCATGATGTCACGCGGCTTGATGTCCTTTTCCACCAACTTCATGATCTGCATACCGGCTTCCTTGGCCAGTCTGAGCCTTGCAGAATACGGAGCAGGGATCGTGCCGTTGCCCGGAAGAGCCATACCGATGGCTTCACACAGACAGTTCATGGAATTAGCTGTATACATACCGGAGCAGGATCCGCAGGACGGACATGCATTCTTGGTATACTCATCAACGCCTGCTTCATCCAGGGTGCCGGCATGGTAAGCGCCGACTGCTTCAAACATATGGCTTAAGCAGGTACGTCTTCCGTCTTTCAGATGGCCGGCCAGCATGGGACCTCCGCTGCAGAAGATCGTCGGGATATTGAGCCTTGCTGCTGCCATAAGAAGACCCGGAACATTCTTGTCACAGTTCGGGATCATTACCAGTCCGTCAAACTGATGGGCAATGACCATTGCTTCGGTGGAATCCGCGATCAGGTCTCTGGTGACCAGAGAATACTTCATGCCAATGTGTCCCATGGCAATACCGTCGCAGACAGCGATAGCCGGGAACATGATCGGAGTACCACCGGCGAGACGGATACCGGCTTTAACAGCCTCCGCGATCTTATCCAGATGCATATGTCCGGGAACGATCTCATTGTGGGAACTGACGACGCCGATCAACGGGCGGCTGATCTCTTCGTCTGTCAAGCCCAGAGCATACATTAAGCTCTTGTTCGGTGTCCTCTCGACACCCTTCTTCGCATTATCTGATATCATATATTGTCCTTTCTGTTGAAAAATGACGCTTGTCATTGTCTCAGGTTCGTCTGGATCATTTCGCAGACCGCCTTCCGGATATTCCTGAAAAGTGAACAGGATCTGAACTTTTCAGGAATATCCGGAGGCAGCTCTGCAGATTATTTAGTTGGAAGCGGAGTCAAGATCTGCGTCATTCTTCCACAGCATCTTTTCTCTCAGTTCTTTGCCGACGATCTCCATCGGATGCTTAGCCAGCTGCTCTCTCTTGGAGTTGAAGAAAGTACGGCCGTTCTTGTTTTCGGCGATCCATTTGCCGGCGAAAGTCCCGTCCTGAATGTCATTCAGGACCGCTCTCATATTGGCTTTGGTCTGCTCGTAGGGAAGTACGCGCGGGCCGGAAACATATTCGCCGTACTCTGCTGTGTCGGAAATGGAATAGTTCATGGCTGCCACACCGCCCTTGTTGATCAGGTCGACGATCAGCTTCATCTCGTGGATACACTCAAAATATGCATTTTCCGGTGCATATCCTGCTTCTACCAGTGTTTCGAAGCCGCATCTCATCAGATCCACGACGCCGCCGCACAGGACAGTCTGCTCACCAAAGAGGTCGGTCTCGGTCTCTTCGTTCATTGTTGTTTCCAGAATACCGGCTCTTGCACCGCCAATACCGGCGATGTATGCCAGTGCGATATCCATGCAGCTGCCGGATGCATCCTGCTCTACTGCCACCAGACACGGAACGCCCTTGCCGGCTACGAACTGGGATCTTACCGTATGACCCGGTCCCTTCGGAGCTGCCATGAAAACATCAACGTCTGCCGGGGGAACGATCTGTTTGTAACGGATATTGAAACCATGGGCAAATGCGATAGCTTTTCCGGCTGTCAGATAAGGAGCAATATCTTTCTTATACATATCAGCCTGCTTCTCATCGTTGATCAGGATCATGATGATGTCTGCTGCCTTGGTCGCTTCTGCCACGGGCATCACGTCAAAACCGTCCTTTACGGCTACCGGCCATGACTTTCCGCCTTCTCTCAGTCCGATGATCACATCACAGCCGGAATCTCTCAGGTTCAGGGCATGTGCATGTCCCTGGGAACCGTAACCGATCACGGCGATCTTCTTGCCGTTCAGTCTGTTCAGATCACAATCCTTCTCATAATACATTTTTGCCATAGTTGAATTCTCCTTTCTCTTTCGTGTCATTGTAGATGGTATCGAGGCCTCTCTCCAATGCCACGTATCCTGTTCTTACAAGTTCTATGATTTCAAATTCTGATAATACATTTTCAATACCGTTGATCTTGTTTTCATTGCCGATCAATGCGATCGTAAGGGCTCCGACGGAAACATCCACGATCTGGCCCCTGAAAATATTGGTGATCTGTATGATCTCATTGCGGATCTCATTGGTCGGTGCTTTCACCTTGATCATCACCAGCTCACGGCGGAAAGACTTCTCCGGCTTCAGGATATTGACCGAATGCACCGGATAGAGCTTTCTGAGCTGATTGGCCAGGAGGATGATATGGTCATCATCTGCCAGTACTTCAATGGTGATACGGGAAACTTCCGCCCGATGGGTCTTTCCCACCGCCAGGGATTCGATATTATATCCTTTCCGTGAGAACAGCCTGGAGACCTGGGATAAAACACCGGATTCATTGTCTACAAGTACAGCAAGCGTATACATTTTCTGATCTGTCATTTCCCCGCCTCCTTAACTGATAATGAAATCTGTGATATGGCTTCCGCCGCCGACCATGGGGCGTACCATCTCATCGGTGTCGATCATGCAGTCCACTACATAACCCTTCTTCCATTCCCTGGCTTCCTTGATGGCTTCCCGAAGCTCTTCCACACTGCTGACCCTCCGGCCCTTCAGTCCGTAGGCTTCTGCCAGCTTCACGAAATCCGGTCCCCGGTCCAGGGTCGTCTGGGAATAATGCTTGTGATAGATCAGGTTCTGCCACTGCCGGACCATGCCTAACGTCTGATTGTTAAAGACAAATGTGATGATCGGAAGTCCGTAATGCTCTTCTGTCGCCAGCTCATTGCAGTTCATACGGAAGCTTCCGTCACCGGTAACATGGATGACGGTTTTGTCGGGATTGCCGACCTGAGCGCCGATGGCGGCACCGAGGCCGAAGCCCATGGTTCCGAACCCGCCGGACGTTAAGAGCTGTCCTGCATAATCAAAATGGAAATGCTGGATCGCCCACATCTGATGCTGGCCGACATCGGTCGATACGATGGTATCATCCGGCACCATTTGAGCAATGGTAGAGAGGATCTGCTTCGGAGTCATCTTGTCGCCGCCCTCATCGTATTCCGCCTCTCTCGGATAAGAAAAGACATACTCTTTCCAGGCTTTATGATCACACTGCTCCATGCGGTCGATCAGGATCTCCAGGACCTGCTTGGCGTCACCGACAATATGATGGTCGGTCTTGACATTCTTGTTGATCTCCGCACGGTCGATATCGATCTGCACGATCTGTGCCTGCTTCGCGAAGGATGCCGGATTAAGGGCAACCCGGTCGGAAAAGCGGCAGCCGATGGCGATCAGGAGGTCGCAGCCGTCACAGGCCATATTGGAAGCCTGGGATCCGTGCATACCGATCATTCCGGTTGTCAGAGGATTTCTGCCGTTCATACCGCCGGCGCCCATGACCGTCAGGGCGACAGGGGAATCGAGCTTTTCCGCAAAGGCAGTCAGCTGCTCCTGGGAGCGGCTTCTTACCACACCGCCGCCGCAGATGATCAGCGGTTTTTCCGAATTACGGATCATCTCGAGCAGGATATTGATATCATTATCATCAACCCTGGGCGGTTCGAAACGGAACATGGACTTTTTCACCAGCTGGGCGATCCTGCCGGATGTATAGTGTTCCTTCCTCGGAAGTGGTTCATACTCGGCCTTTTCCGCGGTTGCATTTTTCAGAAAATCGATCAGCACCGGGCCCGGGCGGCCGGATCTCGCGATAGCAAAGGCTTCCCTGACCACATCCGCGATCTGTTCTGCATGCTTTACGAGATAATTGTTTTTTGTGATCGGCATGGCGATGCCGGTAATATCCACCTCCTGGAATGAATCCTTTCCGATCAGATTTTCTCCTACGTTGCAGGTAATGAAAACCACCGGAGACGAATCCATATATGCTGTGGCGATACCGGTGATCATGTTGGTCGCGCCGGGACCTGACGTTGCAAAGCAAACGCCTACTTTGCCGGTACTCCTGGCATATCCGTCGGCTGCATGGGCTGCTCCCTGTTCATGAGAAGTCAGGATATGCCTGAAAACATCCTGATAATCATACAGGGCGTCATAAACATTCAGGATCGTTCCTCCCGGATATCCGAAGATCGTATCCACTTCCTGTTCCCGCAGACATTCCAGTAAAATCTGTGCTCCTGTCAGCTGCATTTTATTTCCTCCTAAAAAACTGTAAGCTGATGGTTCATTATACAGCTTATTAATTAAGAATAATCCTGTAAGATCCTGTAAATCTAAAAAAACATCCTACGGCTAAAAAGGATTCACCGTAGGATCTTCTAATTGACATTGCTTACAAATTATTCAATCAGGTTTCACTTTTTAGCACTAGCCGGAATCTGCTGACGCAGGACCAGAATAGCGCTTACCAGTAACAGTACAATAAGTGAAGAACCGTAAAACATAACACACCTCTGTGATATAATTGTTTACTTTTATAGCACTTTAGCGCGGCAGTGTCAATGAAATGCTGCAGGTTCATCATTTTTTACGAATACCTTGCCCACATCTGCTGAATCTTCGGCATCTTGCCCGTCCATCAGATCCCGATCACCAGGATGACCGCCACAAACAGCCAGACTGCAATGCCGGATATCAATCCGGACCAGGAAAACGTATAGATCGTATCCGGTTTCCGAAAGCTAAGAGCCGACATGACGATCCCGGCGGTAGCGAGGATCATGGCAAAAAACGGGAGCCATCCCACCAGGGTGCTGCCCTGTCCCTTCTGGGCCGTTGCCGTTACAATAGCAAGCACGATAAAAGCGATCGCGGGAACTGTCAGGATCGTGGCAATGATCCCTGCTGCGGAATGATGTTTGTCAGAGAATTTGTACTTTCGCCGGCGTCTTTTATCGGCACGCCGTCTTTTTTTCACAGTACGCGGATCCTCCAGGAGGATCTCATGCTCTGTTTTCGCCAATTCGATTTTGCTGTTCTCAAATTCCATGTGTTACCCTGCGATGATCTCTTCCACTGCCTGCTTGTCATTATGCGGGATCTTATACCCGTTCATAATGATGAAGTTCTCATGCCCTTTCCCGAGGATCAGAAGCGTATCCCCCGCAGAAAGCATCCCGATCCCTTTCCGGATGGCTTCCTTCCGGTCCAGACATATTTCATAATTATCTCTGATGTTGCCGGCCAGCATATCCTCGATGATCCGTTCCTCCGGCTCTGTATGGACATCATCATCCGTGATCACGGCAAACGCACAGTTTTCCAGGACCAGCTGCGTCATCACCGGCCGTTTTTCCCTCTCCCGGTCGCCGGTACAGCCGAATACCACATACATGTTTCCTTCAGTAAACTCCCGCGCCGTGTCCATGATATTCCGGACCGCGTCCGGTGTATGGGCATAATCGATCACAATGGTGCTGCCGTTATGGGAGATCAGATCGCATCTTCCCTCCGGAGCCTTAAGGTCCATTACTGCCCGGTCAATGCTGTCCGGACTGTATCCGAGGATCCACAGTACGCCGATCACAGCCATGGTATTATAAACGTTGTACCTG
The DNA here is from genome assembly GCA_017431485.1 of Parasporobacterium sp. Taxonomy (GTDB): domain Bacteria; phylum Bacillota; class Clostridia; order Lachnospirales; family Lachnospiraceae; genus RGIG5612. Next base: position 18,914 of record JAFRKZ010000022.1, on the reverse strand, counting down.
CCGATCAGGCCTGTATGAACCGTCCGTTTCTTTCCGTCCGGTTCCCAGGTCAGATCAGTCCCTTCCCGGAACTGAAACTCCGATGCCCGGAAATCCCCGGAATGGATCCCGTAGGTGTAGTTGACATTCTGTTCCAGGAGAAAACGGCTGCTGTACGGATCGTCTGAGTTAACAAGCGCCGCTCCTTCGGGTTTGATGTGCCGGAACAGTTCCTGCTTGGCCGCAGCATAACGGTCCATGGTAATATGATAGTCCAGATGGTCTTCCGTCAGATTGGTAAACACCGCAATATCAAAAGAAAGCGTATGGAGCCTTCCCATAGCAAGTCCCTGGCTGGAGGCTTCCAGTGCTACGGTATCGAATCCTTTTTCATGGGCTTCCAGCAGCAGTTCATACAGATCGCAGATGTCCACGGACGTATTTGGAAGATCCCGCACTTTCCGGTCCAGATAGAAGCCTATCGTTCCGATATAGCCGCATTTCCGGCCCAGCCGGCCGAGGGCTTTCGCCACCAGGCTGCAGGTCGTCGTCTTGCCGTTCGTTCCCGTAACGGCGATCAATGTCATCTGGTCGATGATACCGCAGTATTCCTGTACCAGAAGTTCTTCCAGAAATGCCCTGGGATCATCTGTACAGATAAACTCCACGGGAAGATCCCTGCAGGCCTTCGCTTTTTCCCGGTCTCTGCATACGATCCTGTCAGCGCCAGCTTCGATCGCCTTGTCAATATACTGGTCTCCATTGCTCGATATTCCCGGAAGAGCTACGAAAGTATCGCCCTTCCGGACTTTTCTGGAATCTGTCCGGATCATTATTTCAATACTCCTATCCTGCTCGGCGGCCAATAGCAGAACAATGCTTTGCCCAATACCGCATCCCGCTTAACATAGGTATTTTTCCAGAATCTGGCGTCATTGGAATTGTTTCGGTTATCACCCATCACAAAGTAGCAGTCTTCCGGTACTTCATATGGGCCAAAGTTTTTGTCTTTCGGAGTTTCTTTCAGATAAGGTTCTTCCAATACCTCACCGTTGACATAAGTTACTCCGTGTATGATCTCCACGGTATCGCCGGGTGTTCCGATCACCCGCTTTACAAAGTTCTCGGACGGATCGTCAGGATATTTGAATACAATGATATCGCCCCTCTGGGGATCACTGAACCAATAAGTTACACGCAGTCCCATCATTCGGGAATTGGTCATGATCGTGGATTCCATGGAACCGGAAGGTACCACGGAATTGATGATGATCACGAAATTGATGAATAATGCTGCCGCCAGTGCAACTGCAATGATAACGACCCATTCTATAACGGGACTCACTTTTTTCTTACCTTCTTTATTCTTATTTTCCCCGGTTTCTAATTCTTCCATTTACTGATATCTCCTGCTTGTCGAAAATGTTTTAGGTTCCGGTCAGTTTTTCAGATAATCCTGGATCATCCTTCCCCGTACCGGGTTTTTCAGCTTTTTGAGTGCTTTTGCTTCGATCTGTCGGATCCTCTCTCTGGTTACATTGAACACCTGTCCAACTTCTTCCAGGGTCCTTGGCCGTCCATCCTCCAGACCGAACCGGAGGATAATGACCTGTCTTTCCCGTTCTTTCAGATCCTGGAGCAGGATCTCGATCTGTTCCTTGAGCATGATATTCTCCACGCTCTGTTCCGGAGACAGTGAGATCTCATCCTTGACGGTGTCGGCTACCACGCCTTCTCCGTCCTCGCCTTTCGGGGCTTCGAGGCTGGTCGGCTCCTTGGAGATCTGCATGATCTCCAGGACCTTGCTTTCAGAGATTCCCATCTCCTCTGCAACCTCTCTGGCACTCGGTTCATAGCCCAGCTTCAGGGTAAGGTTTCTCTGGATCTTGGTCATCCGGTTGATCGTCTCCACCATATGTACCGGCACCCGGATCGTCCTGGCCTGATCCGCCAGAGCTCTCGTCACGGACTGCCGGATCCACCAGGTCGCATAAGTGGACAGTTTGAACCCTCTTTCGTAATCAAACTTCTCCACACCTTTCATCAGGCCCAGGTTTCCTTCCTGGATCAGGTCCAGGAAACTGAGTCCCCTGTTCGTATATTTTTTTGCAATATTGACCACCAGTCTCAGGTTTGACTCGATCAGCTTGTTTTTCGCCTCTTCGTCACCGTCTGCCTTGGCCATGGCAAGTCTCTGTTCTTCTTCCGGTGTCAGCAGAGGAACCGTTCCGATCTCTTTCAGATACATACGGACCGGGTCGTCTGTCTCAATCCCATCCAGAAGGATGATCGGATCAATATCAAGATCTTCTTCCTCTTCTTCTTTGTTGACTTCAACGCCCAGCTCCTCGAAGTATTTGTATACTTCTTCGGTTTCTTTGATATTGAGAGGTTTTTCGGCAAACATCTCTTCAATCTCAATGATACTGATCGTCTTCTGTGAGGACTTAAGGTCAGCTACATAATCGTCAATGATTTTTTTGGTTGTCTTTTTCAATCCTGTGCCTCGTTTTCTTTTGGTCCGGGAAAAACCCCGGCACTTGGTCAATACGCTTCTATGATCGGACAGTAACTTCAGTCGCGGGCAGATATGATCGTAACGGCTTTTTTGCAGACTTCTATCTCTGCGGTTCGATGTTTTCCTCCGTTCTCACCATCTCTTACCCATTGGACCGGAACTTCCGACCGGAAGATCACGTGATCGGTCTTAAAACGTATGACCACGTCATCCAGTATCTGACGGTCTTCCTGATTGTGGATCAGCATCATATCGACCTCCCTGGTAAAATCCAGAAGGCTGCGCGGCTTGCGAAGGAGCGCTACTTCAAAGAGCCCGTCCTGCAGATCCACATGTTTCCCTGTGATCCCTTCAAATCCTCCTACAGACAGGGAATTCGTCACCAGTCCCAGAAAGAAATCTCCTTCGATCACATTGTTGTCAAATTCCACCGACATCTCGCAGGATTCCATTTTCAGCAGCTGCCGGATCCCTTCGATCAGGTAGGCGCCGTGTCCCAGGATCCGCTTCATCTCCTGTGAGGTAAAGCATGAGACAGCCGAAAGCGAGCCGAGGGATGCCACATAGGTGAAATATTCGTCATTAAATCTTCCCACGTCTGTCTGGAACGGAACCCCTTCCATACAGACCCTTGCGGCATCCAGGATATCCTTCGGAAGTCCGAATCCGCTCCTGGTGTCGTTGGTAGAACCGATGGGAATAAAACCGATGGGGATCCTTTCCTGCCTGTGCATCATGCCGGATACCACTTCACTCAGCGTTCCGTCGCCTCCCGCACAGACCACCAGATCGTAGTTTCCCGCATCACACTGTGCCTTGTTCATGGCATCCAGGGGACACTTTGTTTCATAGACGTCCACTCTTCTGCCGCCGGATGACAGGATCATCGCAATGTCATCCACATGTCCTTTGATCCGTCCCTTCCCCGAATTGGGGTTATATATAAATAATATGTTATTCATTCAGTTCTCTGGTATAATGCTTCAGCCATTCGCGGACTTCCTGTGAAACCAGCGGAGCGATCACTTCGTATGTCTTTTTGTGATAATCGTTCAGCATTTTAAGATCCTCTGCCGTCATATAACCAGTGTCGATGGCATCCAGATCAATGGGGATAAATGTCAGGTTTTCAAACTGCAGGAAAGTACCGTCTTCCGTCTCCATATATTCCGTGACCAGCAGTTCATTTTCGGTCCGCACACCGTACTGTCCTTCCCTGTAAACACCCGGCTCGTCCGTCACCACCATGCCCGGCTGAAGAACAGCAGTAGGATGCTCGTAGTTGATCTTCCAGCGGATATTGTGGGGGCCTTCATGAACATTCAGCACATGGCCCACGCCATGTCCTGTGCCGCATTTATAATCCCAGCCGACCTTCCACATCGGCTCCCTGGCCATGATATCCAGATTCTCCCCGGAGCAGCCCTTCAGGAATTTGGCATTCATCAGTCTCAGCATGGACACAGCCGTCAGGGTAAATGCTTTCTTTTCCTCCCAGGTCAAAGGTCCCAGGGCAAACGTCCTGGTAATATCCGTTGTCCCGTTCACATACTGGCATCCGGAATCCACCAGCAGGAATCCTTCCGGTGAAAGAACTTTGCACGCTCCCCTTTTCGGGGCGTAATGCATCTGGGCGGCATTTTCCTTATATGCAGAGATCGTCCCGAAAGACAATTCGATATAACCCTCCTGCGCCATCCGCATCTCCTGCAGGTGATCCGCGACAGATACTTCATCCATGGGGATGCTGCCCACATTCTTCTTCAGCCAGTACATAAAATTGACAACAACGGCGCTGTCTTTTACCAGGGCCTCTTTCAGGCAACGGATCTCCGTTTCGTTCTTCACGGCTTTCATGAGCGTGGAAGGGTTGGAAACGGGAAGGATCCGGGACCCTTTCTCCTTATAATAGCGCCAGGTATCATAGCTGATCCGGGAGATATCCATAAGGACCGTATCATATCCTTCCATGGAAAGACAGGTCCTGGAATATGCTCCTGTTACCAGCCCGACGGTCTCTTTCAGCTCTTTCTCCGTATCCGCCGGAAGCGGGGCCCCGGTAAAAAGCATGACCTTATCCCGGCTGATCGCCGCGTAGGCAAACTGCACCGGATTATCCTCCACGTCGTTGGCCCGGAGATTGAAGATCCAGGCGATATCATCCAGGGAATTCAGGATATACAGATACTCCTCCCCGTCCTTTATATACTCCTGCAGACGTTTCCGGATCCTTCCGATCTTGGAAGAAGCGCTTTCCCCGGTAGAGGTGATCGGCAACTCAAAGATCTCCGAGAACTGCTGCTGCGGGCGATCCTTCCAGACTATGTCAGCCAGATCCCGGTCGCATACGATCCTGCATTTGAATTTGCATCCAAAATCGGCCGGCACCACACTGCCGTCAAATCCCAGCACCTTTCCTTCGGACTGTTCTTTCAGAAAATCCGAAAGTTCCGGAACGCCGGGCTGTGCGATCTTCATCAGGCTGATGCCGGATCCTTCGATCTGGTTGGCAGCCTGGATATAATACCGGCCGTCCGCAAACAGCCATGCCTTGTCCATGGTAATGACCAGGGAGCCTGCCGATCCGGTGAACCCGCTGATATACGCAATGCAGCGGAAGTGATCGGCCACATATTCACTGTTATGACAGTCGCTCATGGGGATATAATAAACATCGATCCCCGCTTTTTTCATCTCCTTCCGGAGAGCTTCGATCCGTTCCTTGTAAATATTCATGGTACTTCCTTAAATGGTAATGATAATATGTAATTTCTGTCGGTGAAGCATACCCGGTAAACAATCAGCGAATGCGTTTACCGGATATGCTTTCGCCGACAGAAATGATATGTTATTGGTATTATTTGAGGAAACCTGCAATGATCTCCTGCTCTGCTTCTTCCTCCGTAAGCCCCAGCGTCATCAGTTTGATCAGCTGCTCCCCGGCGATCCTGCCGATGGCGGCTTCATGGATCAGCGCGGCGTCCAGATCATTTGCCATGATCTCAGGAGTCGCTGAGATCTTTGCATTGTCCATGATGATCGCATCGCATTCCGTGTGGGAGGAGCATCTGGCATTCCCGACAATAGCCGCTTTGAATGTCTGGGTGGAATCATCCTTTGCAACCGCTCTGGAGATCAGATCGCAGGTGCTTCCGACTCCATTCATTTCCACATCAAAAATGGCATCCGCATGCTGGTCCTTATGAGTCATCAGCTTGTCCCGGACCACCAGTTTCGCGCCTTCCCCGTTCAGGTATGCTTTCGTATCCCGCACGGTGTGATCGATCCCTTTGATCTGGGTGGTTTCCATTTCTATATATCCCCCCTCGTCCACGTAAACTACAGTCGTGGGGTTCATGATATTGGCACCGGAAGCATCCGGGTCGTTTTCCCCATAATGCTTTTCGATGTATTTGACCCTGGCGTTCTTTCCCACGTGGAAGGTATGGATCCCGTCATGCCTGCTGCTCTGGTCACCGCAGTTATGGATGCCGCAGCCGGCAACGATCACCACGTCAGATCCTTCCCCGATATAAAAATCATTGTAAACCATATCCTCCAGTCCGGATTCACTGATAATGACCGGGATATGTACGCTTTCATTGACCGTACCCGGTTTGATGATGATATCGATCCCCGGATTGTCCTGCTTGGTCACGATATCGATATTGGCTGTCGTGGCTCTTCCGCCCAGCTTTCCGTTTGCCCTGATGTTATAGGCTCCCTCCGGCACGCCGTGAATATCCGCAACCGTCTCCAGAAGGTCTCTTTGTACTTTATCCATTTTTATCTCCAATTGCATTTACTGATAATACTTACAGGCGGCAGTGCCTTTTAAAAGTTCCGGCAGGATCTCGTCCTTCTTCCCGAAATCCGCTACCTGTCCGTCTTTCATGACCAGGATCTCGTCTGCGATATCCAGGATCCTTTCCTGATGGGAAATGATGATGATACTGCGTTTTCTGTCCTCCCGCATTTTCTCGAACACTTTGATCAGATTGGAAAAACTCCACAGATCGATCCCGGCTTCCGGTTCATCAAGTACGGAAAGCTCCGTATTGCGGGCGATCAGCTGGGCGATCTCGATCCTTTTCAGCTCTCCTCCGGACAGACTGCCGTCTACTTCTCTATCGATATAATCCTTTGCGCACAATCCGACTTCCGACAGATAGGCGCAGGCAGCTCCGACAGACAGTTCCCTGCCCGCGGCCAGCCTGATCAGGTCTTTGACTTTGATGCCCTTGAACCGCACCGGCGTCTGGAAAGCAAAACTGATCCCCAGTTTTGCCCTGTCTGTAACTGACATGTGGGTGATATCTGTTCCGTTATACAGGATCTGTCCTTCTGATGGTTCATAGATCCCTACGATCAGCTTGGCCAGCGTACTTTTTCCGCCTCCGTTCGGCCCGGTGATCGCGATAAATTTCTGGTCTTCGATCGTAAGGCTGATATTTTTGATGATCTCCTTGTCCTGATCCTTTTCATCAGGAACCTGGAAAGTGACATTTTTCAGTTCTAACATGTATTACCCTGCTCTCTGTTTCTTGTTTTTACAACATTTGCCGCATTTTTACGAACACAAAAAAGCCCATATGCAAAATGCGCCGAATAATATATACCACAAATCCTTTTTTTATGGTACCCCTATTTTTTCTTCCTTCCATGCGCACTGCTTGCCTTTCCGAAGCAAATGCTATATAATTTTTTGCAAAATTCTTTGCAGATTCAAAGGAGAACGATTGTGAAAAGAACGGAACTCAAAGCATTATTCAGCAACTTTCCGGCAGACGGCAGCCAGATCACTGTCGCAGGCTGGGTAAAAACATCCAGGGAATCCAAAAACGTCGGTTTTCTGGAAATAAATGACGGAAGCTGCTTCGGCAACCTCCAGATCATTCTCGATGCAGCTGCATTTGACAACTTCAAGGAACTGGCCAATCTTCCTGTCGGCAGCTCCGTGATCGTAGACGGTAAAGTGGTCCTGACACCCGGAGCCAAGCAGCCCCTGGAAGTCCATGCACAGACCGTGCGGATCGAAGGCGGATGCGATCCCGACTATCCGCTGCAGAAAAAGCGCCATACGCTGGAATTTCTGAGAACGATCCCTCACCTGCGGGCGCGTTCCAACACGTTCAATGCCGTGTTCCGCGTCAGGAGCGAGGCAGCCTATGCCCTGCACAGCTTCTTCCATGAAAATGGATTTGTCTATGTCCATACTCCGCTGATCACCGGCAGTGACTGCGAGGGTGCCGGGGAAATGTTCCGGGTCACCACTCTCGATCCTGCCGCTCCTCCGATGACGGAAGACGGCAAAGTGGATTTCTCCCAGGATTTCTTCGGACAGGAGACCAACCTGACGGTATCCGGGCAGCTGGAAGCAGAAGGATTTGCCCTGGCATTCGGAAAGGTCTATACCTTCGGTCCTACTTTCCGTGCTGAAAACTCCAATACCCAGCGCCACGCCGCCGAGTTCTGGATGGTAGAGCCGGAGATGGCGTTTGCAGACCTGACGGACGATATGGACACAGCGGAAGCCATGATCAAATATGTGGTCCGGCACCTGTTGGAGAACTGCCGGGCAGAGCTTACATTTTTCAATAACTTCTATGATAAGAGCCTGCTGGAGCGCCTGACCAACCTGGCAGATTCCGATTTCGGCAGAGTCAGCTATACAGAAGCAGTCGAGATCCTGAAAGCGCATAACGACGCATTTGAATACAAGGTAGACTGGGGAACCGATCTTCAGACGGAGCACGAAAGATATCTGACCGAACAGATCTACCACAAGCCGGTCTTTGTGTATGATTATCCGAAGGAGATCAAATCCTTCTATATGCGCCAGAACGACGACGGAAAAACCGTAGCTGCAGCAGATATGCTGGTGCCGGGAGTAGGAGAACTGATCGGCGGCAGCCAGCGTGAAGAACGCTACGACCTGCTGGTCAAGCGGATCGAAGAACTGGGACTCGACAAGGAACAGTATTCCTGGTATCTGGACCTTCGCCGCTTCGGAAGCACCACTCACTCCGGATTCGGCCTGGGATTTGAACGGCTGATCATGTATGTTACTGGTATCAGCAATATCCGCGACGTGGAACTGTATCCGAGATGTGCCGGCAAGCTGGTGTAATATTTTTTCCCATATAGATCAAAACCACCGGTAAAACCGGTGGTTTTTTATGACGAAAGTTTGAGCTTTGGCCCCTTCCTGGGTTTATGTTTTTAGAAGCCTTTTGACTGCGATTTTCTAAAAAAATGTTGAAATAAAGCCCTCTTTTTTAGAAAAAAATGCGTTTTCTAAAATAATAGTCTTCTGACAGCAGTATTTTTAGAAAAATACATAAAACCGGCTTTGCAAATGAGCATTTTCTAAAATACCGCCTCAAAAAAGCACTTTATTTCAGAAATCATGTTTTTTTCTAATACAACGCCCTTTTTTAGAAGCGCTTATTAGAAAACGGAGAAACACAGATATGATACCACGCCGAGTCTGAACATTCCGCTTCCGCCGTCAGCTGCCAATCTGCTCTTCCAGGATCCGGATCGCATAACCGGCGGCGCGTGCTACAGCTCCCGGCTCAAAGGGTACGGAAAGATGTGCAAGATGCAGTGTCTCCAGATAGCCTTTGCTGCCTCCCACATCCGCAAGCGCCAGATAATCCTTCCATGCAGATACCGGATCTTCCGCATATTTCTTTTTGAATTCCATGGCACCCATGGTCGTCAGTGTATAGCTGATATAGTAGAAGGGATACAGGAAAATATGGAGCTTATGGTACCAGTAACCTCCCCGCTCCATAAATTCATCGTCTTCATAGGTCCTCCAGGGCATATACTTGCGTTCCAGCTTATGCCATTCCATCGTCCGTTCCTTCGGAGTCAGTTCCGGATGGGCGTAACAAATATGCTGGAATTCATCCACAGCAACGCCGAAGGGAACGAAAGTCAGTGCTTCCTGCAGATGAGCAAACCGGAACTTATCCGCATCCTTCCCGAAGAACCGCTCTGCGTACGGATACGCAAACTGCTCCATGGACATGGAATGGATCTCAGCGATATCGGTGGAAGAAAAGAAATAATTCTGCAGCGGCTGGATCCTGGAAGCACGGTAGGCGGCAAAGGCATGTCCCAGTTCATGGGTCAGCACCTGCATGTCAAAGATCGTCTGATTGAAGCAGGAAAAAACATAAGGCGCTTTCAGGGAAGGAAGTATGGTGCAGTATCCTGTAGAAGCTTTGCCCGGTCTGTTTTTCAGGTCCATCATCTCATGTTCGATCATAAAATCAATGAATTCCGCCGTTTCCGGACTCAGTTCATGATACATCTGCCTTGCAGTGCCGATCATAAAATCATCATCTCCGGCCGGAACGGCGTTTCCTTCCGGATAGATCATCTTCTCATCAAAAGCACAGATCCTGCCGATCCCCAGGCGCTTTGCCTGCGCCTGATACAGTTTTTCGCAGACAGGCACCAGTTCCATTTTTACCTGTTCCCGAAAAGAAGCCACTTCCTCCTGACCGTAATCTGTACGGCTCTGCTGCATATATCCCACCGGGATGAAATTCTCATATCCCAGGTTCCGTCCCATTTCGTTACGGATCCGGATCAGCTCGCTCCAGATCTCTTCCAGCCGTTCCTCATGAGAATGATAAAAGTCTGAATAGGCTTTGAAAGCCCGGCGGCGAACATCCCGGTCCGTATGCTCGAAAAATTTCTGCAGGCCGTAAAGATTTCGTTTCTCTCCCATAAATTCCACCTGGCAGGAAGCCATGATCTTCTGGTATTCATCCGTCAGTTTGGCTTCTGCCTGCATCAGGGGAATATTTTCCGGACAGAAACATTTTTTCTGCAAGTCGATCTCCGCAAAGAACTGTTTCCCCAATTTCTCTTCGATCTCGTTCCGGAAGTGGCTTTCCGCGATCGCATCGGCCAGGGCGAGGGAATCCGGAAGAATGGTGGGCATGGTCTGTCCGATCCATTCATTTTCCTTTTCATAAAATGCATCCCGGGTATCCAGCGTATGGCGGATATTCACCAGCGACAGCAGCGTGCTGAGCTGCTGATCGCGCTGTTCGTGTTCCATAATATGCGACAGCACTTCTTCCCCGCTTTGCGCAGCACGGATCTTTTCGGCTGTTTCCCGGAGATCTTTGATCACCTGTTCACTGTCGGGTCTTTCATACTTAAGTTCACTGAATTTCCAGTTCTGTTCCATGACAATTCTCCTCCTGATCCTTTCCCGGCAGGAATCTCCTGCGAAGATGCCGGGGGGTGCTTCTTTACAGGTATTTCACATAACCCCTGCCGTACCTGCAGAACACTTCCGTCATCATACCGTTGAGCATAACAAACTGCGGACCTTTATGGCCGATATCCGCACCTGTGATGATCGGAACATGCAGATCTCCCAAACGCTCCATCAGGACCTCTTCATACGTAGGAAGCGGCTCCCCGTCCCAGCTTTCTGTCTGATAAAAGAGAGGGCGTCCGAAGATGATCCCGGCAGCATGCTCAAACCAGCCCATCTCTTTCATTTTCCACAGACCTTCCATCATCTGCTCCATGTTCAGGGCAAAGCTCTCCAGATACCATAAGATCCCGTCTTCCCAGTAGCGGCTGATAAAATCCAACGTGCCGTCAAACTGCGTCCCGGCAAGGTTCAAAAGAACATCCATACAGCCTCCGAGAAGCCTTCCTTTCATGTAAGCCTGCCGGCCTGTCACAGACCACCATTTTACCGGCAGGTCATTTCTGTATCCTTCCAGCCCTGTCTCCCGGTCGGCAAACCCGTCCTGATAATAACGGAAACTGTTCTGTTTTGTACAGGTTCCTTCCAGCACTTCCAGTCCTCTTGAGACACACAGCTGCCAGGGGTCCATACCGAAATCCCCGAAATTGGCCCCGTAAGAAGTAGCAATATCTCCCTTTGTCGTCAGATAATACAGCAGAGAAGTATTGTCGGAATACCCCTGTATCCATTTCGGATGTTTTATAAAAAGATCCAGATCCGCAAAGGGCAGCATCTCTGCCAGGAAATCTCCGCCGGCAGCCGAAAACACGGCATGGATCTCCGGGTCTTTGATCAGGCTGTGCAGTTCTTCTGCTTTCTGCTGTCCGGTCCCGCTTCGTCCGAACTTGTCTGCCTGGGCAAACACATTGGGAGTAAACGTCACGTCATATCCCCGTTCCTTCAGCTGCTCGGCAGCATGATAAAACCGAAACTGATCCTGTTCTTTATCGATCGGATGGCTCGGCGCCGTGACACCGATGCCGCACCCTGGTTTCAGATATTCCGGTACGATCATAAAATTATTTCCTTTCCTATTCTGTTACAGCTCGATCTCTTTTCCCAGCTCCAGGGAATAGATGATCCTTTCTCTTACCTGATATCCGACACTTCGTTCCAGCGCATCCGCATAAGCGGCCAGCTGGGGGGAATAGGTTTCCCGGTAGTATTCTTCCGAATGGATACGGTCTGTCTTGTAATCCACCAGGATGATCCCCGGCCCGCGTTCCGGATCTTCTTCTATAAAATAAGCATCTACGATTCCCTGGATCAGGATCAGTTCCTCATCCGGGATCCGGGAATCCGAAGAAAAGAGCGGCATATCTTCCTCCCCTTCTTTCGCGGCGTTCAGATCCTCGAGATTGCCCATTACAAACTGCCGTTCCCGGAAAAGATTTCCGGAAAGATAAGCAAGTTTCATACGTTTGCCGATGGAAGAATCCAGAAACTGACGGATCCTTGCCGGATCTATGGAACCGGCATAAGCCTTGCTCAGTTTTCCCTTCTCCTGCAGTTCCTTCAGCTGTTCTTCCGGGTCTTTTCCATAGTCGTAAAGTTCCAGGAACCTGTGATAGGCGTTTCCCCGTTCTGCTCCGGTCAGCGCCTCCAGGTCTTCTTCTGTCAGAACACTGTGCCTTCTTTGTTTCCGGTTCTCGCGATCCTTTTTCTCTTCCTGCCGGTAATCAGCGTCATGTTCCCTGTTTTCCAGCTGGGAAGCTGTCTTTTTGCCCACGGCATAAGCTGCTCCCCGATAAGGATAAACAAATTCCAGCTGACGGCTGACCTCAGAAAAACCGGCCTCTTCAAGCGCGAGTTCCTTAAGAAGGTTCTTCTTTTCCAGAAACTCCGCAACTTCTAAAACCCGTTCTGCTTCCAGATCCAGACTGTCCGGACATTCCAGCCTGTACAGATCTGTCGTTTCTCTGTCCCGATACAATGTTTCCCCTAAAAGGCCCAGATGGCTGCGGATCTTTTTCACCTGATACGCATCCGGGGGCAAAAGTCCGGAAGGGATCTGTCCTTTTGCTTCCCATTTTTTGATCCTGGAGGACAGATTTCTGTCTGTTCCTGTAATAATGAGCTTTTCTTTGGCTCTTGTCATGGCCACATAAAGAAGCCGCATTTCTTCTGCGTACAGTTCCATCCGCTGTTTCTGCCGGATCGTCTGCATCAGGATGGTTTTCCGGATCAGACGGGTATCGGTGTCCCGGTATTCGATCCCAAGTCCCAGCTCCCGGTCTGCGATCACATTGAACCTCAGATCCTGTTCATTGTATTCGATCCCGCAGCATGCCAGGAATACGACCGGAAATTCCAGGCCCTTGGAGCGGTGCATCGTCATCATGCGGACTGCTTCTTCTCCGGAAGGACCTCCCGCAGAGCCAAAGTCCACATCGATCTCCTGCAGTTCCTTGATATATCTCAGGAACTGAAAAAGGCCCGTGCAGCTTCCGTTGGCATATTCCTGCGCTTTTGTCCTTAACAGGTCTGTATTCGCCCTGCGGCCGTCTCCCTCCGGCATGGCGGCAAAGATCGTATACAGGCCGGAATCCTCCAGGATATAGGAAAGAAATTCTGACAGTCCCATAAAGACCGCTCTTTCTCTCCATTCCTGCAGTTTTTCCAGGAACCATTGAAACTTCGGATCCCTGCTGCAGAATGCACGGAAGCATTCAAACAGGGTGCTTGTTTTCTCACCGGCCAGACGGATCTTCGCCAGGTCCTGCGTTTCTGCCCCGCATAAAGGACTGTACAGTACCGCGGCGAAGGGGATATCCTGAAACGGATTGTCTATGATCTTCAGCAGGTCCAGGATCAGCCTGATCTCAAAACTGTCAAAGAAACCCGACCGGGAGGTTTTGATCACAGGGATCCCTCTTGCCCGGAGGATCTCCTCCAGCTGCGGATTGTCAGATCTCTGGGTCAGGATCGCCATATCACTGAAACGGTATTTTCCTTCTGCCACCAGTTCTTCGATCCGAACTGCGATCTTATATCCTTCCAGATATTTCGCCTGATCAGAGCTTCCTGTAATCATATAGATTTCCGGAAGGAAGTCGGGATCTTTCTGATCTGCTGCGCCGAACAGCCCTCCGTAGGAAAGGCTGTGGCCATGCTGATAATCGATCCCTCCGGTTTCTTCCGTCATCACTTTGGAAAACACCAGGTTCGTAACATCCAGCACTTCTTTGCGGCTCCGGAAATTCGTATCCAGGATGATCAGCCTTCCCGGGTCAAAAGGTCTGTTTTCTTCCGCTTTCACATAACGGCGGAGTTTCTCGTTAAACAGCTCCGGGCAGGCCATTCGGAACCGGTAGATGCTCTGCTTGATATCTCCCACCATAAAAACATCCGGAGATCCGAACCGCTCCCTGGAAAGTGCCTTCACCAGATACTCCTGCAGATAATTGGTGTCCTGGTATTCATCCACGATGATCTCGTCCAAGGAGACTGCCATGGCGTCTGCCGTTTCCGTAAACAGCGGATCGCCATTCTCGTCCCGGAGGATCCTTCCTTCTTCATCGTAACGGATCAGGACCTGCAGAGCGTAATGGGCAATGTCGGAAAAATCCGCGATCTTCTTTTCCTTTTTCACGGCGTCCAGTTCTTCGCTGAAACGGATCGTCAGAGAGGAAATGGCCTTTGCGGCTTTGCCGCAGTCTGCCATCTGGCCAAATACCTGTTCCAGGCTGTCGTACAGGAAGGAATCCTTCAGATCCTCCAGTTCTTTTTTGATCAGGTCTTTCAGTTCCTTTGCGGCATCTTTCAGGGAAGGATCCACGTCAACGTCTTTTTTCCGGATCGCAGGCAGGACCGGAAACTCTTCCAGGAACCTTTCCAGAGCCTCGGCTCTGTAATCGAAAGGTTTATCTGCAAGGTGCGTGAGAAACAGCTTGATCTTCCGAAAAGCATCCGCATACGGCGCCGGCCCGTGATTCATCTCCGAGACCGCAAGGCCTCTTTCCGCCATATCCCGGAGGTTATCAAGAATGTCCCCGACGAGAAAAGCATATTCCTCCATCCAGTTTTTCATTCCATCCGGATATTCATGCTCGATCTCTCCGGAATAAAGTGTTCCCGCCTCCTCGTAAGGATAGGACAGCGCTTTAAGCCAGGGTTCCGGTTCCGGGTGGCTCCGGGCAAAGGAAAAGAGCTTCAGGATGATGTCCTCCAGCTTATTATCACTTTTATCCACATAGTACTGAGCAAGTTCCAGGAACTCCTCCGATCCTTCCTGATACATTTTCTCCAGAACACTCTGAAGCACATCCGCCTGCAGGATACGGATCTGCGCCTCGTCCGCAAGCCGGTATCCCGGATCAAGATCGATCTCTTCTATGTGATCACGGACAATCTCCGCACAGAGGGAATCGATCGTACAGATCCTGGCATTCTGCACCTTCATCAGCTGCTGCCTCAGGAAGCGGTTGTCCGGCTGCTCTTTCAGTTTTTCCCGGATAGCATCAAAGATCTTGCTCTTCATCTGGGCGGCTGCCGCCCTGGTAAATGTCATGACCAGCAGCCTGTCGATATCAGAGGGAGCTTCCGGGTCAGTGATCTTTCGGATCACCCGCTCCACCAGGACCGCTGTCTTTCCGGATCCTGCCGCGGCAGAAACCAGGATATTGCAGCCTTGTGCAAGGATCGCCTCTTCCTGGGCGCTGGTCCATTTTCTATCTGCCATAGATCTCCCTCTCCATCTCTTTCTTATCCAGTTCTTCCGGAAGCTTTCGGTAATCGCTTCCCCATTTTCCGGGTTCGAATTTGCAGATATCCCGGAACCTACAGTAGATGCACGCATTTTTCTGCGGGTTTTCATAGGCCGGGCAGACGCTGGTTTCCCCTTCTCTGACCCGGCGCCCTGCATCCAGGATCTTCTGTTCCACAAAAGCCATCAGATGCTCGAACTCCCCGTCGTTGGCAACCTTGGAAGATGCATGAAGACCGGAACCTGTGAATTTGAATTCCGCGATACTGCTTTCCTTGGAAGGACCCGGGTTTGTATCGATCGCATGCAGGGCTTCCGGCGCACAGTTGGTCAGTCCACTCATCCGGAATTTCTTTGCAGCTTCCTCCTCATCTCCCACATACCTGTCCTGGATCAGATAATAATAGACGCCGCCTGCCTTCACCTGCCGGTCCGGATGCAGATGCTTTACCTTTTTTACCGCTTCTGTCAGATAGGCGGTCAGCTGCATCTGCTGCCCGGTATAAATATCGTGGATGCTGAACTTTTTGCTGCCCGATTTATAATCGATCACTTTGACATAAAGATCATTTCCGTCGTAGATATCCACCCGGTCGATCTTCCCCAGGAATTTTGTATGCTCATCACTGTCTTCAGAAAACGCCATCTCAAAATACTCCGGTTCATAAAGTCCCTGATTCACCTGCATCCGAAGAACATCCGCAGTCTTTCTGGTCACCTCGGCGATCCTTCCCAGAAGATAGGTGTTTCTGGAGGAATCCGTAAGGACCTCTTTTTCAAGATCCTGTGCTGCTTCCTGTACGGCTTCCGCCGCCAGGTCATCGCTTTGTTCATCTGTTACATTTCGGAAAGTGACTCCATGCTCTGCCAGTTTTCTGGAATACCGCTCCAGGCTTTCGTGGTACAGCGTTCCGATATCCGCTGCCTGTACTTTGAATTCCGGCCGTTCCTCCAGCCTGAGTCCGTAATCCAGAAAATGCCGGAACGGACATTCATAAAAGCTTTCATAACGGCTTACGCTTCCCTTTAAGACCTCTCCGTACAGATCTGCTGCCGTCTGTTCATCCAGCGCAAGCGCCCGATTATTGTAAAATGCGCCGGAGAGGATCTGCTTCAGGATCCTCTGATCCCGGCGGAAGAAATATCTGAGGACTTCTTTCTGCTCATCGGAAAGCATTGACGGATCTTTGGCGGAGCGTGCCAGTTCCAGGGAAGCCTTCGAGGTCCAGAGGGTATCGGGAGCCGCTTGGATCTCCTTCAGTTCCATCCCCGGCAGGATCTCTTCGATTCCCTTGATCACGTAAGACGGGACCAGTTCCTCCCCTTCCAGCTCTCCTGCATAAGTCAAAAAGACCCGTTCCCGGGGCCTGGTGAGCGCCAGGTACAGGTAAAAATGCTGTATGAACAGATGTTCCAGCACCGTAGGCGCCAGTTCAAACTTTTCCTGCCGCAGGAATTCCCGTTCCTGTCTGGTAAGAAGACCTGCATGGGCCGCCGGGGCGGGAAGTTTTCCTTCATTTGCACCTGCCAGGAACAATACCTTCACGTCACCGATCCTGGTACGGGTCAGGTCTCCCACAGTCACGGCATCCAGAGACGGAGGGATGATACCTACCCGGATCTCTTCTAAAGCACCTTCCAGCAGCTGGGCATATTCCCGGGCACTGATCTTTTCCTTTCCCATCAGGTCGGCGATCTGATCCAACAATGATGTGACCAGGGAAAAGATCTGTTCATACTCCTTCCCTTTTGACATTTCTTCCTTCTGGTAGAAGATTTCCGACAGACGGCTCATCTTCTCTTCCGCTCTGACGGAAAGGAGAAGCTGCTTTAATGCCACGGAATACTCCCGCGCTGTTCGTTCCCCGCTGCAGGCTGTATAAAAAGCCGCCAGGGAACCTGCTGCCTTTTTACGGATCTCATTGATCTCCGGCAGATCCCAGAAATACCGGTTGTTTTCTTTCTTTTCCGGGTCTTTTCTTAAGAGACGGTTCCTGGTAAAATCCTTTTTCCAGGATGAGATCCCCCGGATCCCGAATTCCAGGCAGTAGTTTTCCAGATGGCAGATCTCATCCGGATCCAGGTCCGACAGACCGCTTTTCAGAAACGCAAAGACACTGTCAAAAGAAAAATGCTCCGCTGCAGAGTGCATGGCAGCGACCAGGAACCTGGCCAGTTCATTATCGCCAAGTTCCGTTTTATGATCGATAAAACAGGGAATGCCCGCCTGGGAGAAGATCTGTCGGAACAGAAAATGATACCGTTCCATGTCACTGCAGATAATGGTGAAATCCCGGAACCGTTTTTTCCCTGCCCGGACTTCCTGCAGGATCTCGCCTGCGATAAACAGGACTTCATCCCGGCAGTTTTCCCCCCGGAAATAAAACCCTTCCGGGATCGTCAGCGGGATCTTCGCTGTCAGGACTTCGTGACCGGTCCCTGCTTTCTCTGCCGTTTCCCGGAGTTTACGGATCGTTGTATTGCTAAGGAAAAACTGATCGTCCTGTTCATTGCTGCCGATCTGTTTCCCGGGGATGACGACTGAGGCACAGACCCCGGCACTGTATTTCAGAAGTTCCAGGATCAATCGGTACTGCACCGGCGTAAACCCGGTAAATCCATCAAGATAGATGTGAGTCCCCCGGATCAGTTCCGACTGAGATACCAGACGTGCAAAAACTTCCAGTACCTCTTCCTGTGTGGTATAGCGTTCCGAAACAGCCTCGTTAAATCTCCTGTAGATCAGCCGGATATCCTGCAGTTTGGAAAACAAAGTCCTGTTTCCTTCCTGTCTGGCAGCTTCCTGCATCAGGAACAGTTCATTGTCATCGATCCCGTACTGTTTCAGTTCTGTAACCGAGGAATTCATTTCCTGCGCAAATCCCGGCATGTGGACCTTTCTCCGGTACAGTACCAGATCTTCCCTGCTCTCCTCCAGGATCTTCCTCAGGATCAGGACTTTTCCTGTATCGTTCAGGATATCGGACTCACAAAAGCCCAATTCCTCAAACACTTTGTGAGCCAGCCTTTCAAAACTGACGATATCGATATTCATAACAGCATGGCGGGGATGGTTTTCCACCACCATTCGCTGCATCCGCAAAGTCGACTGTTCCGGAACGATGATCAGGAACAGATCGTCAGGCGCTTCAAGAGAAGCCCGGATCATTTCTTCACATAACAGATGGGACAGCCCGGACACTTCCGGTCCTGTCAGTATGTTCAGCATATGTACCGCCCTTCTTTCAGATAAAACTGAAAGTCTTCAAAAGGAATACAAACAGAGTCAGTGTCAGGATCGATCCCAGCGTGGTGATGACCACCGCGCTGGCCGTCAGCATTCCTTCATGCCCGTATTGTCTGGCCATGATATATGCGGAAGGGGTCGTCGCGCCTGCCAGCATGACAAAGATCGCCACCAG
>JAFRKZ010000021.1 GCA_017431485.1 Parasporobacterium sp. | reverse complement strand
GTTGAAGATAAACAATGACAGGACTACGATCAATGCGGCTGCTGCGATATGGATCGTGAACTGTCTCTTATATCCGTCACTGGTATCCAGGATCAAAGCATAGTTGGCCAGCAGAAGAAAAGGAACAGACATGGATGCCGCCACACTAAGCACAGCCTGTAATGTCAGAGTCTGTTCTGCCAGCTGCTCGCTGATATTCCCGCCCAGGGCAAGAAGAACGGACACCTGAGCGATGACGATGCACAGCCATCCGAGCATACGCAGATGCCTGTATGACAAAGGTCCTCTGTACCGGATATCCTGTTCCAGGGATACTTCAGACAGCTTCTTTCTGCGAAATCTTATCTTCTTTTCCATTTTCATTCACCAATTAAATGCCGTGGATAAACAGCCCGCTCTGCAGCTTTGGTTCGAACCAGGTGGATTTCGGCGGCATGACAAGTCCCGCATCGGTCACTCGGAACAGTTCTTCCATTGTGGTCGGATACAGGGCAAATCCGATCTCCATATCTTCGTTGCACCGCCGTTCCAGTTCTTCGAAACCTTTTACGCCGCCCACAAAATCCATTCTTTCATCGGCTCGTATATCCTCCACCCCGAGAATTGGACGCAGCAGATTGTCCTGCAGCAAAGAGGACTCCAGCGCACCGACGGGATCATCCTTCATGATCTCCGGATGGGCGATCAGACGGTACCACTGTCCCGACAGATATACTGCGAATTCCCCTTTTTTCTTAACCGTCAGGGCACCGTGCTTTTTCTCATTTTCGGTGAATTCCTTCGGGACAACCTCCACGTCAAACCCGTGTTCCGGCAGCGCCGCCAGGAACTCTTCCTCTGTCAAGCCATTCAGATTCTTCATGACCCGGTTATAAGGATAGATCATCAGCTGGTCCCTGGGAAACGCAACTGCCATGAAATAGTTGAATTCCTCTGTTCCGTCATAATCCGGATGTTCCTGCCTTCGCTTCAGCGCCACTGCCGCCGCACTGGCACAGCGATGATGACCATCGGCAATATAGAGGCTGTCCATCCGGGCAAACGCCTCTGACAAAGCAGCGATCTCCTCCGGATCATCCACCTTCCAAACGATCTGCCGGACGTTATCATTCGCCACAAAATCATAAAGCGGTTCTCTTGCTGTAATGGTTTCCAGTACCTGTCCCGGATAATATTTTTCCTGATAAGCCAGAAAGACAAGACCTGTCTGCGCCGAACAGATATCGATATGCTTTGTCCGGTCCGTTTCCTTGTCGTGTCTGGTATATTCATGCTTTTTGACTACATTGTTCAGATAATCATCCACAGAATAGCAGGCTACGATACCGGTCTGGCTCCTGCCCTGCATGACCTGACGATATATATAGTAACATTCTGTCTCATCCTGTTTCAGAAAGTTGCTTTTGATATCTTTCTGCAGTTCATCCCTTGCTTTCTCATAGACCTGATCACCATACATATCCGTTCCCTCCGGGAACATGGTCTCCGGCCGTACAATTTTCAGGAATGAACGGGGATTTTCCTTAACGATCTGTCTTGCTTCTTTCTCGGTAAATACATCATAGGGAAGTGTCGCAACCACCCTGGAATAGGTACGCCGAGGTCTGATGGCCCGGAAGGGCTTTACATTTGCCATACTGTTTCCTCGAAAATTATATCAAATATTACTCTCATTAATAGATCTGACTGCAGATACTGACCTGAAAGTTCAGATTCTATTCACTTTCAGGTCAGTATCTGCAGTCAGATGTTAATTATACTATCATTTGATCACCCGGATTTTCAGGATTCCGTCTGCTGACAGAGTCTGTTCGATGCCATCCGGGCAGGTTTCCATGTCAAACATCGAGTAAGCAAACTCTCCCCGTTCCTTTCCTGTCATCCCTTTCAGCACTGCTCCCTCTTCTTCCAGTAACTGCGCAATATCATGTGTCTTGAGGCAGGATCTGTGAGCTGCACACAGACGGATACATCCGTCAACTCTTCCGAAATCCACCGGCGGATAATTTACCGAATTCCGGATATTGCCATTCTCCATGAAATCAACGACCTGCTGGACTGCCATGACGGCGCAGTTGTCTTCGGATTCCTCTGTGGAAGCGCCGAGATGCGGGATGATGATGGCATTTTTCATGGCTGCAGCTCCTGGCGTCGGGAAATCACAGATGTATTTTCCGACCTGACCAAGGCTCAGCGCCGCCTGCATATCCGGCTCATTTACCAGGGTATCCCTGGCAAGGTTGATAAAGATCACGCCCTTGCGGCATCTGGACAGAAAATCCGCATTGATCATGCCGATCGTTCCGGCCATGGCAGGCACATGGATCGTGATCAGCTGGGATCTGGCCGCGATCACATCCAGCTGATCGGTGATCTCTACCAGACTGTCCAGAGAAGCTTTGGCCGCTTCGGAAAGGTACGGGTCGTAGCCGATCACTTTCATGCCGAGTGAAACTGCCGCGTTGGCGACTTTCACGCCGATCGCACCGAGGCCGATCACGCCCAGGGTCTTGCCCATGATCTCATGACCGACAAACTGTTTTTTACTTTTTTCCGCAAGTGCCGCAATATCCGGATTGCCGAATTCACTCTCTGCCCATCTGATACCGCCCAGGATATCTCTGACGCCGGCAATGGCGGCAAACAGGAACAGTTCCTTGACACCATTGGCATTGGCGCCGGGAGTATTGAATACAACAATGCCCTTCTCTGCGCATTTATCCAGCGGGATGTTATTGACGCCGGCTCCTGCCCGGGCAATGCAGGTCACTTCTTCGCCGAATTCCATCTCATGCATTTTGGCACTGCGTACCAGGATGATCTCGGCAGGTTCTTCTTCTGCAACCTGTGTAAATGTCTCCTTAAAATGATCCAGACCAACCTTGGCGATCGGATTCAGGCATTTGTAACGATACATCATGCATTCTCCTTTTCAAACTTATCCATAAATTCAACAAGTCTGACAACGCCTTCATAGGGCATTGCGTTATAGATCGAAGCTCTCATGCCGCCTACAGTCCTGTGGCCTTTCAGCTGCACCAGCCCATTGGCTGCTGCTTCCGCAATGAATTTGGCATTCAGCTCATCAGAGCCGGTTACAAACGGAACATTCATAAGAGAACGATATTCCTTTTCCACCGTACCGATAAACATTTTGCTGCTGTCCAGATAATCATAGAGAACTTTCGCTTTCTTCTCGTTCCGTTCTTTGATCACTTCCAGCCCGCCCATTTCCTTCAGCCATCTGAAGACTTTGCCGCAGATGTAGATACCGTAGGCATTCGGCGTATTGTACAGGGAATTGTTGTCGGCATGGGTCTTGTATTTTAACATGGTGGGTGTACCCGGCAGGACATCTTCCGTGATCAGATCCTTCCGGATGATCACGATCACGACGCCGGCAGGACCTACGTTTTTCTGGGCGCCAGCAAAGATCAGACCGTACTTCGTTACATCCACCGGTTTGGAAAGGAACATGGAACTCTGGTCTGCAACCAGGATCTTGCCTTTCGTATTCGGAAGTTCCTTATAGGTCGTTCCATAGATCGTATTGTTCTCACAGATATATACATAGTCTGCATTTTCAGAGATCGGAAGATCGGATACATCCGGGATATAGGTATAGGTCTTATCTTCGGAAGAGGCGATCTTGTTGGCCTGACCGAAGATCTTGGCTTCTGCCATGGCTTTCTTGGCCCACTGACCGGTCACGATGTAATCCGCAACTTTATTCTTCATAAGGTTCATGGGAACTGCTGCGAACTGCTGGGATCCGCCGCCCTGCACAAACAGGACTTCATACTCATCGGGAATTCCCATCAGATCGATCAGATCCTGCTTTGCATCGTTCAGGATCTTATCAAACTCTTTGCTCCGGTGGGACATCTCCATGACGCCAAGCCCGGCTCCCCGGTAATCCAGCATTTCCTGTGCCGCTTCACGTAATACTTCTTCAGGTAATACAGCAGGCCCTGCTGCAAAATTATATACTCTGTTCATCTGTTGCTCCTTCATATAATGCTGTTATCCTGACACACGGTATTTTACCGCTTTAGTCAGGTAAACTATCCAACTAACAAATCGAGGGAATCCGTTCCGATTCCCTCGCAGTAAACATGTTTGGTTCAGAACTTCCGGAAAGATTTATTTCTCATCTCCTGAGGATGAATCACTGGAGGATCCGCCCTTGCTCTCTGAACTCTCGGTATTCTGTTCTGCAGTCTGCTCTGCGGCGTCTTTCTTTCTGCCGAAGAACTTCTTCACAGGAGCAGCCTCTGCACTTGTTGCAGCGGCGCCTGCTTTCTCAACCTGAGAAATCGCCTGCTTCGCCATTGGGATACGGCAGTTCTTGTTGTTGCCGAATTCCACGATCACGGTGTCACCGTTTACAGCAACGATCGTGCCGTAAAAACCGCTGGTAGTCAGAACACTGTCACCCGGCTGCATGGAGCTCATGGTCTCTTCCTGCTGCTTTTTCTGCTTTCTGGAAGGCCTGATCATGATAAAATAGATAAATGCAGCGAAAATGACAACGTAGATCACGATGATGTACCAGGAACTTCCGCCCTGCTGAGCCTCTGCTCCGCCTTCAGCTGTTGCCTGGCCTCCCATCATTCCCGCGCACATTGCCAGCATATTCAAAAGATTCATATCTTCTCTCCCTCTTGATTTAGTCCGTTTAGTTTTTCCCGCTTATAAACCGAAAAACGGTTTTCCAGTATTGCTTCGCGAGCTTCGCACACCATTTTATTATAAAAGTATAAATTATGCAATACACAAAGACGCATTCCCAACATTTCTTTCGCCTTCAGCAGATGCCTGATATAGGCTCTGGAAAAATACCGGCAGGCGGGGCAGCCGCACCCTTCCTCGATCGGCCGTTCATCCAGTTCATACTGTGCGTTGAACAGATTGAGCTTGCCGTGGTTGGTATAGACATGTCCGTGGCGTCCGTTCCGGCTCGGGTAAACACAGTCGAAGAAATCCACGCCCCGCTCGATCCCTTCCAGGATATTTGCAGGAGTCCCGACGCCCATCAAATAAACAGGCTTGTCTGCCGGAAGATGCGGAACCGTCTCGTCCAGGATCCGGTACATTTCTTCATGGGTCTCTCCAACTGCCAATCCGCCTATGGCATAGCCGGGAAGGTCAAGTTCCCTGATCTCTTCCGCATGCTCGATACGGATATCTTCAAAGCATGCTCCCTGATTGATACCGAAAAGCATCTGTTCTTGATTGACCGTATCCGGCTGCTGGTTCAGCCGTTCCAGTTCTTCCTTGCATCGTTTCAGCCATCTGGTGGTCCTGGCAACGCTCGGCGCTACATAGTCCCGTTCCGCCACGCTGGAAGGGCATTCATCAAATGCCATGGCAATGGTGCTTCCCAGATGAGACTGGATCTGCATGCTCTGCTCCGGGCCCATGAAGATCTTCCGCCCGTCGATATGGGAATTGAAATAGACCCCCTCTTCTTTGATCTTCCTGAGGCTCGCAAGGGAAAACACCTGAAAGCCTCCGGAATCTGTCAGAACAGGACCATCCCAGTGCATGAATTTCCGGACGCCGCCCATCTTTTTTACGATCTCGTCGCCGGGCCTTACGTGGAGATGATAGGTATTGCACAGCTCCACCTGGGTTCCCACATCTTTCAGGTCCACCGAACTGACGGCACCTTTGATGGCAGCAACCGTTCCCACGTTCATGAATACCGGCGTATGGATCACGCCATGGACGGTCTCCATGGTCGCGGCCTTTGCTCTTCCCTCGTTTTTATCGATCGTATATTTCATGGATTATTCTGCGGCTTTCTCCTGAATGTTCAGGGAGAGAGAAAGCTCCTCGAGCTGTTTTTCATCTACTTCGCCCGGTGCTTCCGTCATAAGACAGGAAGCATCTTTCACCTTCGGGAACGCGATCACGTCACGGATCGACTCGGCACCGGTCATCAGCATCAGCATACGGTCAAATCCATATGCCAGTCCTGCATGAGGCGGAACGCCGTATTTAAACGCATCCAGAAGGAACCCGAACCGTTCATAGGCTTCCTCTGCGGTAAAGCCGAGAGCCGCAAACATCTTTTCCTGGATCTCCGGATTATAGATCCTTTCAGAGCCGCCTCC
The DNA here is from genome assembly GCA_017431485.1 of Parasporobacterium sp. GTDB lineage: Bacteria > Bacillota > Clostridia > Lachnospirales > Lachnospiraceae > RGIG5612. The sequence continues at coordinate 10,227 of JAFRKZ010000021.1, read as the reverse complement.
CAGCTCCACGCCGTTCAGTACGATATCATAAGCTGCTGCATGAGCTTTCCAGGGTTCGGTATCCAGATATTTCACATCGCTTTCCAGGGGCATGGTAAAGGGATGATGCATCGCCACCCATCTTTCCTGCTCTTCCGAATACTCCAGCAGCGGGAATTCCGTCACCCACAGGAAATTGAACTTACTGTGGTCTATCAGGCCCATCATTTCACCCAGCTGAAGCCTTAAGGCGCCGAGAGAAGCATAGACGACCTTGTCTGTATCGGCACAGAAGAACATCATATCTCCCGGTTCTGCATCCATTTCCCGGACGATCGCTGCGATCTCTTCTTCGGTCAGGAATTTGGCAAAAGAGGATTTATAAGTTCCGTCTTCATGGATTCCCAGATATGCCAGGCCCTTTGCGCCGTATGTCTTGACGAACTCTCCCAGAGCGTCGATCTTCTTGCGGGGCATATCAGCCTGTCCTTTTGCCAGGAGACCTCTTACGCTGCCGCCGGATGCTGCCGCATTGGCAAACACGGAAAAGCCGCATTCTTCCACGCATCCCGTGATATCTTTCAGTTCCATGCCAAACCGGGTGTCCGGTTTGTCGGAACCATAACGGTCCATCGCTTCCTGCCAGGTCATTCTCTGGATCGGCAGCTCCACGTCCACATCCAGGATCTCCTTGAAGATATGGGCAATGAGCCTCTCATTGACATCCATGACCACATGCTGGTCGGCAAAGGAAAACTCCATATCCACCTGGGTGAATTCCGGCTGCCGGTCAGCTCTGAGGTCCTCATCCCGGAAACATCTGGCGATCTGGAAATAGCGGTCGTATCCGGCGCACATCAGCAGCTGCTTGTAAATCTGCGGAGACTGCGGAAGCGCATAGAAGCTGCCCGGATGTACCCGGCTGGGAACCAGGTAGTCCCTGGCGCCTTCCGGCGTACTCTTGCAGAGCATCGGCGTCTCGATCTCCAGGAATCCTTCCTCCGTCATGAAGCGTCTGATGCTCTGCGCCACACGGCTTCTCAGCATCAGCTTGCTCTGGAGCTCCGGTCTTCGAAGATCCAGATAACGGTATTTGAGCCGCAGCTCATCTTTGGTCTGGATCCCGTCTTCGATCGGGAAAGGAGGCGTCAGGCTCTCGGAAAGGATCCTGAGTTCCAACACTTTGATCTCGATATGGCCGGTTACCAGGTTTTCGTTGACAGCGCCGCCCCTTTTCTGTACCAGTCCTCTGACCGCGATCACAAATTCATTGCGCAGGGTCCCGGCCTTCTCATATCCTTCCGTGCCGATGGACTCTTCATCAAACAGCAGCTGGATCAGTCCGGTACGATCCCTCAGGTCCACAAAGATCAGGCTCCCGAGGTTGCGGCGCTTGTTGACCCATCCCATCAGGGTGACCAGTTCCCCCATCTGTGCATTTACTACTTCCGTACATCTGTGGCTTCTGTTAAAGCCACTCATTGATTCTGCCATGTTCTTTTCTTCTTTCCCGGCTCGCTGGCCGAATTGATATTATATTTCCTGCAGATTGATATCTGCTTTTATTTCCGGATCACTTCCGCGATCTGCCCGATCGCGCATTCCTGTTCGGAACCATCGTCCATATTCTTGACTTTCACGGTTCCCCGGGCAAGTTCATCACCGCCCAGGATCACGGTATATCTGGCCCCGATCTTATTGGCGTATTTCATCTGCGCCTTAACGGAGCGGTCCAGATAGTCTGTTTCTACCGTAAGGCCTTTATCCCGGAGAGCTTTAACGATCTTATAACCCTCGGACTTGATATCGCCCAGGATCCCGAAATACAGATCGGGGGCAGGTTCTTCTCCCAGGTCTATTTCCTGCAGATCCAGGAAATAGAGGATCCTTTCAAGACCAAGGCCGAACCCTGCGGCAGGGATATCCTGTTTTCCGTCGATCTCTTTTACCAGATTGTTATACCTTCCGCCTCCGCAGAGTGTGAAGCCTTCTTTGTTGACGAATTCAAACACGGTACGGGTATAATAATCAAGGCCTCTGACGATACCGGTATCTACCTTGTACACGATGCCCATATCATCCAGGAGCTTTTTCAGTTCCTCAAAATGGTTCCGGCATTCCTCGTCCAGGTAATCGATCGTCCTCGGGGCGTCTGCCACGATCTTTTTGCATTCTTCATTCTTACAGTCGATCACTCGCAGAGGGTTGCGTTCCATACGTTCCCGGCAGGTCTTGCACAGGCCGTCACGGTGCTCGTTCAGGTAAGCAAGAAGGGCTTTGTTATATTCTTTCCGGCAGTTGCTGCAGCCGATGGAATTGATATGGACTTCCATATCTTTAAGCCCCAGTTTCCCGATGATATCCGTGACCAGGCTGATCAGTTCCACTTCGACCAGCGGACTGTCGGAACCGATGTATTCCACGCCGAACTGGTGATGCTGACGAAGTCTTCCGCTCTGCGGCTTTTCATAGCGGAATGCCGGTGTGACATAACATAGTTTGGAAACGCCGGGCTCCGCAAACATACTGTGCTCCAGGTAAGCCCTGATCACGCCCGCCGTTCCCTCCGGCTTCAGGGTGATGCTGCGCCCGCCTTTGTCTTCAAAGGTATACATTTCCTTCTGAACAACATCGGTCGTCTCACCGACGCCCCTGGCAAACAGCACCGTATGTTCAAACATCGGCGTGTGGATCTGATGGATATGATATCTCTTTGCCGTTTCAAAACAGATCTTTTCTATGAGTTCTCTCCGGTACATGTCTTTGCCGTACCAATCCTGTGTTCCTCTCGGAGCCTGTGTGATCATGTATAACTCTCCTTATTCTTTGTTGTTGGTTCTATCAGTGATCGCCCGAATATCTCAGGCTTTATAGCCGTGCACTATCCGCTCTTCCCGGATCGTCGTTGTTCCTTCATGACCCGGCAGCACCACAGTTTCTTCCGGCAGGGGAAGAAGTTTTTCCCGGATGGAACGGAACAGCTGCATTTCATTCCCGCCTTCAAGATCCGTCCGACCCCAGGAATGCCGAAACAGGGTATCTCCGGAAAGAAGGATGCCGTGCTCCGGGAAATAATAGCAGGTCCCGCCTTCCGTATGTCCCGGCGTATGGATCACCTCGATCCGCATGCCGGCGAGGGACAGACGGTCTCCGTCATGCACCAGGATATCGTCCGGCCGGATCTCATAGGAAGCTTCCACGAATCCTCCCTGGTACTTCAGCCTGCCGGCATCATCTGCCGGAATGTAGACCGGAACCTGATAACGTTCCTTGATCCCTTCCAGGCCTTTAAAATGATCTCCGTGTCCATGCGTCAGCAAAACCGCCTCCACACTGACATCGATCTTTTTGATGCATTCCGCGATATAATCCGCATCATCACCCGGATCAACGATCAGGGCCTTTCGCACGTCCTTATCATATACGATATAGCAGTTTGTCTGGATCATTCCGACCCTGACACATCTGATCTCAAGTTCTCCCATTTTCGCATCCTTTCCCGATCGGATCAGCCGCCGGTAGATCTCTGGATATCTATGACTCCATCCAGGGCGTTGATCTTTTCGATCACCTTTGCCAGTTCATCTGCGGACGCCACCTTGAAGCTCATTTCGATGGTGGCTACATTCTGCTTGTTGATCACGCAGTTCAGCTTATCGATATTCACGCCTCTTGTTGACATGACCTTGGATACTTCCACCAGCATACCGACTTTGTTTTCCGCAAAGATCGTAATACCGGCTTCATATTTTTCATCGATAAATGCCGACGACGGTTTATCCCATTCCGCATCGATGAGCCTTGCCCGGTCCGCTTGAGTCATGTTCAGGATATTGATGCAGTCCGTCCTGTGGATCGTAACGCCTCTTCCCCGGGTGACATATCCTACGATCTCATCGCCCGGAAGCGGCGAACAGCACTTGGAAAACCGGACCGCTACATCATGGATCCCTTTCACGATGATGCCGCTCCTGTGTTTTGCTTCCGCATAGGAAGATTCAGCCTGAGCCGCGCTTTCCAGCACATCCTCGTCGGTCATCTCATTCTTTTTGTATTTTTTATTAAAATCGTCCAGGAGCCGGTTTATGATCTGGCCTTCTTTCAGGCCTCCGTGCCCGATCGCTGCCAGCACGGAATCCCAGTCCTTAAAGCTGTACCTGGACAGGATCTTATCTGTGAATTCCGGTGCAAAGATCCCCTGCTCTGTGATGCCTTTGGCTTTGAGGTATTTTTCCACCAGTTCCTTGCCGCGGGCGACATTGTCATCCTTCTGGACATTCCGGAACCATTGATTGATCTTGGTCTTGGCGCCGCCGCTCTTTACGATATTGAGCCAGTCAAGGCTGGGTCCCTTGGAGTTCTGGGAGGTAATGATCTCTACCCGGTCACCGTTCTGGATCTTATAGTCGATGTTGACGATCCTGTCGTTGACCCTGGCTCCCACCATCTTATTGCCGATGGCGGAGTGGATATTATAGGCAAAATCAATGGGCGTAGACCCGGCAGGAAGCATTTTTACGTCTCCCTGCGGCGTAAAACAGAATACCTGATCCGCAAACAGATCCAGATCGCTCTTGATAAATTCCAGATATTCCTTGTTGTCCGCCGTCTCTGACTGCCAGTCAAGGATCCGCCTAAGCCATGCGATCTTTTCCTCTTCGCTCTGGCTCATACTCCGGTCATTGATCCCTTTTCCCTCTTTGTATTTCCAGTGGGCAGCGATGCCGTATTCCGCAGTTCTGTGCATTTCAAAAGTCCTGATCTGCACCTCGAAAGGCTGTCCGGAATGACTGATCACTGTCGTATGCAGGGACTGGTACATATTCAGTTTGGGCATCGCGATATAATCCTTGAATCTGCCCGGGATCGGAATATAGTCTTCATGGATCGCGCCAAGAGCGGCGTAACAGTCCTTGATGGTTTCCACTTTGACACGGACGGCAAACAGATCATAGATCTCGTCGACCCCTTTATCCTGCATCAGCATTTTCTTGTAAATACTGAAATAATGCTTGACCCTGCCGTCTACTTCACATTCGATGTCCGCATTTTTCATGCACTGCTTGACTTCCTGGATCATCTCGTCAATGTGGAGTTCTCCTGCCTGCATCCGTTCCTTGACATCTTCCCGCACCATATAGAACGCGTCAGGTTCCAGATACAGCAGCGCCAGATCATCCAGTTCGGATTTTACTTTGGATACACCGAGCCTCTTGGCGATCGGCGCATAGATCTCCATGGTCTCCCTGGCCTTTTCGATCTGTTTTTCCCGGGACATATACTGAAGGGTCCGCATATTGTGCAGCCGGTCCGCCAGCTTGATGATGATCACCCGCAGGTCTTTTGCCATGGCCAGGAACATCTTCCGCAGGTTCTCCGCCTGCAGTTCCACTTTGTCCGAGGTATACTTGATCTGGGTCAGCTTGGTAACCCCATCCACCAGTTCTGCCACTTCCTCGCCGAACTGCTCCTTCAGCTGTTCCAGAGTGATATCCGTATCCTCCACGACGTCATGGAGTATGCCGGCGCAGATCGTATCCCGGTCCATATCCATTTCCGTCAGGATGATCGCAACCTGGATCGGATGGATGATGTAAGGTTCCCCGGACTTTCTTTTCTGATCCCCATGAGCGCTTTTTGCCAGCAGATAGGCCTTCTGGACAAGATCGATATCCTCCTGTGTATGAGTCTTTTTGAGCATATCGATCAGTTTGGCGTATATTTCTTCTTCCTTCACGGGCTCTTTTGCCGAGATCAGCTTCGGAAGCAGTTCATCACTGTGTTTATTCTTTTTTATAAAATCCAGAGTAGACATAATTGTACTTTTCTAATACAGGATCCCTCTTCCCGGACATGAATTTTCTCATTGACACGCAGGAGCGGGTTATGATATAAAATAACGGTGTCCAGGGGAATCATACAATGGCAGTATGACGGTCTCCAAAACCGTTCATGGGAGTTCGAATCTCTCTTCCCCTGTATCAAGAGCCTTAAAAGGCTCTTTTTTTTGCCTTTTGCCTTTTTCCGAAAGAGATCTCAAAAGGCTGGCATGCAAATAGGAATTATACTTTATTTCTGCATTTTTCGCAATATCTCTATGGCATCTGTCACATTGGAAACGCCTGTCAGACAGACATTTTCCTGTTTGCCGAGCACCTTGAGGGAGGATTCCGGGACAATGCATCGGGAAAATCCCATTTTCACTGCTTCCCGGACTCTGCTCTCGATCTGGCTGACGCTGCGGACTTCTCCTGAAAGCCCTACTTCACCCACTGCCATCACATCTGCCGGAACGATAAAATCCATGTAGCCGGAAGCCAGAGCGATGATCACGGCAAGATCCAGAGCTGTTTCCGAGATCTTCATGCCGCCTGCGATATTGATGTAGGCATCACACTCCGACATCTTGAATCCGAGACGTTTCTCCAGAACCGCGATCAAAAGGTTCATTCTTCCGAAATCAAATCCGGTGGCACTTCTTCTGGGATTGTTAAGCCCCGATCTGGCTACAAGAGCCTGGATCTCGGCCAGTATGGGCCTGGTTCCTTCCATGCTGCAGGATACAACGGACCCGGATGCATTGACCGGCCGCCCTGTCAGCATAAACTGAGAGGGGTTCGGGACCTGCTCAAGGCCGGTGGATCTCATCTCAAAAACCCCGATCTCATTGGTGGATCCGAACCGGTTCTTTACGCCCCTCAGGATCCGGTAGGAAGCATGGGAATCTCCTTCAAAATAAAGGACTGTATCCACCATATGCTCCAGCATCCTGGGGCCTGCCACCACGCCTTCCTTTGTCACGTGTCCCACGAGGAAGATGGCGATCCCCATCACCTTGGCCCACTGCATCAGCAGATTGGTCGACTCTCTGACCTGGCCGCTGCTGCCCGGAGCAGACGCCACGTCAGGGCGGAACATGGTCTGGATGGAGTCGATCACGCATACCTGCGGTTTTTCATCTGTGATCACCTTTTCGATCACATCCAGATCGGTCTCACATAACAGCTTCATATGTTCTCCGAATTCCCCGAGCCGGTCTGCCCGGAGCCTGATCTGGCTGAGGGATTCCTCCCCGGAAATATAAAGGACATCGACTCCTTTGTCACTCAGGGCTTTACATACCTGGGTAAGAAGTGTCGATTTGCCGATTCCCGGATCGCCGCCGACCAGCACCAGGCTGTCCTTTATAATGCCGCCGCCCAAAACCCGGTCGAATTCGTCGATCCCGGTCACAAAACGCTCTTCCTGCTCCACACGGATCTCTGACATGCGGCAGGAGCCTGCTGCCTTGAATTCCTTTCCTTTCAGCCCCGGTCCCACTTTACGAAGGCCAGTCTGGCTGATGCCTGCCTGCCGGGAATTGCTGCCCGCCAGGAAAGAAGCAGGAACCTCTACCAGCGTGTTCCATTCGTGGCATGCCGGGCACTGCCCTGCCCATTTGGCCGTCTCGAATCCGCATTCTTTACAATAAAAGCCCGTATCTTTTGCCTTTGCCATTGTTATCTTTTCACCTTAAAGACCAGCTGTCCTTCCGCACAGTCGGCGGTCACGCTGTCTCCTGCTTTTATACTGCCGTCAATGATCTCTTCCGCCAGCTTATCCTCAAATGCTGTCTGGATCGTACGTTTCAGGGATCTGGCTCCGTATTTCCTGTCATATCCCTTTTCCACGAGATAGTCTCTGGCTTTGTCCGTAACCTTCAGAGAGATCCCGACCTGTTTCTTCGCCCTTCCGATGATCTCGTTCAGCATAAGATCGGCGATCTTTCCCATATCGTTCTTTGTCAGGGCGGCAAATACGATGATCTCATCAATACGGTTGATAAATTCCGGTTTGAACAGATGCCGTACTTCGTTCATAACAGCATCTTTCATGATCTTATAATCCGCTTCTTCCGATTTGTCTGCGGAAAAGCCGAGATTTTTCGGTTCCATGATCCTGGCTGCGCCAGCATTGCTGGTCATGATGATGATGGTATTTTTAAAATCCGCGATCCGCCCGTGGGAGTCGGTGATCCTTCCCTCATCCAGGACCTGCAGCAGGATATTAAAAACATCCGGATGAGCTTTCTTGATCTCATCAAACAGGACGATGGAATAAGGATTTCTCCTGACCTGCTCAGACAGCTGTCCGCCTTCATCATAGCCCACATACCCCGGAGGTGAGCCGATCAGTTTGGAAACACTGTGTTTTTCCATATACTCAGACATATCGATCCGTATGATCGCACTTTCCGTCCCGAACAGACACTCCGCCAGGGCTTTGGACAATTCGGTTTTCCCGACGCCGGTAGGTCCCAGGAACAGGAAGGAACCAATAGGGCGCTTCGGATCTTTCAGACCCGCCCTGCCTCTTCGGATCGCCTTACTGAGGGAAACGACCGCTTCATCCTGTGCAATGACCCTTTTATGGAGTTCCGCCTCCATGTTCTTCAGTTTTTCCGTTTCTTCCCTGGCCAGTTTTTTCACCGGGATCCTGGTCCAGCCGGATACGACTTCCGCAATATCGTCTTCCGTTACCTTTTTGTTTCGGCTGCCGGAAGATTTCCGTCCGGCGCCGGCATTGAGAGCCGTTTGCAGGGATTCCATTTCTGCCCGTGCCACAGACGCCTTCTTCAGTTTCCCTGCTTTCAGGTACTTTTCCAGCTGCTGCTCTGTTTCTTTCAATTCCTGCTCCAGAGCACTCTGTCCTGCCGGATGGAGATAGGAAGAAAGCTTCACCTTGGAAGCTGCTTCATCCATCAGGTCGATCGCTTTGTCAGGCATGTACCGGTCATTGATATAGCGCATGGAAAGATCCACCGCTGCTTCCAGGGCCTGATCCGTGATCTTCACCTGATGATGCTCTTCATAATCCGGACGCAGCCCTTTCAGGATCTGAACAGATTCCTCCCTGGTCGGCTGCTCCACATAAACAGGCTGGAACCGTCTTTCCAGGGCGGCGTCTTTTTCAAAATACTTCCGGTATTCATCCATTGTGGTGGCGCCTATGATCTGGACTTCTCCTCTGGTAAGGGCAGGTTTCAGGATATTGGCGGCATCAATGGAGCCTTCTGAGCCACCGGCGCCGATCATGGTATGGATCTCATCCATGAACAGAATGATGTGCCCGTCTTCCGACACCTCCCGGATCACTTTCTTGACACGTTCTTCGAATTCGCCTCTGTATTTTGATCCTGCCACCAGGCCGGGAAGATCCAGAGAAAGGATCCTCTTGTCTGCGATCGGACCGCTGACCCCGCCGGAGACGATTCTCTGCGCCAGTCCTTCCACAATAGAGGTCTTGCCGACGCCGGGCTCTCCCACCAGGCACGGATTGTTTTTCGTCCTGCGGGAAAGGATCTGGATCATCCGCTCGATCTCCTGCTCCCTTCCGATGACCGGGTCAAGTCCGCCGTCTCTTGCCATGGCACAAAGATCCCTGCTGAAATCAGCCAGGATCTGCTCTCCCTGTTTCTGGGGAGACTGTGCTTTTTCCGCACTCAGTTCCGCTTTATGCTCCCTGGGATCTTCCCCCATAGCGGAAAAAGTGTCTGCCATGATCTTCTGCCGGTTGCCCCCCAGGACAGTCAGGACTCTCAGGCCTGCACAATCCTGCATTTTCAAAAGTGCCAGGAGCAGATGTTCTGTTCCCACATTCTGTGAATGGAACCGGTCCGCCTGTCTGCCGGCTTCCTCCAACAGTTCCCGGGCCGAAGGGGAATACCCCTCGCCCTCTGCCACTGCTGTGAAACTCCCCTGTTCAAAGGGATGATCCAGCATTTTCCTGACGCCTTCCGGCGAAATACCGTTTGCGGCAAGGATCTTCTGGGAAGTACTTTCCGATGCTTCGGCCAGTCCCAGAAGGATATGTTCTGTTCCGATAAACAGCTGCCCGTTGGAAGAAGCATATTCGCAGGCAGCTTCCAGTGCCTCGGCAGCCAGTCTGGTAAATGGTTTTTTCATACTGTTACTCCATATCATCATAGATCTCATCGATCAGTTTCTTGACTTCGTCCCTGGAGACGCCCTTCACGATCCCGCTGGCGATCAGCGGTTTTAACAGGCATCGCATTTTATTCAGGGAATTGATCTTATCAATATCCACCGAAACCACTGCTCCTCTTCTGCGGTCTACTTTCAGGAATCCATCCTGCCTCAGAGAGGAATAAGCTTTATTGACCGTGTGCATGTTCACACCGATATCATCCGCCATATTCCTGACGGAAGGCAGGGATTCTCCGTTTTTCAGCTGGGAAGTGGCGATCGC
>JAFRKZ010000173.1 GCA_017431485.1 Parasporobacterium sp. | reverse complement strand
AGAGGTTGCTTTGTGATTTTCTGCACCTTCTGGAGGACTGGAAGGTACGGTATGCGCCCAAAAGCACGGATGAAGATGTTGATGACCGTTTTGTGGAAGCCTGCCAGATGCTCGATTACATTGAATATCTGGCAGACATCCTGACGGTGGGCGACCTGGAGCTGAGAACAGCGACAGTAAAGGATCTTATGAAGGACGGAATGATCGGCGGACTGGAGGAAAAGGTCCGCCGTGACTGCGCAAAGGAAAGGGGGATAACAGAGTATGGCGAGAACGAACGTATTGCCGGCTGATGCACCGGCATGGGTCACAAAGGACAGGCAGATCAATGAATTGATTTATTCCTGCAGTTTTCTTTCGGCACATCCCATGAAATGCATTCACGGAAGGTTTTTTACAGTGGACGGTCTCGTACCTGATGAAGGCAGCCTGAAGCAGATCATCTTTGATGATATCAGTGAATGGAAGGAAAGCGGCGTGGCCAGGAAAGTGGACGACCTGCTGAAAACGATCAAGCTTATGGCTTATTCGGAGGACATTCCGCTGCACTATGACCGGATCCATGTGGCAAACGGCACCTGGTACCTGGATTGCCGTTTCACCGGGGAAAAGGAATACTGCCGCAACCGGCTGACAGTTGATTACAACCCGGATGCAGGCATACCTGGTGTTTGGCTGAGATTCCTTTCGGAGCTTCTGATACCGGAGGATATCATGACACTGCAGGAATATATGGGGTACTGCCTGATCCCGACGACCAAAGCACAGAAGATGCTGATGCTGATCGGTAAAGGCGGTGAGGGCAAGTCCCGCATTGGCCTTGTCATGAGATCTCTTCTTGGAATCAATATGAATACCACCAGTATCCAGAAGGTCGAAAAAAATGACTTTGCCAGGGCGGATCTGGAAGACCGGCTTCTTATGGTGGATGACGACATGGATATGAGTGCGCTGACCAAAACGAACTATATCAAATCGATCGTCACTTCCGAGTGTCAGATGGATGTAGAAAGAAAGCATGAGCAGAGCTATCAGACACTCCTTTATGTCCGGTTTCTTTGTTTCGGGAATGGTGCCCTCACCGCACTCCACGACCGGTCTGACGGGTTCTTTCGCCGGCAGATCGTGATTACGACGAAGGACAAACCGGCGGATCGTGTCGATGACCCCTATCTGATGGACAAGCTGGCTGCTGAAAAAGAGGGCATTTTCCTGTGGTGTCTGGAAGGCCTGCAGCGGCTTATTGCCAATGACTATCGCTTCACCATCAGCGAACGCTCAAAGGAGAATATTGCCGCCATTGTAAAGGACGCCAACAACATTCCGGAGTTCCTGACTTCCGAAGGATATCTCACCTTCCATGAGGACAGTAAAGCAGCGACCAGCGATCTGTACGCAGCGTACAAGGAATGGTGTGAGGACAATGCGGAGAACGCGCTGTCCATGAAGAGCTTTGCCAACTATCTGTCCCAATATTCAGGGACTTATCACCTGATACCTGATAACAACATTTATCGGGGAAAAGGCAAACGTTGCCGGGGATATCGAGGCATAGAGATCATCGATCACAACAATCCCTTTTTATAAAACAGCAGAAAAACTGTGTACGTGCGTACAAGCGTACACTACTTAATTATTCATCAAATGTACGCATGTACGTACGAACGCAAAATAAGAAGACTTTTACTACGCGGGAGACCGCAGGGAGGACAATATGGGAGCACAATATGCGATTATGAGATTTGCGAAATATAAGGGGCCTGAGATCAGCGGGATCGAGGCCCACAATGAGAGAACAAAAGAGAAATACGCAAGTAATCCGGATGTGGACACCAGCCGGAGTCATCTGAACTTTCATCTGATCGAGCCACAGGGAAAGTACCGGGCAGAGGCAGAGAAGCAGATCGCTGCTGCCGGGTGTCGGACCCGGACAGACAGCGTAAGGCTTGTGGAGATGCTGGTGACGGCCAGCCCGGAGTTCTTTAAGGACAAAAAGCGGGAGGAGATCCGGACATTCTTCCAGACAGCGCTGGACTTTATCAAACAGAAACAGAATCCGGATACGATCATTTCAGCCGTGGTGCATATGGACGAGAAAACGCCCCATATGCACCTTTCTTTTGTCCCGTTGACGGAGGACGGCAGGCTTTGTGCAAAAGAGATCATCGGGAATAAGAAGAAACTGACGCAGTGGCAGGATGCTTTCTGGGAGCAGATGGTCAGGAAATATCCGGATCTGGAGCGTGGTATGAGTGCCAGTGAGACTGGTCGCGATCACATCCCTCCCCGGGTGTTCAAGGAAATGACAAGACTGAACAAGCAGAGGGAGAAGCTGGATAAGCTGCTCTCTCAGGTCAGTATGTTCAATGCCAAAGCAAAGGCGGCAGAGATCTGCAGGTATCTGGACAAGTATATCCCGAATGTCGAAAAGATGAGCACTCAGATGAAGAAATACAAGGGTGCCTTTCAGGATCTGACTGCAAAGAACGAAGTCCTTGTCCGGAAAAACGAGAACCTGACAGCTGCTCTTAAGGAAAGCAAACAGGAAAGCGTTCTGAAGAAAATGGCGGATCTTCAGCTTCAGCGTGACTATGAACAGGCGGTCGCACTGCTGGAACGGATACCTCCGGAGATACTGGAGATCTATGCGGGCCGTCAGCACAGAGACAAAAGCAGAAATCAGAGGAGGAACAGAGATGCCCTGGAATGATGAATGGAGCGGATTGGCAGACTTCCTCGCAAATATGATAGAGAAGTACGCCGGGGAGATGGATCTGGACACACTGCCGGATCCGGATAATTATTACAAGCTGAAACGGATCAAAGAAATGTATCGAAAGTACATGCAGCTGAGTGCGCTGGCACGTAAGGCGGCATAAGTACTGGCCGGCTCATTGGTATATGCATTAGTATTTGACCAATGGACCGGCTCTTTTTTATTGTAATCAGAAGGTATATATGATAAGATCAACGTGACAACCATGTCCAAACTAAAAGCGGAAGGAAGATTAAGGTGAATCAAGAAAAGAAGAAAGTATATGTTTACACCCGCGTCTCAACCGCAATGCAGATCGATGGGTACTCCCTGGAAGCACAGCGCACCCGTATGCGGGCCTTCGCTGAATTCAATGAGTATGAGATCGCGGGGGAGTATGAAGACGCCGGTAAGTCCGGGAAATCCATAGAAGGCCGGGATGAATTCAACCGTATGATGGAGGATATCAAGACCGGTAAGGATGATGTTTCCTTTGTGTTGGTGTTTAAACTGTCACGCTTTGGGCGGAACGCCGCCGATGTCCTTTCCACGCTGCAGACCATGCAGGACTTTGGTGTCAATCTGATCTGTGTGGAAGATGGCATTGATTCTTCAAAAGATGCCGGTAAGTTGATGATCTCAGTCCTGTCGGCAGTGGCAGAAATAGAGCGTGAGAATATCCGTGTCCAAACCATGGAGGGCCGTATCCAAAAAGCCAGGGACGGCAAATGGAACGGGGGCTTCCCGCCTTATGGCTACAGTCTTAAGGACGGCGTATTGGAGATCAATGAAGAGGAAGCCCTTGCGATCCGTACTATTTTTGAACAATGGGTCTCCACGGATATCGGTGCGAACGGTCTTGCAAAATATCTGGAGAACCATGGGATCCGTAAGATTCCCAGACACAACGGGAAGAATCCTCTGTTTGATGCGGCACTGATCCGTAATATCATTAAGAACCCGGTATATTGCGGGAAAATCGCCTATGGCCGCCGGAAGACGGAGAAGGTGCACGGTACCCGTAATGAGTACAAGCTGGTCGAACAGGATGATTATCTTGTGGTTGACGGTCTGCATGAGGGAATTGTGTCTGAAGAAATGTGGAATCAGGCCCAGGTCAAGATGATCGCCCAGGCAAAGAAATACGAGCATGTGAATAAGGCGAAGGATACCAGAACACACCTGCTTTCAGGACTGGTGAAGTGTCCGATCTGCGGAGCCGGCATGTATGGCAACAAGAGCATCAAGCATCGCAAAGACGGAACAAAGTACAAGGATTTCTTTTACTATGGCTGTAAGCACAGAACGATGACCAGAGGCCATAAGTGCGATTATAAAAAGCAGATCAATGAAGATGTCCTGGATGAGGCTGTGGTGGAAGTGATCACAAAACTGGTGGCCAATCCCCGGTTCGCTTCCATGATGCAGGAGAAGATCAACATGAAGGTGGACACCACCGTCATCGATCAGGAGATCACGGCCCTGGAAAAACAGCTGAAACAATCCTATGCAGTAAAGAGGAAAACACTGGAAGAGATTGAGGCGCTGGATCCGGACGCCAGACACTATAAACGCCTGAAAACAGATCTGGATGACCGTCTGTACCGGATGTATGACAAGATCGATGACCAGGAGCAGAGCCTTATAGAGGCGAGGGCGAAAAAGCAATCCATCGAATCCGAAAAGGTCACCGGGGACAACATCTATAAGATCCTGATCTACTTTGACAAGTTTTATTCACTGATGAATGAGGAGGAACAGCGTAAGCTGATGGAGTCGCTTATTGAGGAGATTCAGATCTACGAAGAGCGTCAGCCAAGCGGTCAGTGGCTGAAGTCGATCACATTCCGTCTGCCAATCATCGAGAAAGACATGAAAATATCCGTTGGAGATAGTTTGGACAGTAAAAAACACGTCGAGACCGTCTGTCTACTAACACATTCTTGAGGAAAAGGGCTTGAAAAAGCCTGATTTTGGTGTGCGACCCGTCAAGTAGACAATTGAAAAAACAAAAAGTTTTTCCTGCCCGGTATTACTGCCGGGCAGT
>JAFRKZ010000172.1 GCA_017431485.1 Parasporobacterium sp. | reverse complement strand
CCTTCCTCCAGTTTCTCCGTGATCTCCCGTATACGCTCCTTCTGTGATGTCTTATCCGGACTACGGTTGTGTTTCTGATCTGTCAATTTGGACTCCTCCCTTCTCACTCGTATTCGTATGTTGCTATGTCCTCACAGGGACAGAATGGCGTATCCTTCAGCATTGCAAACAGGTACTGCCCGTCATATGGGCACTTGTCTTTATGCTTGGGACAGCCGTCCATACAGCACTCGTTGTAACAAAAAAGATGCGGATTTCTCCGCACCTGCTTGGCGTATTTACTTAATCTGTTTCTCACTGTTGCTCCTCCTTTTTCCTATGAAAAAGCCGTGAGCGTCATTGCCCACGGCTGATGTAATTGATTTAAAATCAAGGCAAACCTGAATTTATGCCGCTTTATATCTGCGCACTTATCAGACACCAGATCGGTGGGATAAACAGTGAAGGGAGAAAATTAAGCGTCTTGCAGTCCTTGATCTCAAGAATTCCCAGTCCTGACATGGCGATAAGAAATCCTCCAACGATGCCCAGCTCGCACATCATGGTGTCGGTAATGAACTTCCCGATCAGCATTGTCAGTCCGTAGATACTTCCCTGCCAGCATAACAGGATTCCTGCCGAAATGCACATGCCGATTCCATAAGTCGACGCAAGCACCATCGCTGTCACCAGATCCAGCGTCGCATTGGTGAACAGGAAGGTATGATCCTGATACAAGGCGCTCTGCACCGGACCCAGGATCGACAGTGTTCCCACGCAGAACAAAAGGCTGCCCGTAACGATTCCCTGACCGAGCTTTCCCCCATCCGATCTTTTCGATGTAAGGCGCGACACACGGCCATCGAGATCAAGGAGCGTCCCGCTCGCTCCGCCCAGCGCAAGACTGATTATAAAAAGTACGGGGAACTTGCTGCTTGGCATATTCTGCACTACTGTATTGATACCCAGCCCAAAGGCCGCAAGCCCCATGGCGATAAAAAGCGCATGATTGATGCGCTCGCTCATGATTTTTCTGAACAGACCGCCAATCAGACTTCCCGCGAGAATCGTACCTGTATTTACAAGAGTTCCTATCATTTTCTCTCCTCCTTACTGTTATGTCTTTGCTTACAATGTCATTGTAGAGTCTACAGTAACTGGAGAGTCAATGCTTTTTATTTTCATTTTTTGACTGGGATCTGTATCTCAGTTACATACTGGCTTTCATCAGTCGTAAGGCCGGAATCGATCAGTGTAATTTCAAGGGAATTCCCGCATATTTCATAGCCTTCGGTCCGAATATGATCCGTCAGCACCCGATATTTACATGCGGCATCCCTGTGCGTTCCCTGAAAGAGAATACGCGCGTAGCTTCCTCCTCTGAAGGACACTGTGCTGACTGATTCGTGTAATTCGCTTGCGTTTTCCTCCCGGTCAAGTATTAGAAAAAGGGAATCATATCCATCGAACCTGCCTTCTGCGAGATTCTCCTGGTCGATCGATAATCCCACCTTGCCCAGAAAGACCACTGCTGTGGGAACATTCCGCGCAAGAAGACGAATTGGATATTCCAGATCACTTTCCGGACGCATAGAGTTTTTCAGAAGCAGCGCCGTTCTGGCCGGAAAACGTTTTATCTCAGGCCTGTCTTTTTTCCCTTTTTGAGCATCTTTGATCTGATGTAATCTGTCGTTCAGCTTCTTCTGTATCGCATCCAGCTTTTGCTTTTTTTCTTCGGCTTGCCGGATCTGCACCCTGAGGATCTCTTCGATTCTTTCTGTATTTCGATCATTAAGAAACTGCCGGATCTCTGTAAGCGGCACATCCAGCTCTCTCAGATAACGTATGGTATTCAGCTGTTCAAACTGGTCCGTACTGTAATACCTGTACCCCGTTTCGTGATCGATCATCTCGGGCTTTACCAGATCGATCTCATCGTAATAACGAAGCGTTTTCACATTCAGATGAAACAGTTCTGCGATCTCACCGATCTTAAATAGTGTTTTCATAGTAATCTTTTATGCATGCTCCGATTCATTTGCGTCTGTTGAAATATTATTTCAACAGATTCGACAGTGTTTGCATAATGGCCCCGATATCATAGGGTTTTGCAAGATGCCCGTTCATACCTGCCTCAAGCGCGATCTTCCGATCTTCTTCAAAGGCATTGGCAGTCACGGCAACGATCGGGATTTCTGCCTTTTTCTGATCATCCATTTCGCGGATTCTCCTTGCCGCCTCATACCCATCCAGGGTCGGCATCTGAATATCCATCAGTATCAGGTCGTAGGTCACCGAAGGAGTTTGCTCCATTTTTTCTACTGCCTCCGCTCCGTTTGACGCGATATCGATCGCAAAACCGGCGTTCTTCAGGATTTCCACCGCGATCATCTGGTTCATTTCATTGTCTTCCGCCAGCAGGATCCGCTTTCCTGTAAAGTCTAAAGCAGCGGGGGCTTCGTCAGCGGCCGGTTTTTCAATGAGGAACGGTTTGGCAAGTACGCTTTTCAGTTCTGACATAAAGATCGGTTTTGAGCAGAATGCGGTCACGCCGGCCTGTCTGGCCTCATCCTCTATGTCAGTCCAGTCATATGCTGTTAGTATAATGATCGGTGCATCGTCTCCGACTATTTTCCTGATCCGGCGCACAGTCTCGATGCCAATCAGATCCGGAATCATCCCGTCGATGATGTAGACCTTGAATTCATCCGCCTGATCCTTAGCCTCCTTGGCCCGTATCACAGCTTCCTTTCCATAGTTTGTCCAGTCCGGTCTCATGCCTATATCACGAAGCATTGCGCTGACAGACAGGCAGGAGTTGGTATCGTCATCTGCCACCAGTGCGCGCATTCCCTGCAGCCCCGGGATTTTTTCGGATCTGTCTTTACTTTCACCTATCCTGCACGGGATCCGCACAATAAACTCCGAACCTTTTCCTTCTTCGCTCTGGACAGAGATGGTTCCTCCCATCATATCCACGATGTTTTTGGTGATCGCCATGCCAAGTCCGGTGCCCTGTGTTCCACTGACTGTGCTGGTTCTTTCTCTTGTGAATGCTTCAAAGATCGTCTTCTGGAATTCTTTGCTCATCCCGATGCCGTTATCTTTGATCTTAAATACAAAGTTTGCGATATCCGCATGGGACGATGGCTCCTCGATAAGGCGGAAGCTGATGGTTCCTCCGGCAGGCGTGAACTTGATCGCATTCGAAAGGATATTGAGCAAGACCTGATTCAGACGAAGTTTATCTGTAAAGATATCCTCATGCTTCACATCCTGTGTATCGATGAGAAGTTCCTGCTGCTTTGCCGTGATATTTGCCTGGATAATCGTTCTGAGGTCATGGATGACATCCGGCAGATGCACATCTGCCTCTTCGATCGTGACCTTTCCGCTTTCGATCCGGCTCATATCCAACACGTCATTGATCAGGGAGAGCAGATGCTGGCTTGATACAGTGATCTTCTGCAGGTAATCTTTCACCTGCTCCGGATGATCCATGTGGGAAGCGGCCAGTGCTGTGAATCCCACTATGGCGTTCATCGGAGTCCGGATATCATGGGACATGTTGTTCAAAAATGCAGTTTTGGCATGGTTTGCGTGCTCCGCTGCGATCAAAGCATCAGAAAGTGCTTTCTGCTTTTCCTGTTCTGCCCTGACGAGCTCTGTTACATCACTGTGATATCCGCTCAGATGGTGTGTGTGTTCGTCCAGCGCTTCTGCTGTCCCTCCGCAGCGCACATAGATCATGCCTCTTTCCGGATGTTCCCACAGGTATGTATTTTCGGACAGTTTTCCCTCCAGCATCTCTGAAACACTTTTCTGAACTGATGAGATTGCGTCCTCATCGATACGAGAAAACCAGAAATCGTATACTTCTTCCTCTGTCATATCCTGTCCCGTGATCCCCAGAAGTTCGATCATCTTGGTATTTCCCCTCATGCGCGGGGCCTTGCCGTCCTCCAGGATGATATGCCAGACACCAAATCCGGCAGAAGCAATGATCTCATTGTTCTCAAGAAGAGCCTGTCTGCTCTCCTCCAGCTTTCTGTTGTTCTCCTCCAGTTCAGTTCGGGCGGTTTCTTTTTCTCTGATCTGCGTGCGGGAGCGCCTGTTGTCTCGGATAAGCAAAGAAATAATTGCAGCAGCAACCGCCAGGATCCCCAGAATAAATATTCCGAGGTGCTGCCGTACCAGATCAAAAAAGGTATAAGAATACAATCCGTCGGCATAACGGTAAGCCTGGTTCTGTCCATAATCAACACCAAGCACGTTTATTCCCCGGTTCAGAAGCTTCAGAAGCCCTTCACTTCCCATCGCCACGCCATAGCAGCGGTCATCGCTCTGGCTCAGCTGCAGAAGGGAAAGACTCTCGTAACGAGTATTTTTCAGCATATCGTTGGCCCTGAGCCCATTTAACGTAGTCGCATCTTCCTTCCCCGCAGCGACTGCGTCAAGGCAATCATTCGCGGATGGATAGAAGGTGATCTCGGCGTCAGGGAAGTGTGTACGGACATAGTAATACTGCATCCGGTTGTTCTCATTGACGCCAATGTGTGTGATATCATCCCTTTTGAATTTTCCCCGGAACACGATCTCCGTCGCAGCGGATACGACCGGGTTGGTCTGGTAGATCCCGCTCTCCTCTGAATAATATAAGCCACCGCCAACCGGGAAGGCTGTGTCTATCTTTCCTGAAACAAGGTCCGCGATCATGTCATCGTAATTTTCATAGCCGTGATAGCTCACGGAAAGCGTGTCAATATTCAGGCTCTTCAGAAGCTGCTCTGTGACGTCCGTCACGATGCCTGTAGCCTGTCCGTTTTCGTCTGTATCACTGTAAGGCAGATAAGACTCAAGATATCCGACCCTGAGTTCATCATGAGACTCCAGCCATTCCGTCTCCGCGGCAGAATGCGCCCGGCTTGCAAGGCTGCCGGAATAGTATTTCGTACTGAGAGAGTTAAGATAATTCGGCTCCTCCACTGTCAGAAGAGTCTGTGCAGTATTCAGTTGTTCCAGAAGATCCGGTCTTTTGATATTGACTGTAAGATAATAATCGGAGGACCCAAAGGAATAAAGTATCGCGGCATCATTCATACTGAAGCCGCTGTCTCCCTCGCCTGCAAGGACATCCAGTT
>JAFRKZ010000171.1 GCA_017431485.1 Parasporobacterium sp. | reverse complement strand
TGGACCATGAGATCTTCCGGGGAACAAAGGCGAAGAATTTTGTGGAGCTGATCGAAGAATTCTCGGATGGTTATGAAGAGACCCAGATCTCAGACCTGCTGTCAGGTATTCTGAACAGGAGCGGCTACGAGGAAATGCTCCGGACAGAGGGCAGCCAGGAGCGACTGGATAATCTGGCGGAACTGAAGCAGTCGGTATATGATTATGAGATCACCTGCGGGGAGGAAGCGGCCCTCAGACATTATCTGGCCCACATCGCCCTTCTCACCAATACGGATGTGGAAGACACCTCCGACAAGGTCCGCCTGATGACCGTACATGCGGCAAAGGGGCTGGAGTTTCCATATGTCTTTTTATGCGGGATGAACGAAGGGATCTTTCCTTCCGGGAAGATCCGGGATCTGGACGGCATGGAAGAAGAAAGAAGGCTCGCGTTTGTGGCCATGACCCGGGCGGAGAAAAGGCTGTTTCTTTCCGGGGGCGAAGGGCGGAATTTTGACGGAAGCCCCAGGTACCCTTCCCGGTTTGTGCTGGATATTGAAGACGGACTGCTGGACTACACGCAGCCTTTGAGTGAATCCCTGATCGCCGGGGCACGAAACTATATTTTCCATAAGGAGCAGGCGATGCCGGAAAATATCCGCTCGTCCATGCTGGCAGAGGGAACCCGGATCCGTCACGAATACCTGGGCCTCGGTACCATCCTGAAGGCAGATCCGGACAAAGCGGCTTATGAGATCCGCTTTGATGCCGTGGAGACGCCCCGTACGATCTCCTTCCGGGTCAGGATGGAGATTCTCAGCTGACAGGCATTCTATTATTTTTAGCGGTGTGATATAATAAAGCGGATTGAAATCTTCTAAGCAAGGAAACAGGCTATGAACAAACGCTTCAGGGACAGAGTCCGGGAAAGTAAAAATCTTCAGATCTTTCTGATCGCATGCGGTGCGATCCTGTTTTATGTCATTTTGACAAACCTGGGTATTTTCTGGGGCGGGATCGGTTTTATCCTGCGGATCCTTACGCCGGTGATCATGGGAGCGCTCATTGCGTTCCTGCTGAATCCCATCGTTCAGTTTTTCGAGAAAAAAGTATTCCGGACACTGAAGATCCGAAGCGGCAGGTATCTTCACGGGGCATGCGTCATTCTGGTGGTGCTGGTCCTGGTGCTCCTCTTGCTGGTACTGATCTATCTGGTCGTCAGCCAGGTTGCCGTATCTGCCACGCATCTGCTGTCCCATCTGGACGATTATGTCCAGGCGTTTGTCAGGATGATCAACAAATACCTGGCAGACAAGATCAGTGAGATCAACATATTAGGCGTCAATCTCCTGGAAACGGAGACAGCCGGCCTTTCGGATTTTGTGGAAGGGATCGTTACCTGGGTGACAGAACATTCAGAAGGTATCATCGGCGGCGCTATGAGCGTTGGTTCCAATCTGCTGAACACGGTCATCACCATCATGCTGGCGATCTACATGCTGCTAGACGTCAGCCATCTGAAAAAATCCGGCGTCCGGTTTTTCCGCTCCATCATGGAGCCGGACAAATATGTAAGATTTTCCTTTATCGTATCCAGGAGCAGTAAGATCTTCCTCCGGTATTTCGGCAGCAACATCCTGGACTCCCTGATCATCGGGGTTTTGTGCTATCTGTTTATGATCATTCTGGGACTTCCGTACGCCCTTCTGATCGCCATTGTGGTAGGCGTCTGCAACTTCGTACCAACTTTCGGTCCCATCGTGGGAGGTATCATCGGGACTTTTCTGATCCTGATCGTGGATCCCTGGGGAGCACTGTGGTTCGTCATCTATTCTCTGGTGAGCCAGTTCTGTGACGCCAACCTGATCAAACCAAAGCTGTTTGGAGATACCACCGGCTTACGGCCCATGTGGGTGCTGGCCGCGATCATTATCGGCGGCGGCCTGTTCGGCGTTTACGGTATGCTGCTGGGCGTCCCGTTCTTTGCGATCTTTGCCATCATCATTGATGAGCGCATCGACAAGAGACTCCAGCGGTGGGATTATGTGAAGGATACGGAGATCGAAGAGGAAGAGGAAAAAGAGTAAAGCGAAAGCTTTCAGCAGTTCAGATCCGGGTGGATCTTCTTCCGCAGCGTCGGAAGGATCCCATATAAAGCAACTGAGATAATGACGACGGCGGAACCGATAACCGCCGTCGTTCCCATATGTTCCCCACAGAAGATCGCCACAGGGATCGGATTGAAGACCGGCTCGATGCACAGGAGCAGAGATGCTTCCACGGAGTCGATCTTTTTGATCCCGATGGAAAACAGGATATTGGCGAGACCGTACTGGAACACGGCAAGGATCAGCAGCCAGACGATATTGTTCATGTCAAAGACCAGGGTATCGGTGAACAGGAACGGCAGGCACACAAAAAAACAGATCCCGTTGCTGATGATCGTACAGTCCTGTGTGTCGCAGTCATTCCCACCCATCAGGATGATCTGTGCTGCATAGGTAAAGCTGGAGGCGATCGCCAGCACATTTCCCAGGAGATGGCTAAAGTCCAGACTGTCCGCAAAAGACAGCACACACCCCGCGAAAACGCAGGCGGTCAGGATGATCTCCACGAACCAGGGCTTTCGTTTTTTAAAAAGAACCGCAAATAAAAAGACCAGGATCGGCGCCATATACTGCAGTACAATAGCAGTCCCGGCGGTGGTGAGCTTGATCGCCATTACATACAGGATGCTGGTGGCACTCATCATGACGGCAGCCAGCACGTTTGTCCGGGTGAAGCGAAGACGGAAGCTCCGTTTCACGGCAAATAGCATGAGCAGGGAAATGATGCTGCGGACGGCGATGATAGACATTGCTCCCCAGGAAATGGATTTGACGCAGACTCCCGTAAGACCCCACAGAAGTGCGGTACACAGGATCAGTATGCGGCCGGTGGCTTTTTCTTTTTTATTTGCATCAGACATACGAAGTGATTATAAATGATTTTTCAGAGAATGGAAGAAAAATGATGTAGTATTTCCTGAAAAAGGGGAACATCATAGACAGCGAATAACTTAACGCAGCGGGAGATATGAAAAACGCCCATGCGGGTCACAAAAAAACTGTAGAAAAAAACGAAATATATTAAAAAACATTGAATTTTCATATTTTTTGGCTATGATTTGATTATTCAGAAGAACTATCTCTAGTTGATCATAAAGGAGGAACGGAAATGAAAAAGCTGTTCACAAAACTGGCGGTGATCGCATTATCTGCAATGATGGTGCTGACGATCACGCCGGGTACGCTGATGGCGGAAGAAATGCCGGAGGAATACCAGGAGCCTGCAGAGCAGGAGATCCCTGTCGAAATACCGGTTGAAGCGCCGGCTGTCGTATCGTTAAACGGCACGGACTACGCAAGCTTTGCGCAGGCGTTGTCTAATTTACAGAGCGGAGACTACACGTTGGTCCTGAAAGAGGATGTGGTCCTTGCCAATCCGGTGACCGTCAGTGTTCCATGGGGCACAACATTAACATTAGATCTGGCCGGATATACCATCAAGTTGTTGGATCCGAGTGAGGACAGTGCGGGGCAGGACCGCTCCGGTTCGGACTCTACGGGCGACGGCGGCTTGTTTGTTGTAAAGAGCGGAACATTCAATATCACAGACAGTGATTATAATGAAAACGGAAAGATTTCCAGCTCCAACAATGCGCAGCCCGCATTCAAGGTAATCTGGGATGTAACCAACGGCACATATCTGAATCTGAAGGGCGGCAATTTTGTTTCCTCTTCTTATCAGAATCTGATCGCCCTGAAGGATGATTATGGAAGCGACGCTTCGCTGCAGGACGGCGAAGTGGTGATCAGCGGCGGTTATTACAATGTGATGCAGCCGGAGCAGTATGTAGTATCCGGAAAATCCATGACCGATGCCGGCGGCTATTATGAACTCACCGATGCGCCGGTGGTCAATACCTATACTGTGACCTGGTTCGATGCTTATAACAATGTCCTTCAGACTGCGACAGTCAATGAAGGGGAAACCATTTCCTACAGCGGCGAGGCACCTGCAAAAGCAGCAGATGATTACTACACATATGACTTTGCCGGATGGAGTGTGGATACCGTCAACTATGGAATAACCGGCAATACGGATGTGTATCCGACCTACAACCAGACTCCGGTCGTACATACTTATACCGTGACATGGTACGATGCTTATAATAATGTCCTTCAGACTGCGACAGTCAATGAAGGGGAAACCATTTCCTATAACGGCGAAGCCCCTGCGAAAGCGGCAGACGAATCCTATACCTATGACTTTGCCGGATGGAGTGTGGACACCGTCAACTATGGAATAACCGGCAATACGGATGTATTTCCGACTTATAACCAGACCCCGATCGTACGCACCTACACGGTGACCTGGTACGATGCTTATGGCAGCGTCCTTCAGACCGCGACGGTCAATGAAGGGGAACCTGCTTATTTCAGCGGCGAGAATCCGACGAAGGAAGCGGATGCGGATTATACATATACATTTGATCACTGGGATCAGGACACCACCAGTGTCGCCGGCGATATGTATGTGAACCCGGTATTCAATGCAACCGAGATCGTCTATACCTATACGGTGACCTGGTACGATGCTTACGGCAATGTTTTCCAGACTGCGACGGTCAACAAGGGAGAGGCAGCATCCTGCAGTGATACTCCGACGAAAGAAGCGGATGCGGATAATACCTACACGTTCAGCGGCTGGGATCAGGATACCGGTGCTGTAACCAGCGATATGTATGTTAACCCGGTATTTACAGCGATCCCGTTCACCTATACAGTCACCTGGTACGATGCTTACGGCAATGTTTTCCAGACCGCGACGGTCAACAAGGGAGAGGCAGCATCCTGCAGTGACACCCCGACGAAGGAAGCGGATGCGGAGAACACCTACACGTTTAGCGGCTGGGATCAGGATACCAGTGCTGTAACCAGCGATATGTATGTAAATCCGATATTTACAGCAACTCCGGTCGTCCATAACTATTATGTGACGTTTGACGTACAGGCAGAGGGTGTTCCTGCACCAGATGGACAGACCGTTGAACAGGGGAATACGGCATATGAACCCGAAGCTCCTGTAAGAGACGGATACCGGTTCGTTGGCTGGTTTACAGAAGGCGCAGAAACAAAGTTTGATTTCAGTACTCAGATCTATTCTGATCTGACATTATATGCAAGATGGCAGCAGCAGTTTGATGTATCTTATGTCTCTGCGCATGGTTATCTGCCGGAATCCATGAGGCTGTATGCCGGTGATATGGTTCCGAGACCAGAGCCGGATCCGACAGAAGACGGCTGGAGCTTCGGCGGCTGGTTTATCGATGAAGCTTGCACACAGGAATACACATTTGACAGCGGAATTGACAACAATCTTGTTTTATACGCAAAATGGGATGAAGTGCAGCCGACAGAGTACGAAGTATCCTTTGAAGTAAAAGAAGACCCGGCAAAGGCACCGGAACCGGAGCTCATAGAAGAAGGCAAGACGGCAGTCGACCCCGGCCCTGTAGAAGTGGAAGGATACAAGTTCGAAGGTTGGTTTGAAGAAGGCTCTGCACAGGCCTATGATTTCGAGGAACCGGTCCGCGGCAATGTTTCGCTGATGGCGGCACTGGAAGCAGCACCGGCGGAAGTATACGAAGTATCCTTCGACATGCAGGGACACGGCACCGCAATAGAGACACAGACCGTAGAAGCAGGCGAAACCGCAACCAGACCAGAGGATCCGTCTGAAGACGGTTGGATCTTTAATGGCTGGTTTGAGGCGGACGCCACAGAGCCTTATAACTTTGAGACTCCGGTCACCAGCAGTTTTACTCTGTATGCAAAGTGGACGGAGAAGTCAGGTCCATTTGAAGTGGATTTCAACATGCAGGGACACGGCACCGCAATAGAGACACAGACCGTAGAAGCAGGCGAAACCGCAACCAGACCAGAGGATCCGTCTGAAGACGGCTGGATCTTTAATGGCTGGTTTGAGGCGGACGCCACAGAGCCTTATAACTTTGAGACTCCGGTCACCAGCAGTTTTACTCTGTATGCAAAGTGGACGGAGAAGTCAGGTCCGTTTGAAGTGGATTTCAACATGCAGGGACACGGCACCGCAATAGAGACACAGACCGTAGAAGCAGGCGAAACCGCAACCAGACCGGAGGATCCATCTGCAGACGGCTGGACCTTCGGCGGCTGGTATCAGGAAGCGGAGTGCACCACTGAATATGATTTTGCTGCAAGCGTCAACAGCAGTATGACCCTTTATGCAAAGTGGACGCAGAACCCGGCTCCGGTGACCTATACTGTCAAATTTGATGTCCAGAACCATGGCACCGCACCGCAGGAACAGAAAGTAGAAGCAGGCAAGAGCGCGATCAGACCGGAGAAAGATCCGGAAGCAGAAGGCTGGACCTTTGGCGGCTGG
>JAFRKZ010000170.1 GCA_017431485.1 Parasporobacterium sp. | reverse complement strand
GCTCTTGTCAGGTTGATATCCAGATGCTTCGGGCCTTCTGACGTAGCGGTAATGAACGGAAGATTGATGTTGGTCGTCGTGGAGCTGGAAAGTTCTTTTTTCGCCTTTTCAGCAGCTTCTTTCAGTCTCTGCAGTGCCATCTTGTCCGTGCTGAGATCGATGCCTTCCTGAGACTTGAACTGTGCGATCAGATAATCCGTAACTCTCTGGTCAAAGTCATCGCCGCCCAGTCTGTTGTTGCCGGCTGTTGCCAGAACTTCAAGTACGCCGTCACCGATCTCGATAATGGAAACATCGAAGGTTCCGCCGCCAAGGTCGTATACCATGATCTTCTGCTCTTTTTCATTGTCAAGACCGTATGCCAGAGCTGCTGCGGTCGGCTCATTGATGATCCTTTCCACCTTAAGACCTGCGATCTTGCCGGCATCCTTGGTCGCCTGACGCTGAGCATCATTGAAGTAAGCAGGTACGGTGATGACCGCTTCCTCCACTTTCTCACCCAGATGCGCTTCTGCATCTGCTTTCAGTTTCTGCAGCACCATTGCGGAGATCTCCTGCGGAGAATATGCTTTTCCGTCGATGTTCGCCCTGAAATTGGATCCCATTTCTCTCTTAATGGAAGAGATCGTATTGTCAGAGTTTGTAACTGCCTGACGTTTTGCCGGTTCTCCGACCAGTCTTTCTCCGTTCTTTGTAAATGCAACGACAGACGGAGTAGTACGCGCACCTTCCGAGTTTTCAATAACAACAGGCTTACCGCCTTCCATAACTGCTACACATGAATTTGTAGTTCCTAAGTCGATTCCTATGATTTTTCCCATTCTATTTTCCTCCTGTTTCTGGATCAATTACGTTAATCAGTTTGCTACCTTTACCATGCTGTATCTCACAACATGATCTTTATATATATAACCCTTCTGGAATTCTTCAACGATGATATTGTCTCCGACTTCCGGATCATCCACATGCATCACTGCATTGTGAAAATCGGGATTAAATTCCTGTCCTACTGCCTCGATCGGCTTGACGCCTGCGTCTTCAAGAGTCTTCAGCAGCTGCTTGTAGGTCATCTGCATACCGGTTACAAAACTGTCATCCGCCTTGTCTTCCGGAACTGCAGCCAGACCGCGTTCGAAGTTATCGATGACGGGAAGGATCTTCTCTACGATATCCCTGACGCCGAAATCATAGCGCTGGGCTTTTTCCTTGTCGGTCCGTTTCCGGTAATTGTCAAATTCGGCAAACAGCCTTGCATATCGGTCAGTGGCTTCCTTGACTTTTTCTTCTAGGTCTTCCTGCTTCGTCCATTTCAGCTTCCGCTCCTTTTTCGCAGGTTTTCCTGTTTCTTCCGTACTGCTCTTCGGCTCTTCTTCAGAAGACTGCTCTTCCTGCATAGTTTCCTCGTCCGAAAGGATCTCCTCTTCCTGTCCGGCTTCCTCTGCGTTCTCTTCTTCCGGAACCGGTTCAGCTGTATTTTTTTCTTCCCGGATAGATTCTTCCTGATTGTATTTTTTCTTCTTTGACAAGTCTCTCGCCTGCCTTTCTATCTGTTTTATATTCGCCGTGACGGCTATTTATTCCCTTTTCCGAACTTCCGGTCCAGGCTGTCCGTAACGCTGTTCAGTGCATCCACAACCTTTTCGTAATCCATACGTTTTGGTCCTATGATACCGATCTTTCCGTATACGCCTTTTTCAAATTCATACGTTGCCGTTATCATGGAGCAATCCTTCATGGAACTCAGCGAAGTCTCCTGCCCGATATATACCTGAATGCCCGTTGAACGGTTTCCGTCTTCTGCTCCTTCGTTCGTCATAAGTTCCGTCAGCAGTTCCTTTTCCTCCAGCGTAGAGATCAGTTCTCCTGCTCTCATGGAATCCGATAACTCCGGATACCGGAAAATGTTCCGCGCGCCGCTGGTGAAGATCTCGATCCCGTCTGCCGAGCCGATGGTTGCCGCGATATGGTTGATGATCTCGGATACCAGAGGACCGTGCTGTTCTGCCTGTTCTGCCGTTCTCGCCGCCATATCGAAGTTGATCTCCTGCAGCGTCAGACCGTTCAATGTGCTGTTCAGCAGCAGGTTCAGCCTCAACAGCATCTGCTGGTCGATCTCTTCCTTGATCCGGATCATCTCGTTCTTCACGATATTGCCTTCCAGAACGACCGTACACAGCAGCTTATCCTCATCGATCTGCGTCAGCTGCACGAATTTCAGACGGTTTCGGCCTGTCTGGGGCATGCTTACCACAGAAGTATAATTGGTATTGGCTGCCAGCATCTTTACCACATCCTTCAGGACGGATTCGATATGCCCGACCCTGTCGTCAATACTGCCTCCGGAAGAAAGAAGTTCCTCTTCCCTTTTTTCCAGTTCTTCCGATCTGGCGTGCAGCCGTTCCGACTCCTCCCGCAGTTCTTCGGTCCTGGATTCCAGCATATCGTCCACATACAGTCTGTATCCTGCATCAGTCGGGATACGGCCGGCGGAAGTATGAGGCTGGAAAATATATCCCATTTCCTCCAGGTCCGCCATCTCATTCCGGATGGTTGCCGCACTCAGTTCCAGATCTGTGTATTTGGAGATCGTGCGGGATCCAACGGGTTCTCCGGTCTCAAGATAATTCTTGATGATCGCCTGAAGTATTTTCTTTTTCCTGATGTCCAGTTCCATATGATACCTCTTGCTGCCTCTTAGTACTTCCGGATCTTTTCTTGTTAGCACTCATGCTAACAGAGTGCTAACATTTGTTGTTATATTACCACCCACCCCTGTCAAAGTCAACTATTAACTATGAAATTACTGTGAAGAATTCACAGGATATCTGTGAAAGAAAAGTTCCCGCCGTTATATGCGGGAACTTTATTTGGAAGCGTTTTTCAGGATCTGCAGGGTATTGTATGTGATCTGGGCAGTCAGTCCCCAGATATATTTTCCTTCATATTCCCAGCTGATGATCCGGTGGTTCATTTTACGCCAGTTGTAGGAAGGGCTGTGAAGCCCGATCTTTTCGTACTGAAAATCAGGTCCCAGCTTCATATCGATCGAATGATCATAAATATACGGCTGTGTTTCCAGGAATGAAACCGGCACCAGGAAGCACTCTGCCACTTCGCACTCACTCAGTTTCATGCCGGCCAACCCTTCCGGAGAGATCTCTGCCAGGAACGGATAGATCACGATATCTGACGGCGGATGAAGGATATCCAGTCCGGCTATGATATCCACATGCTCCGGACGGATCCCGGTCTCTTCCCATAGTTCCCGCACAGCAGCCTGCAGCTCTGTTTCGCCCTCTTCGATCTCTCCTCCGGGGAAACATACCTCTCCGGGCTGCCGGTCAATATATGATGACCTGAGTTCATACAGAAGATGCGCTTCTCCGCCAATCTGGACTAGCGGTACGATGACGGCAAATCTGCCTTTTACCCCCATGATACCTGGCTGTCTGTTACTGAAAACATCTCTGAAATCCTGAACGCTATACATTCTTTATCCTCTGTGTCTGAATGCCGGATCGGTGATATAGCGGGCAAAT
>JAFRKZ010000169.1 GCA_017431485.1 Parasporobacterium sp. | reverse complement strand
GCTTTTACAGCCTGAAGTGGGGAAGCACGGGAGAAGCAGTTTATCAGCTTCAGACAGCGCTTTGCGATATGGGGTATCTTTCTGCTTCTGCAGATGGCATTTTCGGGCCGATCACCTATCAGGCTGTCCTGGATTTCCAGACAGATTCCGGGTTTTCCGTAATCGACGGGATTGCCGGTAAACAGACTATGGAAGCGTTGTTCAAGTCTTATTCCCCAACAAAGAACTCTTCTGAGAATAACGCACCGACTGCAAATAACCAGACGATCAGGAAAGGCATGACAGGCAGCAGTGTTCTGGAACTTCAGAACAAGCTTTACAGAAATGGATTTCTTACTGCAAAGCCGGACGGGATCTTTGGAAACTATACAGAAACTGCCTTGAAAAAGTTTCAGCTGTATAACGGCCTGGCGGTCAGCGGCCTGGCAGATCAGGATACTTTGAACCGGGTTTCTTCCAATGCGGCAGTCTCAAACAAATGGCTGCAGATGGGAAGCTCCGGTGAAGCTGTCATGAGCCTGCAGCGGATCCTTCAGGAACTGGGGTATCTGGATGCGGAACCGGACGGCGCCTTCGGAAGACTCACATACCGCGCGGTCGCAGCTTATCAGGGAGACCATGGACTGACAGCGGATGGGATCGTAGGTGCAGTCACGACTTCCTCGCTGATCTCTCTGCCCGGGATCCTTGAAATGACGGGGCAAAAAACAGAAGCCGAAAAAGAACCGGATTCATCTGTGAAAGAGGAGACGGCTGTTCCGGCGATCGTTCGGGATGAAACCCTGCTGAAAAAGGGAATGACAGGAGACAGCGTGCTCAGCCTGCAGCAGGCGTTGATCCGGAACGGGTATCTGCATGCGGAAGCGGACGGGATCTTCGGTAATAAAACAGAAAAAGCGCTGAAACAGTTTGAAGTTTATAATGACCTGAGCGTTACAGGAATGGTGGATCAGACCCTGCTGTCGAAGGTGCTTTCGGAGAATGCAGTACCGTTTTCCGTATTGTCTGAAGGCAGCACGGGCGTTTCCGTAAAAGGGATCCAGAAAGTACTCTTTAATCTGGGGTATCTGACGGCGTCTCCCGATGGGATCTTCGGCAGAAAAACAAAGCAGGCAATTGCTCTGTTCCAGGAGATCAACGATGTCGGATCTTCATATGGAAAGGCTGACCAGTCCACAGCAAACGAACTGACAGACCTGACCGATGAGTACGAGAAAGAAATGACAGATCTTACGCCGCAGCAGAAGAATCTGATCCGGGCGAGTTATCTGGAGCCTACTACTGCGCCGGGGCTTTGCTCCGGGTGGGTCAGCAATGTGCTTGCATCCTATGGCATCAGCGGCTATGATATTGTATCATCAAGAGACAGCGTTTATTCCTATGCTTATCAGAATGGTCTTACAGATGCCAATTATGAATATGATACGGACTTTAATGCCAATGATTACTGGGCATACATTTGCACAAGCGACAAAAAGGAAGACCTGAAACCGGGTATGGTGGTCGCAACCAGGAGTACATACAGCTATCTTGGACGGCAGTTTGGCCATGTGGGCTTTTATCTCGGCAATAATAAAGTGATCTCCAGTATCGGCTATATTGAGACTGCTGACCTTGATGAATTTGATGAAAAGTATAATAATAAAGAGTACGGAAGTACAATGAGATGGGGATTTGCCCCGACATTCTTAAGCAAATAGAAACGGAGAAGACTATGAATCAGATTATCACTATCGGAAGAGAATTCGGATCAGGAGGCAGAGAGCTGGGCCACAAGCTGGCGCAGGAACTGAAGATTGCATATTACGATAAACAGATCCTCGCCGAGATCGTGGAAATGACGGAATTCTCCAAGGAATATGTACAGGAAGTTGTGGAAAACAGACTGACCTACATGCTGCCGCCTGCTTTTTCCACAGGTATGTCTCTCGGAAATGAGTACCAGATCATGCAGATGCAGAAGATCATCAAGGCACAGACTGAGGTGATCAAGGAGATGGCAGCAAAATAATCCTGCGTGATCGTCGGGCGCTGTGCAGATTATATCCTGCGGGATACGGAAGGTATCGATCTCGTCCGCATATTTGTCTATGCCGATATGGAAAGCCGCATAAGACGCTGCATGGAACGCGCCCCGCAGGGAGAAAACTATACAGAAAAAGAACTGGAAAAGCATATTCGCCGTGTCGATAAGAACAGAGCAAATTACTACTCGGATTTTACCCTGCAGAAATGGGGTGATAAGGCCAATTACGACATGTGCATCAATACGACGAACATGAGGATAGACGATATCGTACCTCATCTCGGAAAAATGTTTTTCTGAGTTTCAAAGGATTTGACAAGTAAACCTTCGTAATGTTATATTTATACTTGCGCACTGCTTATTAGCCTCCCAGCGACATAAGGGTAACGCATATGAATCATCCATATCAGTATTACAGGCCGAAGAATGGCAGAACAGGGATCCTGAAAAAGGGTTCGTGTTCTTTCGTGTATACTTTTTTACTGAGCTCGGTACTGCTTGCATCTGCGTTCATTCCTGTTTCTGCAGCAGAATCCTTCCACACCACAGAAGAAATCAATATCCGGACTGGTCCCGGAGTGTCTTATGACGTTCTGGAACTGGTTCCTGCAGATTATTCCGCCGTCTGCGAAGAAGAAGTGACCGCAGAGGATGGAAGCATCTGGTACAGGATCTCTGTCGACGGGGAGACGGGCTATATCCTGTCGGACTATACGGAGGAAGATCCGGAGGTCTTGCAGGAAGTCCCTGTGGAAAGCGAAGACATAGAAGAAGATATCTTCGAAGGGTATTCGGAAGAATTCATTGAGGCGTTGTTTGCTCCCGGCTATCAGGACAGCTGGTCAGGAGCGGTGCAGAGCGACTGGGAATTTGCCGAACAGGTAAATGCGTTCCCGGAAAGCTACAGGGAAGGACTATGGAGGATCCATTCCATCTATCCCAATTACAGATTCACAGCAGACTATACAGGCATGGACTTTCAGACTCTGGTGGATGAGGAAGATTATAAAAAAGTGCATGAAAGCAGTTCCCCATCCTACAAAGCCATGTATGATGAGAGCTTTGGCTATTATGAAAACTATGACTGGGAAAACGAAGAATGGATCAATTCGGAAGGCGCATTTACTCTTGCATCCAGGGAGATCATTGAATATTATCTGGATCCGCGCAATTTCCTGAATACCTATGACATCTTTATGTTCATGCGGCAGTCGTATTCGGGGGATGTGTCAGAGGATGATGTGAGAAGCTTCCTTGAAGGGACTTTTCTGGCGAGGGGATATACTCCCAATCCGGAAGATCCGGATGATGTCAGACTGGATGGAGATTATGCACAGGTCCTGCTGGAAGCAGCCGGGATCTCCGGCGTCAGTCCGTTTGTGCTGGCCACCACGATCTTTTCGGAGCAGGGGTATCAGGGACAGACAGACCTGATCTCCGGTTTCTACGAATCGGACGGTGGAGACTACTATATCGGACTGTACAACTTTTACAATTTCGGTGCGACCGGGACCGATCATGATGATGTCGTTGTCAATGGACTGCTGAGGGCAAGATCGGAAGGCTGGACATCTCGATACCGGTCGATCGTCGATGGAGCAGTTCTTTACGGGGATAATTATATCCTGAACGGTCAGGATACGTATTATTACAAAAACTTCAATGTGATGAACGGGTGGAATGGACTATGGCATCAGTACGCAACGGCGATCGTCAATTCCTACACATCCGGTGTGATCATGAGAGAAGTTTATGCAGACAGTACCTATGCTGCACTTGAGTTCAGGATCCCTGTCTATGAGAACATGCCGGCTGTTCCTTCCGGAAAACCGGAAGCAAATGACAGCCTGAACAATTACTATTTTTCCGATATGAAGGCGACAGGCCTGGAGCCGGCGTTCTCCATGTCGAATCGGAACTATACGATGGCAGTGACGCAGGATGCGACACTTAGTATCAAAGTTCCGAAATGGGCGTCCTATGAAGGTTATGATGCATATGCTCTCTTTCCCGGTGAAAACCTCATCAGGCTGGATGTCAGGAGCCAGACGGGGTATCTGAGAACTTATAACATTACGGTTACCTCATCAGGGGAATATACTCTGTATGTAGATGTCAGTGAAGGAAGCCGTCTGACGATAGCAGATGATGGATCCGGCTGGGCAGACGCCAACGGAGACGGGAAAGTCTCGGCACTGGACTACATTGCGATCAAAAACCATATTATGGAGACCAGGATCATCACAGATCCCGAACGGCTGACAGCAGCCGATGCAAACGGAGACGGCAGGATATCTGCGCTGGATTATATCGCCATCAAGCAGTATATCATGTCCAGATAGATAATTATTGACAAAAAGAAAATTTATATAAGGCGGAGATGAAACATGAAAAAGACAATGAAATTAATTGGCACGATCGTTGTTCTGGCAATGATGCTCGGCGTGATGCCGGCTGCAGTATACGCGGACGGATCATATTATGTCGATACGAACTATATTGTTCTGTCGCCAGGTGAAACCGCCACGATCACCTTGTCAGCTGACAATGCTGCCGGCCGTGTAGACTGGAATTCGGAAGGGACTGTCACGGCTGCAGGATCTGAGTGGCTGGATAATGATTCAAGAACCTTCACTGTAACGGCAGACTCTGTCGGGACAGGATATATCAATGTCATCCCGACGGATATCGCGACGGGAGATGATGAGGTCCTGGATTATGGCTATACGATCCAGGTAGAGGTGGTAAGCGACGAACCGACACCGGTACAGGAGCCGGCACCGAACGATCCGGAAAACACCAATGCAGAAACAATACAGGAAGAGCCTGTGCAGCAGGAGGAAGAAGCACAGCAGCAGGCAGAAGAACCGGCTGAGCAGGCTGAGCCTCTTGCAGCCGGAGATGTGCTGACAGATGGCAGTAATTATGCAGGCCTTTCCGAAGAAGAACGTCTGTATACCAGTGTAGGGGACAGTGAGCTTTATATCATCCGTTATCCCAGATGGGTCGATGAAGAAGGGAATGTCGTATGGAACGATGAAGTATACAACCTCGATACGCTTCCCGGATTTGAGCTGGCAACGGTGAACTATAAGGAAATGAACGTGGATACCTTCCGGTACAAAGACCAGATCACGGCGTTTGTCCTGAAGAACCTTGAAACAGACCGTTCTAATTATTATGTCCTGAAAGATGACGGGACAGGCTTTGAAGAACTCTCTTATGTGACAGCAAACGGAAAGACTTATATCGTGGTTGATTTCCCGAAAGACTTTGTAGTACCGGATGGATATCAGATGGTGGAGATGACGTTGGGATCCGGCAAAGTACAGGCGCTGAAAAAGGCAGCTGAACCTGTGCAGGAAATGCCTGCAGAACCGGCTGAAATGCCTGCGGAACCGGTAGAAGAAGCGAATGGTGCTCTCATTCCGGCTTCACAGAAGTCTGTCAGCATTGTAGCGGACCAAAGAACGAAGGTCATGCTGAAAGGATATGAGACAAAAGTGTCTCCGGGACTTGATTCGGCAGATCCGTCCGGCGATCTTTATTACATTTACTGCCTGGTGGACGGGCAGACCCAGCTGTACAGTTATGACAGCAAAGAAGGGACACTGCAGAGAGCATCTATCGTAGTGTACGAAGAGATCCCGACAGAGCCGGAAACGGTGATCATCTATGAGACCGCACCGGC
Source organism: Parasporobacterium sp. (assembly GCA_017431485.1). Lineage (GTDB taxonomy): Bacteria > Bacillota > Clostridia > Lachnospirales > Lachnospiraceae > RGIG5612. Next base: position 16,080 of record JAFRKZ010000169.1, on the reverse strand, counting down.
AGAAGAGTCCCGGGTGCAGACACCGGCACAGGAAACGGTACCGGCACAATCTCAGCAGGAACCGGAAGGTATTGGCTCTTTCCTGAAAGGGATCGGCTGGAACAGCATGCAGATCCAGGTCAAGGTCCTGCTGATCGCCCTTGCGGTTGCCATCCTCCTTATCATCATCCTGATCATTCTGTTCGCGGCCATGAGCAGCAGGAACAGGAAAAGGAACCGGAAAAACAGGAAAAATGCCATCCCGCCCCGTTCCGCAGGACGAACAGCCCCGCTGAATGAAGACGACGACGCATTCTTCTCCTATGTAAAAACGGATGATGATTACGACAGGACAAGATAACAGACATTGACAGGTAGACCACCGGCTTTTGCCGGTGGTTTTTTTCTGTCCGGGATAAATTGCCGGAGCGGTTTTTGAAATAGTACACATCTTTCTTCTTTTTTTGTGAAAAAGTAATAAATCCCACAACAGCAGAGCCTTCCTGTGTTGATTTTTACACAAGATGAGAGTAATATAATTTTAGAATTTGTGACCATGCGGTCCTTATTTCGTTGCAATTATTATTTTATATTACCCGGCGGGTTACGTCGGGAATAAGAGGAGGAATCTAAAATGGTTGATTTACAGAAAAGCTTTGTTCAGAACATGTATTCTGTAGAAGGCAAGGTTGCCCTGGTTACCGGTGCTACAGGCGCACTCGGCAAGGTTGGAGCAAAGGCATACGGCTATGCAGGAGCAAAGGTATTCCTGACAGGACGTAACGCAGGCAAGCTTCAGGAGCTGGTTGATGAGTTTAAGGCAGAAGGAATCGAGTGTGATTTCTTCGCAGCTGATCCTGCTAAAGAAGAAGATGTTCAGGCTCTGATCAAAGCAGTTGTTGCTAAATACGGCCGCATTGACATTTTATTCATCGCTCACGGATTCAATAAACCGCAGAATATCCTCGAGCAGAGCGTAGCTGACTGGTCATACATCATGGATGCAGACTGCAAGTCCGTATACATCGTTATGAAGTATGTTTCCATGCAGATGGTGGAACAGCTTGGCGGAGCTGAGAATGTTCCTTCAGGCCAGGGCGGCAAGATCGTTGTTGTTACTTCTCAGAGATCCAAGAGAGGTATGGCAGGATACACCGGTTACTGCACATCCAAGGGCGGCGCTGATATGATGATCGCTTCTGCAGCATGTGATCTTTCTGCAAAATACGGCATCAATGTCAATGCTATCTGCCCGACCGTATTCCGTTCTGAACTGACTGAATGGATGTTCGATCCGGAATCAGCAGTATACCAGAACTTTATGAAGAGAGAGCCTATCGGACGTCTGGCTGAGCCTTCAGATTTCGTAGGATATGTGATCTTCCTTTCTTCCAATGCTTCCAATTACATCACCGGTGCAGCTTGTGACTGCTCAGGCGGATACCTTGTTTGCTAAGGTCTGAAAGGAGAACACGAGAAGATGGAAAAAGTTAAAAATGTTGTGATCTGCGGCGCAGGTATGATGGGCAATATGATCGCCCTGGCATTTTCCAGTTGCCCGGATTTCAATATCACTGTTTGGAACAGAAGAGAAAAACCCTGCAAGGAAGTGATCAAGGCTAACCTTGAGCAGCTTAGGGACAAAGGCATCCTTGATGATGCTGAGATCGAAGAGCGCCTTTCCAGGATCGCTTTTGTGTTCCCGGACAAAGGAAAAGAATTTGCAGAAGCTGACCTGATCATCGAGTGCGTTGCTGAAGTTATGGAGACCAAGCAGGATCTGTTTGCTGAACTGGAAGGCATCACTCGTGAAGACTGCATCTTTGCTACCAATACTTCTGTTATGAGCCCGACAGAGATCGCTTCCAAATGCGTTCATAAAGAGCGTGTGGTAGGAACCCATTTCTGGAATCCGGGTCATCTGATCCCGCTGGTTGAGGTCGTTAAGACTGCCGATACAACGGAAGAAGTTATGCAGCTTACCATGGATGCACTGACAAGAGCAGGCAAGAAGCCGATCTACTGCAAGAAAGACGTTCCCGGTTTTGTTGCAAACAGAATGCAGCATGCACTCTGGAGAGAGGCTATCTCTATCGTGGAGCAGGGCATCGCTGATCCTGAGACCGTTGACGACGCTGTAAAATACAGCTTCGGCCTCAGACTTCCGCAGCTGGCACCCATCGAGAACTCCGATATGGTTGGTACCCAGCTTACCTGGAACATCCATTCCTACGTTCTCAAATATCTTGCTGATAACCATGAGCCGTCACCGATCCTTAAAAAGATGCTGGATGAAGGCAAGATGGGATTCTCTTCCGGAGAAGGCTTCATGAAATGGACGCCGGAAGCGATCGACAAGAGCAAGAAAGATCTTAATGAATACCTCATTAAGATGGTTTATGGCAAATAATTAAAGTAAAAGTATATATTTTGGAGGTACACTACAATGGGAAAAATGGTTTATGTTGATCTGACACATCCTTTCAGCGCTGAGATTCCGCGTTGGCCATATTTTGACAAGCCGTTCATCGAGGGCAAGCATTCTATGGCAAAGGGTGGCGTTCTGACACAGTATGTTGGCTGCACAATGCATACAGGAACTCACTGCGATGCTCCGCGTCACGTTATGGAGAAAGAATTCGACGGCAGACGTGCTCGTTATACACATGAAATGCCGATCGATGCCTACACAGGCCCGGCAGTATGCCTTGAGATCCACGTTGACAAATGGCAGCTGATCCTTCCGGAGCATCTGGAAGACGCTTGCCGCCGTGCAGGCATTGATCCGGATTCCGGCGAACTGGAAGGCATGGTACTCTGCCTGAATACCGGTATGCATCGTCTGTTTGATGATACCAAGGAATACTATCATTATTCCTGCGGTACCGGTATCGATGCTGGTAAGTGGTTCGTACAGAAGAAGGTAAAATGTGTTGCTATGGATATGCAGGCACTGGATCATCCGCTTCATACCGCTATGGGCAACAATGGTATGACCAGAATGAACCTTCTCGGTGCATCCGGCAACCCGATCACAGAAGAATTCAAGGCTAAATACGGCGAAGAAGCTTATGCTGAATTCGACAAATGGGAATACATCCGTATTCATGGCCAGGAAGCTTATGACGAGAAATTCGGTGAGCTGGAAGAGATCGGCGTATGGGGAACATGGGAGCCCTGCCATAAGGAAATGCTCGGCCACGGCATCGTTGGCGTTGAGAACCTGGGCGGCGACCTGGATAAGGTTTCCAACAAGAAGTTCCAGTTCTACTGCTTCCCGCTTCGCTGGTACATGGGCGACGGCTCCATGGCCCGCTGCGTAGCTTACATTGATGAAGACGAACTGAATGATGTTCCGGACAGAACATATCTGTACTGCGGAACCGGCTGCGAAGACAGAGATATCTTTGTAAACGCTCCGTATGAAGGAACAAGCTGGAAAGGCGTTAAGATCTGAGAATCTTAATTGATCAAATTCGGGCATGGAGCCTTAACGGGCTCCGTGCTCCGTTTTTCGTAATATGGGTTATTACGAACACATCAACTAACAAACAACCGGCATTTGATCATGTCGGGATTATAGGAGGAAAACTATCATGAAAGAAGTAGTTATCGCCAGCGCTTGCCGTACAGCTATCGGCAAATTTGGTGGCACACTGAAAGATGTACCTGCAGTAGAATTAGGCGCAACCGTTATCAAGGAAGCAGTTAATCGTGCTGGTCTTAAGCCGGAGCAGATCGACGAAGTCATCATGGGCGGCGTCATCATGGGCGGCCTTGGACAGAATCCTGCACGTCAGGCTTCCATCAAAGCTGGACTTCCTGTTGAATGTACAGCTATGACGATCAATATCGTCTGCGGTTCCGGTCTGAAAGCAGTTGCACTTGCAGCAAACCAGATCAAGGCTGGCGAAGCAGAAATCGTTGTTTGCGGCGGTATGGAAAACATGTCTGCAGCTCCTTATGCAGTTCCTTCAGCTCGCTGGGGCGCAAGAATGAACAATGCCAAGATGATCGACCTTACAGTAAACGATGGTCTGTGGGAAGCTTTCAATGATTACCATATGGGCATCACAGCTGAGAACGTAGCTGAGCAGTGGGGCCTTACAAGAGAAATGCAGGATGAATTCGCAGTCAGAAGCCAGAACAGAGCAGAGAAGGCTGTTGACGGCGGTGTATTCGATGCAGAAATCGTTCCGGTTATCATTCCGCAGAGAAAGGGCGATCCGATCGAGTTCAAGAGAGACGAGCATCTGTCCCGTGGCAACACGATGGAGAAAGTTGCAAAACTTCGTCCGGCATTCAAGAAAGACGGCACTGTTACCGCAGCTAACGCTTCCGGTATCAATGACGGCGCAGCAGCTCTCGTAGTTATGAGCAAAGAAAAAGCTGAAGAACTGGGTATTACTCCGATGGCTACCATCGTTTCCTATGCAACAGGCGGCGTAGATCCGAAGATCATGGGTGTCGGACCGGTTCCGGCTTCCAGAAAAGCTATGGAAAAAGCCGGCTACACCATTGAAGATTTCGATCTGATCGAAGCAAACGAGGCATTTGCAGCACAGTCTCTGGCAGTTGCAAAAGAACTCGGATTCGATATGGAAAAGGTTAACGTAAACGGCGGCGCTATCGCTCTCGGACATCCTGTAGGAGCATCCGGTGCCCGTATCCTTGTCACTCTGCTTTATGAAATGGGCAGAAGAGATGCAAAGAAGGGTCTTGCAACCCTCTGCATCGGCGGCGGCATGGGCCAGGCTCTGATCGTTAAGAGAGACTGATCATAACTGATTAATCATTTCCGCAAATACAGAATGCCTCCGGCGTAGACGCCTTCGCTGATTGTTTCCGCCGGAGGATTCTGATATTTGCGGATTCTGATTGATTAAGCAGTTACGATACATTGGAGGAAAAAAACAATGAGAGACAAATTTATCACAGCAAAAGAAGCTGCTGCTATGATCCCGGATGGCGCATCCGTAATGGTCGGCGGCTTTATGGCGAACGGTACACCGGAATCCATTATGGATGCTCTGGTTGAGAGAAATGCAAAAGATCTTACCGTTATGTGCAATGATGGTGGTTTCGGACCCTCTTTCGATGAAGAAGGCAAGGAAATAGCTGCTCCGAGAGGAAACGGCAAGCTGATCAAGAACAAGAGCGTTAAGAAACTCATCGCTACTCATATCGGCCTGAACAAACAGGTTGCAGAGCAGATGAATGCCGGCACTCTGGAAGTTACCCTGGTCCCGCAGGGGTCCATGGTTGAAATGATCCGTGCAGGCGGCGCAGGCCTGGGCGGCGTTCTGACCCCCACCGGTATTGGTACCGACATTGCAGAAGGCAAGGAAATATACAATATCGACGGCAAGGATTTCATGCTGGAGAAGCCTCTGAAGGCTGATTTCGCAGTCCTTCGCGGCAACATCGTAGATAAAAAGGGTAACGTATTTTATAAAGGAACAACAAAGAACTTCCAGGTTGCAATGGCAACCGCAGCTGATACTGTTATCGTTGAAGCTGAGAAGGTCGTAGAAGTTGGCGAATTGGATCCGGATTATGTTATGACTCCGTATATCTTTGTTGACTATATCGTTGTAGGAGGTGACAAATAATGGCAAACGTAAAAGAAATTATTGCTCACCGCGTAGCACAGGAATTAAAGGACGGCTATGTAGTTAATTTAGGTATCGGTCTGCCGACTATGGTAGCAAGCTATGTTCCGGAAGGCATCGAGATCTCCCTGCAGTCCGAGAACGGTATCATTGGTATGGCAGGCGTCTGCAAACCGGAAGATGCTGATCCGAACGTTGTCAACTCCGGCGGCGTAAACGTATCTGTATATCCTGGTGCAGCATATTTTGATTCTGCTACATCTTTCGGAATCATCCGTGGCGGACATGTGGATATGACTGTTCTGGGCGCTCTGCAGGTTGACCAGGAAGGCAACATCGCTTCCCACATCATCCCCGGCAAGATGGCTCCGGGCATGGGCGGCGCAATGGACCTGGTAGTCGGTGCCAAGAAGGTAGTTGTGGCTATGACCCATACCGCAAAAGGCAATCCGAAGCTCTTCGAAAAGATCTCCCTGCCGGCAACTGCTCTGAAGGCAGTTGACATGATCGTCACCGAAATGGGTGTGATCGAAGTAACTGACAGAGGTTTCGAACTTCGTGAACTGGCTCCGGGAGTTACCGTTGATGATATCCAGGCAGCTACCGCAGCTCCGATCATTGTTGAAGGCGAGATCAAGGAAATGTGCATGCCGGCTGAATAATGCAGCTGATATCATTTTGATGATCATTAAAAAGGCAGGAGGATCTTTGGATTTTCCTGCCTTCCTTTAGAAACAGCCAATTCATTTGCGACTATAATACAGGAGAAAAGACATGTATCATCTGATCAGAGTAGACAATCGTACCTGGGCTTATGAGGACCGTATGCCGGATGGGGATACCGTTCGTTTTTTTGTGCTGGATGGGCAGGATAAATGCCTTGTCATCGATTCCGGATATCTTCCTCTGGATGTAAAGGGCATGGTGTCTGAACTGCTGAAAAAAGAAGGCAGAGAGCTTTCTTCCGACGGAAATCATAAGGAGATACTGCTGGCCAATACCCATGGCGACATGGACCATACAGGCGGCAACGGATCCTTTCCTTTCTTCTATATCACAGAGACGGATTACGAAAACTGCAATCTGAAGGAGAAGTTTCCGGATACAGGATACATTGCTGCAGAAGAGGGCATGGCGATCGAGCTGGGAGACCGGATCATACGATATTATATGGCGCCCGGACATACTTACGGAAATGCTGTGATCCTAGATGAAACCGGCAGGATCCTGTTTCCCGGTGATATGGTCCAGACAGGTACCATGTTTATGTTCGGAGAACACAGATGCCCGGATCATATGGAAGAAAGTCTGTTAAAGCTTATGAAAATGCAGGATCTTTATGGCAAGATCTATTCCTGCCACGGAAAGATGATCCTGTCGCCGGATGCTGTAGGGGAAACGCTTGCAGCCTGGCGAAAAGCACGTGCGGGCCAGGTCAAACCGGAACGAACAACCCTGTTCGGCACGGTGGAGGTAGACCTGTACCGCTGCGGATTCTGCAATTTCTACTGCGATGTGAAAAACAGATGAACTGTATGATAAAAAGAGGCTTGTCATATACGACAAGCCTCTTTTTGTATGCCATATCTTATGTGGTCTTATTTGGAGAACAGCACTTTCCTGAGATTTGCATAAACCGGAAGAGAATCCTTGCGCGGGGTAGCAGGTTCGCCCTGGATCAGCGGCATGACATAATCAAGATATTCTTTTCTGATGCCGTCACCGGTCTCATTGATCCATTCCATTGGGAATTTCTTTTCGGTGTTGGCAACGTCGGAAAGGTCAAAGAGTTTGATGTCACAGACATATTTGCCGTTTTCGTATCTGCGCTCATATCCAACCATTTTATCCGTGATGCCGTTAACTGCGTTGAGAACTGCTGCCTCACCGGAACGGAAGGACTCGTTGATATCGGTAGCGGATGCCAAATGCGCACCGCATCTCTGGAGCAGGGACAGCTCGATACCGCGAACTTTAGCGCCTGTTTTCTCTCCGACGACAGCAGCCAGCTTTGTAGCAAGGCCGCCAAGCTGTGCATGTCCGAAGCCATCGGTTGCGGAAGTGCTTGCTTCGGAAACAAAAGTACCGTCAGCAAACTGCAGACCCTCGGAAACTGCTACCATACAGTATTTTCTTTCTTTATAGATCTTTTCCACCTTTTCCAGGAAACTTTCCATATCGAAGGGCAGCTCAGGCAGGTAAACAAGATCCGGACCATGGCCGTATGCAGAGGCAATGGAAGCAGCTGCTGCCAGCCATCCGGCATGTCTTCCCATGATCTCAACGATACAGATCATACCGGTGTCGTAAACTCTTGCGTCATGATAGACTTCCATAATGCTGGTTGCAATGTATTTGGCAGCACTGGCATAACCGGGGCAGTGGTCTGTTCCAAACAGATCATTGTCGATGGTCTTCGGTACGCCCATGACACGGCATTCATAACCAACTTTCTGCATATATTTGGAGATCTTGTTGCAGGTATCCATGGAATCATTTCCGCCGTTATAGAAGAAATAACGGACATCATATTTCTGGAAGATCTCATGGATGCGCTTGTAATCGGTATCATCCACATCGGGATCTTTCATTTTGTATCTGCAGGAACCCAGAGCAGATGACGGTGTATAAAGCAGTTTTTCCAGTTCTGCAGGATCTTCCTGATCCATATCAAACAGTCTGTCGTTCAGAACACCTTTGATACCATATTCCGCACCAAGTACATGAGTAATGTTCGGATTATCGATGGCAGTCTTTACAACTCCGTATAAACTGGAGTTGATGACTGAGGTGGGGCCGCCGGATTGTCCGACGATGCACGCGCCTTTTAATACAGCTGACATATTATTAGTCCTCCCTTTAGTAATATTACAGATATACAGTCACCCGGCGGATTGCGGGGCTGGATAACGTTCCGGCACATATTTTAACACAGGTTGTGTAAAATATGTATAGTTATATTGTGGAAATATGTTAATTTTATAACATTTTTTTGTTTAATTTTTCAGATGACTATGTTATTATATGTTGCAGTGAAATTACAGGAGACGTAGTTCAAATCAATCTTTATTGTGCATAAAGGAGGAAAATATTATGCCATTAGTAACAAGTACAGAAATGTTCAAAAAAGCGTATGACGGCGGTTATGCGATCGGAGCATTCAATGTCAACAACATGGAGATCGTTCAGGGCATCACTGAAGCTGCAAAAGATTTAAATGCTCCGCTGATCCTTCAGGTTTCCAAAGGTGCACGGGCTTATGCAAATCATACTTACCTTATGAAACTGGTGGAAGCAGCCGTTATCGAAACACAGCTTCCGATCTGTCTGCATCTTGACCACGGCGATACGTTTGAAACATGCAAGAGCTGTATCGATGGCGGTTTTACTTCTGTTATGATCGATGCTTCCTCCAAGCCGTTTGCTGAGAATATCGAGATCACAAAACAGGTCGTGGAATATGCACATGATCACGGTGTTGTGGTAGAAGCAGAACTGGGTACCCTGGCAGGTATCGAAGATGAAGTGAAAGTAAGTGCGGAAGATTCTTCTTATACCCGTCCGGAAGAAGTGGAAGAATTCGTGAGCAAAACAGGCTGCGATTCCCTGGCTATCGCTATCGGAACAAGCCATGGTGCTTATAAGTTCAAACCGGGCACAAAACCGCAGTTAAGATTTGATGTTCTGGAAGAAGTATCCAAGAGACTTCCGGGATTCCCGATCGTTCTTCACGGCTCTTCCTCTGTTCCGCAGGAATTTGTTGAGAAGATCAATCATTTCGGAGGCAATATGCCTGGTGCAGTAGGTGTTCCGGAAGACCAGCTGAGAAAAGCAGCTTCCATGTCTGTCTGCAAGATCAATATCGACTCTGACCTGAGACTGGCTATGACCGCTACGATCCGTGAGTTCTTTGCAGAACATCCGGATAAATTCGATCCGAGAGAATATCTGAAACCGGCACGTCAGGCGATCAAGGAAATGGTTGCCCACAAGATCAAAGACGTTCTCGGCTGCGACAACAAAGCCTGACTCATTTCCTGATAAAGGATTTCAGTATTTACAGTGCTGTCATATTTCGATATGATAGCACTGTATTTATTTTATGAAAAAGATTTCCCGGACCCTGATGATTTCCGGAAAAAAACATAGGAAAAGGAAGTGCATCATGAACATATATCAAGTCACGATAAAGCCGCAGGATCTGATCGTTGAAGCAAAAGAAGGGGAAGATCTTTTATCCGTGCAGATCAATGCTGGGCTGACACCGGATGCTCCCTGCGGGGGACAGGGAACATGCGGGAAATGTCTGGTTGATGTATTGGAAGGAGATGCTTTCCGAACAGTTACGGCATGCCAGTATCCGGTAGATAGGGATCTGGTGATCCGTCTCCATGAAAAGAAGACCTTCCATATCCTGGAAAGCGGGATCAGAAGAGAACTGGGAACGCTGGAACCGCAGATCAGCGATGGATACGGAGCTGCTTTTGATATCGGAACGACGTCTGTGGTCTGTTATCTGCTGGACCTGACCGACGGCCATATGGCGGCAAAAGCCAGTATGCTGAATCCGCAGAGCCAGTTCGGCGCTGATGTCATCTCCAGGTGCGAATATGCGATGGAAAAAGGAGTCGAAGTGCTGTCTTCCACGATCCGCAAAGCTCTGAACGAACTGATCGGACAGGTATGTGAATCTTCAGCGATCGAAAAGGAACAGATCCGCCTGATCACAGTCGTAGGTAATACCTGTATGCACCATCTGTTTATGAATATTGATCCCAGGCCGCTTACGGTTGTACCTTATGAAGCTGTCATGAAAGAAGAGATCACGATGAAGGCATCAGAAGCGGATCTTCATGTTCACCCCGATGCACTTCTGCAGGTGCTTCCGAATATAGCAGGGTTTGTCGGGGCGGATACCGTAGGCTGTCTTCTGGCAACCGAATTTGATACTTTGGAAGAGATCAGTCTGATGATCGATATCGGTACTAATGGTGAGATGGTCATGGGAAACAAAAAGCGGATGATCGCCTGTTCCACGGCAGCGGGACCCGCATTTGAAGGTGCCAGGATCGAATGCGGTATGAGAGGAACGGAAGGAGCGATCGATCATGTAAGACTGGAAGGAAACCGTCTTGTGTGCCATGTTCTTGGTGAGCTTGAGGAAAATGAAGCAGCCGGTATCTGCGGAAGCGGTCTGATGGATGCGGTTGCGGCAGCGCTGGACGCTCAGATCATTGATGAGTCCGGAAAGATCGATGAAGACTGTGAACAGGTCTTTCGTCTGGAAGGATCGAATATGCCGGCGATCCGGCTGACAGAACGTGTCTATCTGTCCCAGAAGGATATCCGGGAGGTGCAGCTGGCCAAAGGCGCTGTGGCAGCCGGGATCGAACTTCTGGCAGGTACACTGGGAATAAAGATCAGCGATGTCCGAAAAATCATGATCGCAGGGGCATTCGGAAACTATATGGATCCTCATTCTGCCTGCCGAATCGGAATGATCCCGCCGCAGCTGGAGGACAGGATCGAAATGATCGGCAATGCTGCAGGTGAGGGAAGCATTATCGCAACGCTTAATTATCTGGAGTTCCTGCGTGCGGAAAAGATCCGGAAAAAAGCAGAATTCCTGGAACTTGCGTCGTCTCCTGATTTTCAGGATACATTTGTTGACAATCTGCTGTTTGAATAACCGGAAATGGAGGGGATTATGCAGGCTTTATTAAAGACTCTGGAAGAGATAGGGTTTGAAACGGTTAAAGAACTGGATGTATCCACACTGAAAGCGCTTCCGGAAGTGCGTCAGATGTGTGAAGTAAACACCTGCGGGGTATACAATACAAGATGGTCCTGTCCTCCGGGATGCGGCTCCATCGAGGAATGTGATAAGATCATGCACCAATATACGCATGGGATCCTTGTTCAGACCATTGGGGATATCGAAGATACACTGGACTGGGAAGGGATCATGGAGGTCAAGGAAGTTCATGATAAACGGTTCCTTCAGGGGACCGAACGGATAAAGGAACATCTGGATGAGGTGCTTCCTCTGGGAGATGGAGCCTGTACCAGGTGCCAGAAGTGTACCTATCCGGATGCTCCCTGCAGATTTCCTGATCTGAAAAGTTCTTCTATGGAGGCATTCGGGTTGTTTGTGTCGGATGTATGCAAAAAAAACGGAGTAGGATATAATTACGGACCGGGTAAAATGTGCTATACAGGCTGTTATCTGTTCTGCATCTGATTGAAATCTCAATCATGATACGATAAAATGATGTAGATTAAATAATCCCATGGAGGCGGAAGATGAGAGTATTTGATTATCTTAATGCACCATGCAGGCTGTTAACTCCGGAAATGGTTCAGATGATCAGCCGGATCCATGAATATCACGGACGGCAGGAGCTGATGCTGAAGTCCTGCGAACAGGAGCTTCAGAAGATCCATGTCAAGAAAAGACAGGAGGAAGAAGATCCGGAATTTGAACCCGTCCGGCCTGCTGAATATGATGATCTGTATGAGATGATCAGTACCAATTATCAGATCATTCATATCTACCCGAAAGATATCCTTCAGTTTCACAGAAAACTGTACGCGTCTTCCGGGCGATCTTTTGGCGGGCATTACAGGGAAGCATTCAATAAAGAGGACGAGAGAGCAGCTTCCGATGTCACTCATGGGATTGATATCGAGCGAAAGAAGAACAGAAAGAAAAATACCGGATATGTGGTCCGGGCAGCCCAGGTAGAGGAGTGCCTGGAATCGTTGTGCGAGGAGTTCAACATAGCGTGGGAAGATGACCGGCATGAAAAGCTGCTCCTGATCCCGATGTTTATTATTGATTTTATCAATATTCATCCGTTTGATAACGGCAACGAGAAGATCAGCCGGCTGCTGATCCATCTTATGCTGTGTAAAGCCGGATATCCCCTCGGAAATTATATCGATCTGGATCAGCTGATCGACAAGTCCGTCATGACTTATTATAACGTGATGGAAGCCAGTTCCGAAAACTGGAATGAAGCAAATAACGACTATACGATGTTTACGGCATTTTTCCTGAGTCTGATCTCAAGGGCTTACAGCCGTTTTGAACATCTGATCCATAAAACCATTGAAAACCGTCATATCCTGGAAATGAAAGAGGCGGAAAAACAAAAAGAACAGGCACTGTCTGAAGCGCAATATCAGAAGCCGCCTGCTTTGAAAGACGCAGCTGCCAAAGAAGGCGGAGATGAATTCGAAGTCCCGGCTGTTAAAAAGGTCCGTAAGCTGTCCAAACCGGACAAGATCAGGCAGCTGATCGATGCTGCCAGCGAGAAGATTACGAAGAAAGATATCATGGCAACGTTCCCGGATATCAGCAAGGTGACTGTGGAAAGAACACTGACCGATCTGGTAAAAAACGGATATATCATCAAAGTGGGAGGCGGCCCGTCGACTGCTTATGTCAAGGCCGGATCGGATAACGAATAAAGAAAGTGAAATATTTTCATATAAATTGAACGATATTCCATGGAAATATGAAAAGATATCGTCTATAATGCACCTTGATCTATTACGTTCATAAGGGCAGAATAGCCTGCCTTTAAATAATTTTATTTTTTCACAGGAGGAAAAAATTATGTCAAAAATTCAGGAAATTGCTCAGGCTGTCGAAGCCGGCAAAGCAAAGATCGTGACAGGTCTTGTGCAGGAAGCATTGGATGAGGGATTTGCTCCGATGGACATCCTGAACCAGGGCCTTATCGATGCAATGGGTGTGATCGGCGAGAAGTTCAAAAACAATGAGATCTTCGTTCCGGAAATGCTTGTAGCAGCCCGTGCCATGAAGAAGGGCGTTGAGGTTGTAAAACCGCATCTTGGTGACGGCAGTGCAGCAGTTAAGGGAAAACTGATCATCGGTACGGTGCAGGGAGACCTTCATGACATCGGAAAGAACCTTGTCAGCATGATGATCGAATCTGCCGGATTTGAAGTCATTGACCTTGGCGTTGACGTTCCGAAGGAAAAATTCATTGAAGGCGTTTCTGATCCGGATGTAGTTTTGGTAGGATGTTCTGCGCTTCTTACCACTACCATGCCTGCACTTCGTGAAACCGTGGAAGCACTGAATCAGCTCCCGAACAGGTCTCAGTTCAAGATCATGGTCGGCGGTGCTCCGGTCACCCAGGAATTTGCTGACGAGATCGGCGCTGATATCTATACAGAAGATGCCGCAGCTGCAGCAGAAGCAGCAAAGGCAGCCGTTGCTTAAACACTTTCACGTAACGGTTATATAGTGATCATTTATGCAGTAAAAAGTCATGTCTTAAGACCGGCTTTTTACTGCATTCTTTAAAGAGAGAGAAAGATGGACTATCAGGAAGCGTTACAATATATCAGCAGTGTCAACTGGAAGGGCTGTGTTCCCGGACTGGAAAGGATCACAAAACTTCTTGAAAAACTGGGCAATCCCCAGGACAGTCTGAAGTTCGTTCATATCGGAGGAACAAACGGCAAAGGTTCTACAGCAGCTTTTGTTTCCAATATCCTGCGGCAGGCAGGGTATAAGACAGGGCTCTTTATCTCACCGTATATTGAAGTTTTCAATGAGCGGATGCAGATCAACAACCGGAATATTTCCGATGAAGAGCTGGCACAGATCACGACGGAAATCCGGCCCTTTGCGGATGAGATGGAAGATGCGCCGACCGAGTTTGAATTAAATACAGCGATCGCCATGGTATATTTCCGGAAAAATCACTGCGATATTGCTGTTCTGGAAGTCGGAATGGGAGGAGAATTCGATGCTACCAACGTGATCCGGTCCCCGGAAGCGGCTGTCATAACGGCAATCGGCCTGGATCACACGGAGTATCTGGGCGATACGGTAGAAAAGATCGCAGCAACCAAAGCCGGCATCATCAAACCCGGCTGCGACGTGGTCCTGTACAGGCAGGATGAAAATGTGACGCAAGTGATCCGGGAAAAGTGCAGGGAAATGAAAGCATCACTTTACCTGTCGGAACCGGAACAGCTGACGCTTCTGTCTGCAGATATCGATGGACAGACGTTTCAGTCGCCGTTCGGAAATCTCTTTATTTCCCTGGCGGCAGCTTATCAGAAAAATAACCTGGCAGTTGCTCTGAAAACGACAGAGGTCCTGATAACACGCGGCTATCATATCACACAGGAAGATATCCGGCAGGGACTTGCTGCAGCAAAATGGCCGGGAAGATTCGAAGTACTTCATCGCGACCCGGTCTTTATCGTAGACGGAGCCCATAATCCTCATGGAATGACTGCTGCCGTTAAAAGCCTGAAAGAGATCCTCCATGGAAAGAGGGCAATCCTTATTTTCGGAGTCCTGGCGGACAAGGATTATGAAGGAATGCTGCGCCTTCTTCTTCCGCTGGCAAAGAAGATCTTCTGTGTATCACCGGACAGCCAGCGTGCCCTGAAAGCAGATGCTCTGGCAGAAACGATACGGAAACTGTTCCGGACTATGGCAGGAAGGGAAGAAGCCTGCGTAGAGGATGATCCCGGGCAGATCCCGGAGGTGAGGCCTTTTGCCGGAGTCGGCGATGCGATCGATGCAGCCTTTGCCGCTGCTTCAGAGAAGGATGTGATATGTGCGCTGGGATCTTTATATATGATCGGGGATATCAAATCTTATATGGCTCGATATCAAAAGGAGAAAGACGATGAAACTCATTGAAAAGGACTGCACTGTATTTGTGGAAGAACTTGCGTCCTCCAGGCCGGTACCGGGCGGAGGCGGAGCAGCCGCCTTATGCGGCGCCATCGGTACGGCACTGGGGCATATGGTCGGTGCGCTGACAGCAGGAAAGAAAACGTATGCGGATGCAGAACCAAGGATCCGGGAAATGATGTCTCGCTGCGAGATCCTCCAGAGAGAGCTTCTGGAACTGGTGGATCTGGATGCAGAATGCTTCCGGCCGCTTTCCGATGCTTACCGTCTGCCTTCCGAAACAGAAGAGGAAAAGCGGGTGAAAAAGGAAAAGATCGAGCAGTGCAGCAAGGAAGCCTGCATGGTCCCGCTTCAGATCATGGAAAAATGCTGTGAGGCGATCGATCTTGCCGGTGAATTTGCTGAAAAAGGTTCACGCCTTGCTGTTTCGGACGCTGCCTGCGGTGCAGCAATCCTGGAAGGAGCCTTGAAAGCCGCTTCCCTGAATATCTTTATCAATACCAAAAGCCTGGATGACCGTATATTTGCAGATCAGATGAATGAGAAAACAAAAGAGATGCTTTGTATTTATACCGAACGTGCGAAGAAGATCTTTGACCAGGTCGCCGGGCAGCTGAATCCGGAGCTTTTATAAAAGAAATATCGGAGACTGATCATCAAAAAAGGGCGTGTGAAAAAACGAAAGTTTTTTCATGCGTCCTTTCTTTTTTGTTAAAAACATTGCCATTTCTATAAAAAAGGGTATAAATCCCCTTACCCCATAAGATTATGATGTTGATATCTTATGAAGCTGCTATT
>JAFRKZ010000168.1 GCA_017431485.1 Parasporobacterium sp. | reverse complement strand
TTATTCCGCCACGATCACAACGCCCTGATAGGAAGCACCGGGCTCAAAAGCCTCGATCTGTGTTCCTGCCGAGATGTCATAGCATTCCAGATCATTTCCCATCGGGCAGTCGACATAGATGGACAGAGCTTTTCCTTCCGCCGCCTGTACCTGAGCTCCGTCTTCCATGGTGAAGCTGTACAGCTGCGAGGTACCGGTGACATTCCATACAGAGCCTGCATCCATGCTCATGCGCACGCCCCACAAGGTCTCATATGTCTCGTCATGGATCACCAGCGTTTCATCTTCTTCATCGCCTCCGATCGCTTCGATCTGAGCACGCCAGTAATTGTTCCATCCGGTCAGTGTCTGTCCTGTAACTTTGCCTGTGAGTTCCGCATTTTCCAGAGATACGGTCATCTTTCTCATATAATCGTCATGAAGGATATCGCCCTGTGCTGACATATTTTTAAGAACCACCTCGTCTCCTGCATACTCGGCTCCGTCGATCGGATAAATACCGGATGCCATGGGATCATAACTGAAGAATGAGTGGACCAGAACGCCGGTCCGGCTGTTCAGTTCACAATTGTCAAATTCCACTTTGCCGTTGTGGCAGGCGATCTCAACGATCTCACCGGACTGAAACTCATTGACCAGAGCATTCATGGCACTGCTTCCGATGCTGCCGCCGCCGGAGCCTTCCAGAACCGGCTCTTCTCCATTCAGCAGCTTCACATCCTCCGCCTGGGAAGAAAGATAGGTATCCTTCAGATAAGCACTTGCCACCGAATCAGGGCCTGACATATCCGCATGGATCTTGATCGGATAAGCATATCCGACGACAATACTCTTTCCGTCTGCGGTCGTTTTGGGAGTCAGCAGATCATCTGTTCCGGTATAAGGATCTGTTGCCGCAGCATCTGCTGCTGCCAGCTTGTCGACCGTCAGCGTCGCATCTCTGCAGACAGTAATGCCGGTACCGCCGGAAATTACCTGGCTGCCATAGATATGTGCCGTGCAGCCTGCCGCATCATAGATCGCATAGGCGGTTCCGGTGTTTTCCGCTCTGGAATTTACGACATACATAGTCGTCGCGGTATTGTCATAACTCAGGGCTCCCCAGGAATCCGTAACGGCAATGGAATTCAAAAACCAGACATCCCCTCCCATTAGGAGCATGGCCCTGGTGGAATGATTGACGATACGGCTGTCCACACAGATAAGATCCGACAGTTGGGATACATTCTTGTCCCTGGTAGATGCCGGAACATGAATGCTCGGGCGTCCTTTGCCGGAAGACTCCACGTAAGTATTATCCAGCAGGAGGGATCTTCCGTTAAATGCGATCCCGCAGCCGGCAGCAGTTTCCGTTGCACTCTGATCATACTCTTCGTTCTCATCCACATTCATGATGATCAGGCTGTTATAGGCTTCTCCGTCCGGAGCATCAAAATGGTCTTCTTTGCCGCCCAGAACAAAGGTTGTCTCCGTATCGGTCAGGGCATTGATGACCAGACCGGAATTGCCGACAGATCCTTCCTCATCCCAGTCAACGGCATTGCATTGAATATACAGTCCATCGATCGTATTGGCCTTACCTGTTTCAGGTACTGCAATATCTGTTCCCTGAACTTCGTAGCTGTCTGCCAGATGCTGTGAAACCTGATACCCGTCTTCGGTATACTCCACATATACAGCTGCCCGCTCTCCCAGAAGATTGATCGCTCTGGTGGAATTGTCAGGCGGTCTGCTGGTGGCATTTCCTCCCAGGGAAGTATTCGGCATGCCGCCTCCCGGAGAGTCCCCTCCTGCACTTTCCCCGCCGGGAGAGTCTCCTTCCGGACTTTCTCCCGGTCCTTCAGTGGCAGCTGATTCTGCCGCACTTTCTCCTTCTTCACTGTCCGCTGCCGGAACAGCTTCCTGCGGTGCTGCTTCGAACGCCTGCTCCTGCGCTGCCGGTTCCTGCAAAGCAGGAACAGATCCGGCATAAGCTGTCATGCTCAGGCCGACAATAAGACACACGGTCAACCAAAGCGCCAGTTCCCTTCTTTTTTTCATCTCACTTCTCCCTTCTGTACATCGAAACCATTGTACCATTTGACTTTCTTTATGAATTTAGCACAAAAAACAGTGCATTTATACTTTCTTTGTTTATGAAATTGTCACATCTGTTTTGTAAAACTTATGATAATAGCAGACATTTCAGAAACAAACTGTTAATATTTTCCAGACAAAAGATTGAATTGCACATACGAAAGCAGATTGTTATAATATAGAAGCTTTTTTGCTTTACTATGGCAAATCAATGATCTTCCGAACAGGCGGATTGTTATGGAAAGCAAATACATCTGTCAGAAAAGGAAACAGAACATGAGGATCGTGATCAAGATCGGAACTTCCACCCTGGCTCATGCGGGCGGAAGGCTGAATATCAGAAGAACAGAAGAGCTGTGCAAAGTTATCAGCGACCTGAAAAATGCGGGAATGGAGGTCATCCTGGTCTCCTCCGGCGCTATCGGCATGGGAGTCGGAAAGCTTTCCCTTCCAGGCAGGCCGTCGGACATGGCAACCAAACAGGCTGCTGCTGCAGTGGGACAATGTGAACTGATGTATGTCTACGACAAGCTGTTCTCGGAATACAACCATACGGTCGCGCAGATCCTGATCACTGCATCCGATATCAGGCATGAAGACCGGCACCGCAATTTTTCCACGACTCTGAACAGACTCCTGGAACTGGATGTGATCCCTGTTATCAATGAAAATGACTCCGTCGCCACAGAAGAGATCGTGATCGGAGACAATGATACCCTGGCCGCCATCGTTGCCACCAGCGCAAAGGCAGAACTTCTGGTGCTGCTCTCCGACATAGATGGTCTGTATACGGCGGATCCGAAGAAAGATCCTTCTGCCAGACTGATCCGGGAAGTATCAGAACTGACAGATGATATTCTGGCGCTGGCAGGAGACAAAGGATCTGATCTGGGGACCGGAGGCATGAAGACAAAACTGTCTGCTGCCGGGATCTGCATGAACGAAGGCTGTGATATGATCATCGCCAATGGTTCCGATCCCACGCTTCTGTATGACATCGCAGACGGAAAACCGGTCGGGACCCGCTTTCTGGCCGGCAGATCCTGCAGATAACCCGCACACACTTTATGAATATCAAAGAGGAAACTGCTATGACGACTCAGGAAATCTTAAAAAAAGCAAAGGACGCCAAAAGTGCATTTGCTTCCATCACAGAAGAACAGAAAACCCAGGCACATTCGGTAATGGCGGATTACATTGAAAAAGAATGTACTGAGATCCTTGCGCAGAATGCGCTAGATCTGGATGCAGCCAGAGGAACGATCACAGATGTCATGCTGGACCGGCTGATGCTGAATGAAAGCCGGATCAAAGGGATGGCCGACGGCATCCGGGATGTGATCGGGCTGCCGGATCCTGTTGGTCACGTCCTGACAGAAAGGACGATCACGGATGGGCTGAACCTGAAGAAGGTTTCCGTTCCCCTGGGCGTTGTGGCGATCATTTATGAAAGCCGTCCGAATGTGACCTCCGACGCCGCTTCTCTGTGTCTGAAAAGCGGCAATGTCTGCATCCTGAGGGGCGGGAAGGAAGCATACCGGACCTCAAAAGCCATCGTAAACGCCATGCAGGACGGACTGGCATCCATCGGTCTTCCAAAGGATCTGATCAATATCATTGACGATACCACAAGGGAAAGCGCCGCTGAACTGATGAAAGCACGCGGCTATGTGGATATGCTGATCCCCAGAGGAGGTGCCGGCCTGATCCGTGCCTGTGTAGAGAATGCACTGGTACCCTGCATTGAGACCGGAACCGGCATCTGTACGGTCTATGTTGACGAAAGCGCAGACCAGGAAAAGGCACTGAAGATCATCCTCAACGCCAAAACACAGCGTCCTTCTGTATGCAATGCAGAAGAAACGCTGCTGGTACATGAAAAGATCGCCGGCACTTTCCTGCCGAAGATCAAGGAACTGCTTGTGGACAGCCGGATCCAGGCAGGAGAACCTGCTGTGGAATTAAGGCTCTGCGAAGCTTCTCAGAAGATCATCTCCGGTACACCTGCCAAACCGGAGGATTTTGATACGGAATTCCTGAACTATATCCTGGCAGTCAAGATCGTGAAAGATGTCCGGGAAGCTGTAGCGCATATTGCCGCTCATTCCACTCATCATTCGGATGCCATCCTGACGGAGAGCAAAGAAGCAGCGGATTATTTCACCACCCATGTAGACAGCGCAGCTGTTTATGTGAATGCCTCCACCCGGTTTACTGACGGAGGCATGTTCGGCCTTGGCTGCGAAATGGGGATCTCCACCCAGAAACTGCACGCCAGAGGCCCGATGGGCCTGGAGGAGCTCACCAGTTACAAATACATCGTAACCGGCAACGGCCAGACCCGCGGCTGAAAAACGCTTTATAGAAAGGAGCTGTCCGTGTGATATGCTCCTTTTTTATTGCCCGTTTTTTCTGATCCTCAGCTTTACAGTTCCCGTTTCTAAAAAATATGCCTTCCAGAGACATATGTATTAGAAAAAAACATATTTTCTAAATAATCGTCCCTTTTGCAGGTGTTATTTTAGAAAACAGCCGGATTACCCGGCTGTTTACTGTATTTTTCTAAAAATAGGTCCTCTGAGAACGTTGTTTTTTAGAAAGTGTGATTTTTTCTAAAATAAGGGGCGAAAACCAGGCCATTTTTTAGAAAACACCGATTTTCTTGCATCAAAAATCAAAAAGTACGGCATTTTCAGCCTCCCAGGAGCCACAGCTCCAGGATTCCGTACATTTCCCGGATCACACTGGTGGGAAACAACCACCACAGGGTCGGGGCCATGATAGTCTCTGCCTGAAGACCTGCCTGCTCGGCATATTTTTCGGCGCGGTATGCGTGATAGTCATTGGTTGCCAGGGCAATCTGCGGATCAAGTCCTTCTCTTTCGATGATCTCTTTGGAATAACGAAGGTTCTCCCGGGTGTCAGTGGATCGGTCTTCCGGATAGATCCGTTTTTTTTCGATCCCGTGATCTGCCAGATACTGGTACATAACGGAGGCTTCGCTGACCGTTTCATTATCTCCTCGTCCGCCGGATACAATGCAGGCGGAGTCCGGGTTTTCTTCCAGAAAAGCAATGGCTGCATCCAGCCTGCTCTGCATGGACCTGCTGACGCGGTTGCCGTATACCCTTGCTCCCAGAACGATCACGGTCGCTCCCGGTTTGGGAGTTCCCATCCCGCCTTTTAACATGGCTGCGCCGGTGACCGCTGCCAGAACAAGGATCACTGCACATACAAACAGCAGCAAGATCTCAACGATCCTGCCGCCAGTACTTTTCCAGCCGGTTCTGATCAGGTGGTTGATCTTTTCTCCCCAGATCCCGTACACGATCATTAATGCTGACAGTCCCATTCCCGTCAGAGCGCCGATATTCGGGTTGAATGTGAGCAGGGCAGGGATCAGGAACCACAGGAATAAGACTGTGCCGATGACCAGCATTATCAATCTGACAATGGTGAAACCATCCATCTTCATCTTATCGCTTCCGATCAGTATTTCAGCA
>JAFRKZ010000167.1 GCA_017431485.1 Parasporobacterium sp. | reverse complement strand
TTCAGTTCTCTCCGCATCACTTTCGCCAGCGGACAGACATTTGTCTTATAGATATCGGCGATCCGGAACTGTCCGGGATCCAGTTTGTTGCCGGCTCCCATGGAACTGATCACCGGAACATTTGACTCTTTTGCTTTGAGGATCAGTTCGATCTTAGCTGTCACGGTGTCCACTGCGTCGACGACATAATCATACTCTTCGAAATGAAACTCCGGTGCGTTTTCCGGCAGGAAGAAACAACGATGTACCCTGATATCTGCTTCCGGATTGATCTGGAGCATCCGTTCTTTCATGACGTCCACCTTGTACCTGCCGATCGTCTGCATGGTAGCAATGATCTGCCGGTTCAGGTTTGTCAGGTTTACGGTATCGCTGTCGATCAGGTCAAAAGCTCCGACTCCGCTTCTTACCAGTGCCTCACATACATAGCCTCCGACTCCGCCAATCCCGAAAACGGCAACCCTGGAACAGGAAAGCTTCCTGAGCGCTTCCTCACCGATCAGCAGTTTTGTTCTTTGAAACCGATCTGTCATATCTGTCACCTGCTTTTCATTTCATGTGTATCCGTTTTATCATTTTTTTATTCATTTGTACAGTTATGTCCTGTTATCGGTTGTCAATCCTTCTTTCATAAACTAAAATTATAAAGTACAGATCAACATGATATCATCAAGACAGCAGGGAGGAAATTTGTCATGCCGGCTCCACACGGATTAGGCCCCAGAGGTTTTCTCACAGAAGAAGAAAAAGAACACATCCCGAAGATCACGAAGGGCCTTCTGAAAAGGATCCTTTCCTATCTGAAGCCCTATAAGCTCCAGTTTTTTCTTGTCTTTGTTACTATCATTGCCGCTTCCCTTGTAGGACTGCTTCCATCGATCATCACCGGAAGGATCGTGGATGAAGCCCTGGTTGGTAAGGATCTGACACTCCTGATCAAACTGCTGATCTTTGCGCTGATCGCATTGACTGCCAGTCAGTTCATCGGTATGCTGGAAAGCTATATCCAGTCCTGGATTTCCCAGAAGATCATCTATGATATGAAGAATGAAATGTATCTGCATCTTGAATACATGCCCCATTCTTTCTTTACGACCGAAAAACAGGGCGACATCATCACCCGTATGAATACGGATATCAGCGGGGTGAGTTCCGTGATCAGCGGAACATTGGCTTCCATGGTAAGCAACACCGCTACTGTTGTGACAACGTTGGTAGCCTTATTTACCATGAGCTGGAAGCTGGCAATCGTCGGGATCATTATCATTCCTCTTCTGATCCTTCCCACCAGACAGGCAGGAAAGACCCGCTATTCCCTGCTGACAAAAAGCCAGGCCAAAAACGATGAGATGAACCAGATGATCAATGAAACCCTGTCCGTCAGCGGATCCATGCTGGTCAAGCTATTTACCCGTGAAAAAAAAGAATACAGCCGCTTTATGACCCTGAATAAGGAAGTATCCGATCTTGCCCTGAAAGAATCCCGCAGCGGCAAATGGTTTATGGTCATAATGGGAATCTTTACACAGATCGGTCCTTTGCTGATCTATTTTGCCGGTGGTCTTCTGATCATCCGGCACTGGGATCCTTCCCTTACTGTAGGAACTGTTACCGCTACCGTAGCCCTGGTCAACCGCCTGTACCGCCCGGTAGAATCTCTTCTGAACATTCATGTGGACCTCACAAGATCCCTGGCGCTCTTCACCAGGATCTTTGACTATCTTGACAGGAAGAATACTCTGACCAGCCCGGAAAATGGCGTAAAGCCTCAATTTCAGGATCAGCCGGTGACTTTTGAACATGTCAGCTTCGGTTACGATCCCGAAACGAAGATCCTGAAAGATATCTCTTTCGAAGTTCCGGGAGGAAAAATGTATGCAGTCGTCGGCCCCTCCGGCTCCGGAAAATCCACATTGGTCAACCTGATCCCTCGCCTTTATGATGTAAATGCAGGAGCTGTCCGGATTGCCGGAACGGATGTAAGGGATATCGATCTGGAGTACCTCCGCCGGAATGTGGGCATGGTCACCCAGGACACTTACCTGTTTAACGGATCTGTAATGGAAAACCTTCTGTACGCCAGGGAAGACGCCTCGGAGGAAGAAGTCTATGAAGCCTGCCGCGCCGCGAATATCCATGATTTCATCATCTCGCAGCCGGAAGGATATCAAACTGCTGTCGGCAATCGCGGGCTGAAGCTTTCCGGCGGTGAAAAGCAAAGGATCTCTATCGCACGTGTGATCCTGAAAGATCCCAAGATCCTGATCCTGGATGAAGCCACTTCTGCTCTGGACTCCATTTCTGAAAATGCCATCCAGAATGCGATGGAAACATTGATGAAAGGAAGAACCAGTATCGTGATCGCCCACAGGCTTTCCACGATCTTGCAGGCAGACTGCATCATGGTCCTGAAAGATGGAGTAATCTGCGAAACAGGGACCCAT